>JAKOVR010000112.1 GCA_029782025.1 Actinomycetes bacterium | reverse complement strand
TTTTGCGCGTTCCCTAAAATTTCTCACCCACGGGATCGGGGATCAGAACTGGTTGGGGCCCTGCGACGGCGGGGTCTGGGACCGGGTGCGGACGGCGGCGTGGAGCAATGCCTCCAAGCGCTCGAGCACCTCGACCTCGCGGTCGGTCTGGGTCCGCTGCTCGTAGATGGAGCGCACCAGCCAGAACCGGAGGTAGCGGGACAGCGAGTAGCGGACGAACAGCGCCGCACCGGCCACCACCACGGCGAGCCCGAGGAGGCCGCCCGAGATCAGGTAGGGCGTCTGCTTGGCCGGGATCGGCGTGCCCGACGCCCCCCAGTAGCCGGCGAGGATCAGGACGATCCCGATGCCGACGAGGGCCATGCCGGCCACGAGGAACCGGCGCTCGTCGGCGTCGACGGGCGCGCTGATCTGCATGCCGGCGATCTCGTCGCGGAACTCGATGGCTCGCTGGCTCGCGCTCGGCGTCTGGTTGCTGTAGTTCGTCTCCACGACTCCCCTTGGGCTCACTCGATTGGTCAACCGCCGAGATAGGCGGCCGAGAGGTCTGCTTCCAGCTCTGATGGGTGGCCCACCTTGGCCACCGTCCCGTGCAACATGATGGCCGCCCGGTCGGCCACGCCCAGCACCGTGCGGGCGAACTGCTCCACCACCAGGATCGACACGCCGCTCGCCGCGATCTGGGCGACGACGCCGTAGAGCTCCTCCACCACCATCGGGGCGAGCCCCATGGACAGCTCGTCGAGGAGCAGCACGGCGGGGTTCGACACCATGGCCCGGGCGATGGCCAGCATCTGCTGCTCGCCCCCGGACATCGTGCCGGCCAGCTGGGACCGGCGTTCCTTGAGCCGGGGGAAGCGGGAGTAGGCGGCGTCCTCGATGTCGGCCATCGCCGCCCCCGTGAACGACATCATCTGCAGGTTCTCGCGGACGGTGAGGTTCGGGAAGACGCCGCGACCCTCGGGGATCGTGCACACCCCGGCGCGGGCCAGCTGGTCGGGGGCGGCGCCGTTCATCAGCCGGCCGGCCAGGTAGAACCCGCCGCCGGTGGGCGCCATGAGCCCGGAGCACACCGAGATGGTGGTGGTCTTGCCGGCGCCGTTGGGGCCGAGCAGGGCGAAGACCGATCCGGCCGGGATGGTGAGGTCCACACCGTGGAGGACCTCGATGCGGCCGTAGGCGGCGCGCAGCCCCCGCAGCTCGAGAATCGGGGCCAGGGGGGCGGTGTCGGTCATGCCCCGCTCCCCGCCGGCGCGCCGAGGTAGGCCTCGATCACGCGCTGGTTGCCCTGGATGGCCGCGGGCGGTCCCGAGGCGATCATCTGCCCGAAGTCGAGCACGAAGATCTGCGAGCACAGCTTCATCACCAGCGGCACGTCGTGCTCGACGATGAGGATCCCCATGCCGGCCTTGGCCAGGCCCTTCAGGATCGTGCCGAAGTACTCCGTCTCGTCGGCGTCGAGACCGGAGGCGGGCTCGTCGAGGAGCAGCACCTTCGGGCGGGTGACGAGGGCCCGGCCCAGCTCCACCAGGCGGGCCTGGCCGGTCGTGAGCACGTCGGCCCGCTTGTGCACGAACGGCCGCATCCCGATCAGCTCGATGGCGCTCTCGACCCGCTCGTCGGCCGGCACGCTGGTGCCACCGCCCCACATCCGCTTGATCTCGGCCGCCACCTGGAGGTTCTCGTAGGCGGTGAGGGAGCCGAACAGTTCGAGGCGCTGGAAGGTGCGGGCCATCCCCCGCTGCGACCGTTCGTGGGGCGGGGACCCGGTGACGTCGATGCCGTTCATGAGGACACGCCCGCGCACCGGGTCCTGGAGGCCCGTCATCACGTTGAACAGGGTGGTCTTGCCGGCCCCGTTGGGGCCGATCAGCCCGGTGATCCGACCCGGCTCCACCGACATGGTGACGTCCAGGAGGGCCATGTGCCCACCGAACCGGACGCTGACCTCCTTGGCGTCAAGGAGCGGCATGGGCCATCTCCTTCCCCACGTCGACCCGGACCACAGCGTCGATGGCCGCTACCTCGTCGGCCGAGAAGGCCCGGAAGAGCCCCATGTGCTCGACGTCGAGCACCGGCTCGAGCGGCAGCCGCGGCAACCGGTCCAGATCCACCTCGTCGTCGGCGCCGGCACCGAACCGGGCGTCGTACTTGGCCCGCGCCCATTCGCTCATCCCCGCCACGATCCCGTTGGGGTTGCGACCGAGCGCGATGCCGATGAGGCCGGGAGCGAGGGCGAAGAGGTTGGTGAAGAAGGTCTTGCTGTCGACCCCGAGCACCTCGATCGACGGGATCGACTTGGCGCCGAGCCCGAACGACGCCAGCAGGAGCCCGCCCACCAGCGCCCCGCTGCAGAGGGCCACGCCGCCGGCGACGGCCATCAGCAGCACCGGGAGGTTCTGCAGCGCCGAGTAGTCGATGGTGTTGGCGGCCTTCCCCACCCCGGCGTACAGCCCCCCGCCCAGCCCGGCGATGGCCGACGACAGGACGAACACCTGCAGCTTGGTGCGGGTGAGGTTGAGGCCGAGGGTGGCGCAGGCGGCGGGGCTGTCCTTCATGGCCTGCAGCCGCCGGCCGAAGGGCCCGAGCCGGAGCAGGACGATGCCGACCGTGAGCAGCCCGAAGACCACGGCCAGGAACACCATGTAGGCGCGGTCGTCGTCGAGCGAGAGCCCGAAGAGGTTGAGGCGCTTCACCGGCTTGGTCGCCGTGGGGAACAGGAGGCGCTGGGGGAACACGACCTTCTCGACGAAGTAGGCGAAGGCCAGCGTGGCCAGGGCCAGGTAGATGCCCGAGAGCCGCAGGGCGGGCAGGGCCACGAGCACGCCGGCGGCGGCGGCGATCACGACCGCGGCGAGCAACCCGACGGGGCTGCCGTCGCCCCAGGTGGCCACGGCGTAGGCGCCCAACCCGGCGAAGCTCATCTGGGCCAGCGAGATCTGCCCCCCGTAGCCGGTGAGGGGGACGAGCGACAGCATGATGATGGCCAGCGCGAGGCCCTTGCTCCACGTGATGCGGTCGTCGCCGCCCATGACGAGCGACACCAGCGCGACCACGGCCACCAGGGAGCCGACGCCGATGAGGGTCAGACGGATCTTGGGATGGGGGACGGCTTCCCGGCTGCGCTGGATGCCGGCGGCCCGCAGCCGGGCCTGGGGGATGAGGAGCAGCACGACCAGGAGCAGCACCACCGGCACGGCGGTGCTGACGGTGTTGACCACGTCGAGGTCCTTGGGCAACCACGCCGGGTTCTCCTGCAGGTAGCCCTGGCCGTAGCTCTGGACCAGGGCCAGCACCACCGCGCCCACGAACGTGCGGGTGAGGCTGGTGAGGCGCCCCACGACGGCGGCGGCGTAGGCGTTGACGACGAGGAAGGTCAGGGCGACCACGTCGAACACGATGCGCTCGGCCACGAGGATGCCGGCGAGGGCGGCGAGCGAGGATCCGAGGGCCCACGACGCCGCCGAGGTCCGCTCCGGCCGGGCTCCGTTGAGCCGGCTCAACGGCCGGCTGTCGACCACCGCCCGCATGGCCACCCCGAGGCGGGTGAGGAAGAGGAGCCAGCGGAGGAACACGGCCACGCCGATGGCGATGGCGATGGTGACGAGCTGGTGGTAGGTGACGCCGACCCCGGCGATCTCCACGCTGTTCCCGGCGAAGAAGGCGGGGACCTTGTAGGTGTTCTTGCTGCCCCAGATCATCGGGGCCACCCGGATCAGGGAGAAGAGCAGGGCGATGGACACCACCGTGCGGGTGACCTCGCTGACCCCCTGCAACCCCCGCATCACGACCCGCTCGATGAAGACGCCGAGCAACGGGGCGATCACCAGCAGGATGATCAGCAGCGACGGCACCACGGGCCAGCCCCAGCTCACGACCAGCTGCCAGTAGGTGAAGGCGCCGATCATGCCCACCGCGCCGTGGGCGAAGTTGAACATCCCCGACGTGGTGTAGGTGACGACCAAGCCGCTGGCGGCGATGAAGTAGATGGCGGCGAGGACGATCCCGAAAACGGTGAACCCGAGGAACTCGCTCAGGCGACTCTGGTCGGCCAGGAGCGCCGGCAGCGAGGCCATCACGGCACCCAGGCCGGTCACTTGGGCGTGCCGCCCTTCTTGGCCCCGAGACTCCGATAGTCGACGCCGGAGCCGTCACCGGTGAGCTCGACGAAGGCGTTGTCGGGGCAGGCCATGCCCTTCGCCACCTTGTTGTTGTAGACGTCGGCGTCCTTGTCGGGCAGCGGGTACTCCCGCACGAAGTGGTCACCCTCCACCTTCATGATCACGAAGCAGGCGGTGACGGTGCGGGCCCCCGGATCGGAGGGGGCCTGGAGGCCGCCGCCGTCCCAGTAGTGGGTGTTCTGCAGCTCACGCTCGAGCCCGTCACGGGTGACGTTGGCCCCGAGCTTCTTCACCGCGGTGGCCCACAGCAGCGCCGACGAGAAGGCCTGCACGCCGAGGAACTCCTTGACGGCGTCCTTCTTGTACTTGGTCAGGATCTCGACGTACTGCTGGGCCGCCGGGTTCTTGTCGGCTTCCTCGAGGGGCCAGGTGTGGGACCGGACGAAGAACCCGTCGGCCTCGCCGTCGGTCGCCTTGGGGAACTTGTCGTTGTAGTAGTTGGTCTCGAGCTCGACCACGGGCTTGAAGTTCTGGGCCTTCATCGCCTTGGCCAGCGGCACGACCTCCTCGAACGAGGAGGTGAGGCTCATGAAGGTCACGCCCTTGTTCTTCATGTCCGACACCTTCGGGCCCCAGTTGGCCTCGGAGATGTCGGCCGCCGGCCGGCTCACGAAGGTGAAGCCACGCTTGGTGTAGGCCTCGGCCAGGCGGTCGCTCTGGATCTTGGCCACCGACAGGTTGGTGTAGATGGCGGCCGCCTTCTGGATGGAGTCGGGGAAGCGCTGCTTGACCCAGTCGGTGGGGCCCACGTTGTAGCGCCAGGCCAGGTTGGGCAGCGACTGGTAGGTGAGGTCGGCCCCGGTCTGCTCCGGGTTCACGGCGACCCCGGGCACGTTGGGCAGCCCGCAGTCGACCTGGTCCTGGGCCCCGAGGTTGTCGAGGATGCCCATGCCGCCCACCAAGGCGAAGTCCTCGGCGCAGGCGGCCAGCACCTGCTCCTTGTACTTGAGGATGCCGGCATCACGGAGCGTGAGCTTGAGCTTGCGGCCGTTGATGCCGCCGAGCTCGTTGCACCACTTCGAGAACGCTTCCATCGAGTCGAACACGCCCTGGTCGATGCCGGGCTTGGGGCCGTCGGCGGCCGGGTCCGAGATCGTTGTGATGGCGATGGTGTCCTTCGTGACGCCCTTGTCGGTGGCCGTGTACGACGAGGTGTCGCCCGGACCGCACGGGATGTCGAGCGTGCCGAACTTCCCCTCCGACCCGGAGGCGACACCGCTCCCGGAGGCGCCCCCGCCCGACGCCACCGCTCCGCCGCCACCACCGCCGCTGCTGGCCCCGCCACCACCCAGGCCGTCTCCGACCGTGGCGAAGTCGGCATCGGGCACTCGGGTGCCGCAGGCGGTCGCCAGCAGGCTCAGCGACGCGAAGGCGAGGACGGCTCGCCGGCGGTGAAAGGTACGACGCAACGTGGCTCCCCCAGGTGGTTGGCGCGGCTGGAAGGCTAGCCCACCCTCTGACGGCCTTTCAGGTCCCCGGCCCACGGCGGTCAGGCCAGCGCACCCGTGGCGCGGAGCGCGGCGACGGCGGCGGGGTCGTAGCCGATCTCGGCCAGCACCTCGTCGGCGTGCTGGCCGGGAACCGCCGGCGGCCGATCCAAGCGGGCCGGGGTGCCGGAGAACCGCGGCGCCGGGGCCGGCTGGGGCACCCCGTCGACCGCCACGTAGACGCCCCGGCCGGCCACGTGCGGATCCTCGAGGACCTCGGCGAACGGGAGGACCGGCGCCACGCAGTTGTCGTCGTCGGCGAACACCGCCATCCACGCCTCGAGCGGGCGGGTGGCGAACACCTCGGCCAGGCGATCCTTCATCGCCGGCCAGGCCGCCTCGTCGTTCTGGTCGGCGAAGCGCGGGTCGCCGGCCAGGCCGAGCCCGTCGAGCAGGTTGACCCAGAACTTCGGCTCGATGGCGCCGACCGAGATCCAGCGCCCGTCGGCGCAGCAGTAGCAGTCGTAGTAGGGCGCGCCCGAGTCGAGGAAGTTGGTGCCCCGCTCCTGGTGGAAGTAGCCGAGGGCGTACCCCGTGGCCATCGGAGCCGACAGCAGGGCGGCCCCGTCGACCATGGCGGCGTCGACGACCTGCCCGGCGCCGGTGCGCTCACGGGCGAGGAGCGCGGCGACCACACCGAAGGCGAGGAGCAGCCCGCCGCCGGCGAAGTCGCCGAGCAGGTTCAGGGGCACGGCCGGCGCCTGCCCGGCGCGGCCGATGTGGGCCAGCGGCCCGGCCACGGCGATGTAGTTGATGTCGTGCCCGGCACGGTGGCGGTAGGGGCCGTCCTGGCCCCATCCGGTGACCCGGCCGTAGACCAGGCGGGGGTTCCGAGCACACAGCACGTCCGGGCCGACACCGAGCCGCTCGGCCACGCCGGGCCGGAACCCCTCGATGAACACGTCGGCGGCGTCGGCCAGCCGGCGGACGATCTCCACCCCCTCGGGGTGCTTCAGGTCCACCGCCACCGAGCGTCGGCCCCGGAAGTGCACCGACCCCTTCACCGACGCCGGGTCGGCGCCGGCCAGCGCGGCGAGGCGGGCCTGCTCGGCCCGGTCGACGACCACTACGTCGGCGCCCATGTCGGCCAGCACCATCGCCCCGAACGGCCCGGGGGCCAGGCCGGCCAGCTCGACCACCCGCACGCCTTCCAGCGGTCCCGGCATCGCGTCTCCTCCGTGGGTGCAGCCGCCCGGCCGGCTGGCGGCCCGCACGCGGCGAAGTAGAATGTGTTCTACTTTGCCACCGGCGGAGCGCCCCCGGGAACGGGACGGGAGGGGACAGCCCACGCCGCCCACCGAGGGGGACCACATGCCCGACGAGCAGCTCACCCTGGCCGACGTCGACCTCAACGACATCGACGCCTTCCAGGCCCAGCGCCACCACGCCATGTTCGAGGTGCTGCGCCGGGAGGACCCCGTGCACTTCCAGGACGAGCCGGACGGGCCCGGGTACTGGTGCATCACCAAGCACGCCGACCTCATGACGGTCAACCGCGACTACGCCACGTTCTCCACCGCCGCCGGCGGGATCAACATCCCCGACCTCGATGAGGAGATGTGGAACGGGGTGCGGGACATGATGCTGTACATGGATCCACCGCGGCACACGCGGTACCGGCTCCTCGTCAACAAGGGGTTCACCCCCCGGATGATCGCCCAGCTCCACGAGAGCCTCCGCCTCCGGACCCGGGCGATCGTCAACGGCATCTGCGAGCGGGGGGAGATCGACTTCGTCCCGGAGATCGCCGCCGAGTTGCCGCTGCAGGCCATCGCCGACCTCCTCGGCGTCCCCCAGGAGGAACGGTCGAGGCTCTTCGACTGGTCGAACCGGCTGATCGGGTTCGACGACCCGGAGTTCCGCGGCGACCGCAACGAGGGCATGGTGGCGGCGGCCGAGCTCTACCTGTACTTCAACGCCCTGGCCGCCGAGCGGCGGCAGACCCCGGGCAACGACATCGTCACCTCGCTGATCAACGCCGAGATCGACGGCGACACGCTGAGCGAGGCCGAGTTCGACATGTTCGCCCTGCTGCTCACCGTGGCCGGCAACGAGACGACGCGCAACGCCACCGCCCACGGCATGAAGGCGCTGATGGACAACCCCGACCAGTACGCCAAGCTCGTGGCCGACCCGTCGCCGGCCACCATCGACCGGGCCGTCGAGGAGATCCTGCGCTGGGCCACCCCGGTCCTCTACTTCCGCCGCACCGCCACCCACGACCTCGAGCTTCGGGGCAGGCAGATCAAGGAGGGCGACAAGGTCATCATGTGGCACATCTCGGCCAACCGCGACGAGGACGTCTTCGACGACCCGTTCCGGTTCGACGTGTCCCGGTGGCCCAACGAGCACATCGCCTTCGGTGGGGGCGGCCCCCACTTCTGCCTCGGCGCCAACCTGGCGCGGCTCGAGCTGCGCCTCGTGTTCGAGGAGCTGGTCACGCGGATCCCCGACATGCACCTCGACGGCGAGGTCGAGTACCTGCGGTCCAACTTCATCGGTGGGATCAAGCGCATGCCCGTGGCCTTCACCCCCACCGCCCCCATCCCCGTCTGACCCGGCCCCCTGCCCGCAGGGGCGGTCGACGGGCCGGCGGGCCGTAGGCTGCGGCGGTGGCTCGGGTCGTGTCCTGGTACGAGCGCACCGGCGACGGTGAGGCGGTCGCCTGCGTCGAGTGCCCGTGGGCGGGCGTCGGCGGCGACCTCGTCGGCATGGTGATCGGCGACCTGCTCGAGCGGTCCTGTCCGCGCTGCGACGCCCACCTCGAGTTCGCCCTCTTCCCCGACGCCGACGACATCCGGGAGGCCGCGGCCCTGGGCAACGCCGAGGCGGCCGCCGCGCTGGCCCTCGTCGAGCAGCGCGAGGTCCGGCGTGCCCTCCCCGTCGCCTCCCGGCCCGACCAGCTCCCCGAGCTCCCCGCCGAAGCGTCGGACCTGCTCCACGTCGTCCACGACCTGGCCTGCGACCTCGCCCCGATGATCGTGGTGCGCAACGGTCCGACCGAGCTCTGGCGCGAGCCGGCGTTCTGGGAGGACCTCGAGGGGGCCGAGCGCCTGCTGGCGGTGCTCTGGGAGCGCTACGGCGAGGTGATCGAGGGCATCGTCGTGGCCCCGGCCGTGAAGCAGTGGTGGATCGGCGACGACCTCAGCGCCCGCCGGCTCCTCGACCTCGCCATCGCCAAGCCCGAACGCTGACGCGGATCGGGCTCAGCGGGCGGCGCGACGCCGCTCGGGGAACCACCCCGGGTAGGCCTTCACCGCGACGTCGATGCAGGCGTCGACCACCGGCGCCGCGAACTCCGGCGACGCGCACACCACGTGACCGTCCTCGACGCGGAAGATCGACGCGCCGGGGATGGCGAAGGCCATCTTGGCCTGCTGGGCCGGTGTGACGGCCCGGTCGCGGGTGGTGATGATGCAGGCCGCGGGGACGTCGATCTCGTGCACCCACTTGGCGTGGAAGTGGCCGATGGCCTGCCCCGCCTCCAGGATCATGCGCAGGTCGTGGCGCCGCATCTCCGCCGCCGCCCACCGCTGGAGCGTGTCGGGCCGCTCGGACGCCCGCACGGGTGCGAACTGCTGGGCGATCGACCGGGGCAGCATCGAGGCCAGCTGGCCGACCCGGCTGGTGCCGGCCATCGCCGCCATCATCGTGGTGAAGGTCAGACGGGCCCGCATGCCGGGGACGAAGTTGTTGGAGGTGGCCGCCAGCACCAGGCCGGCGACCTTGCTGCGGTGCCGCCGCCACAGCAGCTGGGCCACCGGGCCGCCCATCGAGTACCCGACGACGATGGCGTCGTCGATGTCGAGCGCCTCCATCGTGCAGGCCACGTCGTCGGCGCAGTCGGCGAGGCGGAACCGCCGGTTCGAGCGCAACCCGCGGCCGTGGCCGCGCAGGTCGGGAGCGATGATCCGGAAGTGCCGGCTCAGCGGCTCGAAGACCTGGAACCAGTTGATGCCCCCGCTGGCGATCCACCCGTGGAGCAGCACCACGGTGGGGGCGCCCGGCGGCCCGGGCACCTCCCGCACGAAGGTGATGCCGCGACCCGGGAGCTCGACGCGGCGACCGAGGGGCACGGGGATCCCGGCATCGGGATCGGTCGCCACCGGCAACTTCAAGATGGTGGGCACTGGGGATCCTCCGTTGGAACCGAGCAACCGGACCGGCCCGGGCCACCGACGGTGACGGGCGGGACCGTAGTGCTCTTCGACCCTCGACGGGCCCGAAAGGTGTCATCGAGGTGGGCGCAGCTTAGGTCGTGCCGCACGGGGCTGTCGCGGCATCGCCGGCGGCCGAGCCGCACGATCCGGAGGGCAGAAGACAAGGATCAGCGGGGCATCGCCGCGGCGGCGTCGCGCAGCTCGTCGAACGCCTCGGTGATCGCGTCGGCCAGCCGCCACGGCTCGGGCACGAGCTCGCGGCACATCATGAAGCCGAAGTCGATCTTGTCGAGGTAGCTGAACACGGTGATGTTGACGCCGGTGCCGTAGAGCAGCGGGCCCATCGGGTAGATGGCCTCGCACTTCGCCCCGCCGCAGTAGATGGGGAACGGCGGGCCCGGCACGTTGGAGATGATCAGGTTCATCACCGGGGGCGTGCGGTTGTCGAGGCTGGCGGCGGTGTACATCCGGGCGGCCAGCGAGATGAGGGCCGGAGGCGCCGCCTCGGTGATGCCCATGATCTTCTCGGCCGCCAGCGCCCGCTGCATCTCCTTGGCCCCCCGGGTCGACTCGTGGATCGCCATGAGGCGCAACCCGGGATCGGCGATGTCGGTGGCGAGCGAGGCGAACATGGCCCCGACCTTGGTGCCCACGTCCCGCTTGTCGTCCTCGGCCCGCATGCTCACCGGCACCTGGGCGATGAGGGGGGTGGCCGGCAGCTCCTCGTTGGCCAGCAGGTAGCGGCGCAACGCGCCCCCGCAGATGGCGAGCACCACGTCGTTGACCTTCACCCCGTAGGCGTCCTTGATCCGCCGGACCTCTTCGAGGTCGACCGAGGCGTAGGAGAACCGGCGGTGCGGGGTGAGCTCGGCGTTGAACGAGGTGCGGGGCGCCTGGAACGGGGCCGGCGGCGAGTTCTGCTGGCGCTGGAAGCCCAGGAACTTCAGGCCTTGGCGCACCGCGCCCTGCGCGAAGCGGGCGCTGCGGATCGGCGTGGCGAAGGTGTGGGCCGCGCCCCGGGCCAGCAGCTCGAAGGGCGTCGGGACCTCCTCCACCTCCCGCTCGTGTTCCGGAGGGGCGATGGGGGGCGGGTCGGGCTCGAGGTCCATCAGCACCGACGCCAGCTCGCTGCCCGAGACGCCGTCGATGATCGAGTGGTGGATCTTGGCCAGGATGGCCAGCTTGCCGCCCTCGAGGTTCTCGATGACCCAGAACTCCCACAGCGCCTTGCGGCGGTCGATCTTGATGGCGACGAGGTCGCCGATGAGGTTGCCGAGCTGCTCGGGGCCGCCGGGGGCGGGGAGCCCGATGCGCCGGATGTGGGCCCAGATGTCGAAGTCGGGGTCCTCGACGAAGAAGGGGCGGTCCAGCCCGAACGGCGTCTCGACCAGCCGCCACCGGAACTGGGGGGCGAGGTGCAGCCGGCTCTCGGTCTTCTGCACGAACCGGTTGAAGTCCCACCCGCCCGGGGCGGTGGCGGGATCGACGAGGAGCACCGCCGAGACGTGCATGTGCCAGGCCGGCGTCTCGCCGTAGAGGAAGGCGGCATCGACCCCGCTGACCCGCTTCATGACCGCACGCTACTCCCCGCTCGCCGCCGATGCGGCGGCCAGCGCCCAGGGGTAGTCGGGCTTGCCCGCCGGGGTGCGCTGCACCTCGGGGACGACGAGCAGCGCCTTGGGGACCTTGTAGCCGGCCAGCGCCGAGCGACAGTGGGCGGCGAGCTCGTCGAGCGACGGGGAGGCGCCGGCGACCGGCTGCACCACGGCAGTGACCCGCTGGCCCCACCGGTCGTCCGGCGCGCCGACCACCACAGCGTCGTAGACGGCCGGGTGGGTCTTCAACACCGCCTCGACCTCCTCGGGGTGCACCTTCTCACCGCCGGTGTTGATGCACACGGAGCCCCGACCGAGCAGGGTGATGGTGCCGTCGTCCTCGACCCGGGCCAGGTCGCCGGTGAGGACGTAGCGCCGGCCGTCCACCACCACGAAGGTCGCCGCCGTCTTCTCCGGGTCGTTGTAGTAGCCCTGCGGGATGCGCCCGGCGAGGGCCACCCGGCCGACCCCGCCGCTCCCGGGTGGGATGGGACGGAGGGTGTCCTCGTCGACGACGGTCGTGTCGCCGTAGGGCGTGAAGCGGGTGCCGCCGTCGGTGGGCGCCGAGCCGGCCTCGATCCGTTGCGAGCCCTGGGCGCCAGTCTCCGACGAGCCGAAGCCGTCGGCGATGGTGACGCCGGGGAGGATCTCCATGAGGCGCTTGCGCAGGCCGGGGGTGAGCGGCGCCCCACCGGATCCGATCGAGAACAGCGACGACGCGTCGAAGGGTCCGGCGGCCTCCCAGGCGTCGACCAGGGGTCGCACGACGGCGTCGCCCACGACCGTGAGGAGGTTCACCTTCTCGGCCTCCACGGTGCGCCACACCCGCTCGGCGTCGAGCGGGCCGGGGAGCAGGACCACCGTCCCGCCGGCGAACAACCACGACAGCGACGTCCACTGCCCGGCCGCGTGCATCAGCGGGGCCACCGGGAGGAACGTGAACGTGCCGTCGATGATCCGGTCGAGCACCTCGGCCGGCGCCGACACCGGGCCCATCAGCCGCATGGGGTCGCCGCCGCCGATGCAGGAGAAGAAGGCGTCGGCGACGCGCCACACGACCCCCTTCGGCATCCCGGTCGTGCCGCCGGTGTAGATCACGTAGAGGTCGTCGTCGGATCGCGGACCGAAGTCCCGGTCGGGCGACGACCCGGCGAGGGCGGCCTCGTAGCCGACCGCGCCCTCGACCGCGGGCGGTTCGGCGGTCCCGTCCTCGACGGCGAGCCACCACCCCACCCGGTCCACCGCGGGGGCGATGGCGGCGGCCCTCGACGCGAACTGCTGCTGGTAGAGCACGCCCACGAGGTCGGCGTCGCGGAACAGGTGGGCCAGCTCCGCCTCCACGTAGCGGTGGTTGATGTTGATGGGGACGGCCCGCACCTTGTAGGCGGCCAGCATGGCTTCGAAGTACTCGACGCAGTTGGTGAGGTAGAGCCCGATGTGGTCACCGGGCTGCACGCCGGCCTGCAACAGCCAGTGGGCCAGGCGGTTGGCCCGCTCCTCGATCTCGGCGTAGGAGCGCCGCACGTCGGCGCACACGACGGCCGTTCGCTCGGCGACGAGGTCGGCCACCGCTTCCCAGACGTCGGCGAGGTTGTAGGAGCCCAATGCGGTCGTCACGGCGCGGAGGGTAACAAGTCCGGCTCGGCGGGACGAGCGGCCGGTTCGACCAGGACGGCCACCGCGACCAGGGCGGCGACCAACAGCAGCGCCTGGGGGATCGGCATCGACCACCCGCGCGCGTTCGGGATGGCGATCGGGACGAGCAACGCCGCCGTCACCGGAACGACGGCCAACCGGCGATCGTCGAGGTCGGCGCGCTCGGCCACCACGACGGCCACGGCGCCGAAGACCGCCCAGAGGTAGTGCGACCACACGAAGGGGGTGACGGCGAGGAGTCCGAGCGCGGCGGCGGCCCACTGGGCGTCGAGCGAGGCACGACGGAACCGCCAGATCCCGAGTGCCGCCAGCAGCACCACCCGCACCCCGAGGAAGATCCGCGCCGCCGGCCCCGCGGTCGCGGTGGCCGGCCACACGAGGGCCCCGAGCGCCCCGAGCGATCCGTTGTACGGGTTGGTGACGTTGACGCCGGACAGCTCGTCGGTGGACCGGAGGAACTCGCCGAAGAGCTCGGGCGGCCCGAGGGCGAGGGCCCCCGCCAACAGCAGACCCGTCCACGAGAGGGCCCAGCCCAGGAACCGCCATCGACCGTGCCGGGCCGCGAGCGCGCCGAGGGCGAACGGGTAGAGCTTCGTCGCTCCGGCCAGGACCCATGCGAGGCTCGTCCCCGCACGACGGCGAGGGGTGGCGGCGGCCGCCCCGAGGCAGATGGTGAGGAACACCAGGGGTGACGTCTGGCCGAGCGACACCGGCGCCATCACCGAAGGGGTGAGGAGCAACGCCGACAGCGCCAGCATGGCCGGAGCGCGGCGGCGCCGGTGCGCGAGGCGGCTCCAGAGCGCGAGCATCCCGCCGGCGAGGCAGGCGACGGCGCCCAACCGGAAGACCAGCGCTCCGGCGTCGGCCCCCAGGCGGGCGAGCAGCCAACTCGGGCCCAGCGCCAGCGGCGTGCTGACGTAGGCGACGTTGAACCGTTCACAGTCGGTACCGGCCGGCGACAGGGCGCAGTACCGGGCCGCGAACTCGGGCTCGAGGGTGAACAGGTCGCCGCCGATGGCGGCATAGACGAGGTCCGGACGGTCGTGGGCGACCTCGCCGGCCACGAGATAGGGCACCGCGTCCTGGGCCACCTGGACCTGGACGAACGGGAAGACGAACCAGCAGGCGAGGGTGGCGAGGAAGGCCCGCCGTGCCGTGCCCGCACGGACCGGCGCGGGCCCGGGCCGGCCCGCGGTCATCGCGGGCCGGACCAAGCGATGACCTCACCCGCCACGGCCTCGAGCACGCTGGTGGGCCCGAAGTCGACGGGGACGTCGAGGGTGCTCACCGTGTGCCGGTCCATGACCGCCCCCACCACCGCGGCGCGACGGGCGGCGGCGGTGGCGACCGGGCCGCCGCCCACACCCCACACCTCCAGGGTGACCCCGACCCCCAGGGACGAGGCGAGGTCGAGCAGGGCGGCGGACGCCTCGGTGAGCGGGCCATGGGTGACGGCGATCACCTCGCGGCCGTCGAGACCGCCGTCGATGGCGGCGGCCGCGGCGAAGCCGTCGGCCATGGTGGCCGGCACGACCACGCTGCCCAGCGCGGTGGTCGGGAGGGTGCGGGCGATCCACAGGCCGGCCGGCCCGGGATCGGCCACGACGATCGCCGCCGGCGGGCGGGCGTCGGCCAGGTCGGCGGCGGCTCGGGCCGGATTGAACGGGACGGCATCGTCGGCGTAGAGCGGCGCCAGCGCCTGGCGCAGCATTCCGTACAGCGGGGGCGGGGGCGGCGGTGCGGGCGGCGGGTCGGCCCGCTCCCACCGCAGCGCCAGGTGCACGAGTTGCTCGGGGCCGACCTCCACCACTCGGCCCGACTGCCACAGATGCTCGGGGGCCTCGACCGGATCGATCCCGACGGCCACGACGATGCGTCCGTCGTGCACCCCCGCCAGCTCGAAGTCACGGGCCTGCAGCCCCACCGTGCCGTGATGGTGCGGGTCGTCCCAGCGGTACAGGCCCTTGGCCCCCCACGTGTTGAGCACGCCGGCGCCCATCACCGAGGCGGCCTCGTGGAGGGCGTCGACCGCCTGCGGGCCGGACCGGAGCACGCCCGGACCGGCCAGGATCAGGATCCCCACCTCCGCCAGCGCCGGGTCGAGGGTGACGGCTCGCCCGCGCGGGGCGTCGTGCCCGAGGAGCAACGCGCCCACCCCCGCCGGGGCCGGTCCGGCGAGGTCCAGGTCGAGCACGAACTCGACCGCGGTGTGCACCAGACCCACCGTCCACGCGGCCAGCATGGGGGCGAGGTCGGCCGGATCGTCGATGGTCACGGGCTCGGCGGCCAGGCCCGGGGCGCTCGACAGGCGGAGCCGACGGCCCGGGAGCAGGGCCGCCCCGGCGGCGCCGCCGCCTCCGGGGTCGATGCGTCCGCTGGCATCGGCGAGGATCGACGCCAACGACGGATCGCCGGCGTGCACCTCCGGGAGACCGGGGACCGGCGGGAGGTCAGCGCCGACGGCGCGATAGACCCGCCGCACCCCGAGGGCGCGCAGTTGCGCCCCGAGGAGGTCCCCGAGGGTGCGGGGGTCGGAACCGGCGGCGCTCACGACCGCCGTTCTACTAGTAGCGGAGGCCCGGGGCGCGGCTGTGGAAGATGTCGGCGTTCATCAGGCCGGTCAGCTCCGACGGGTCCCAGCGCTTGCCGGCCTTGCGGATGGTGGCGCCGTTGCTCCACGGCTCCATGTGGACGATCTCGTCCTTGACGGCCCGGATCACCTGGCCGGTGACGTGCCCGGCCTTGTCGCTGGCCAGCCAGGCCACGAGCGGGGACGACAGGGACGGATCCATCGGGTTCCACTCCTCGAACTCGTCGGGCTCCTTGGCCTCGATGCCGGCTCCCGGGATGGAGGCGGCCATCCGGGTCGCCCCGGCCGGTCCGATGCAGTTCACGGTGATGCCCATCTTGAACACCTCGAGGCTGACTGTCATCGTGAAGGCGGCGATGCCGGCCTTGGCCGCGGTGTAGTTGGCCTGGCCGAAGTTGCCGACGAGCCCGGCTCCGGAGGTGGTGTTGATCACGCGGCCGTAGCTCACGTCCTCGCCCGCCTTGTTCAGGGCCCGCCAGTGGTTGACGGCGTGGTGGGTCGGGCAGAACGTGCCCTTGAGGTGGACCCGGATCACCGAGTCCCAGTCGCTCTCGGACATCGACCAGATGGTGGCGTCGCGGGCGATGCCGGCGTTGTTGACCACGATGTCGAGCCGGCCGAACGTGTCGACGGCCTGCTGGACCATGCGCCCGGCGCCCTCGAAGTCGGCCACGTCGTCGTAGTTGGCTGCAGCCTTGCCGCCGCGGCCGGTGATGAGGTCGACGGTCAGGTCGGCGTCGCGCCCGGTGCCCTCCCCCTTCAGGGAGGTGCCGAGGTCGTTGACCAGGACGGTGGCCCCTTCTTTGGCCAGCTCCAACGCGTGGCCGCGGCCGATGCCGTGGCCCGCACCCGTCACGATCGCCACCTTGCCGTCGAGCAAACCCATGTCGTGTCCTTTGCGATGTTCCGGCGCCGGCGGTCGGCCGGGCCCAGGGCGGATGCCGGCGCCCAGATCTGACGCCTCGTCAGATCGTACCCTGCACCCGCCGGACGGCTCAAAAGCCCGGCTGACCTGCGGTGATCCCCTCGTTTCGGCGGATACGGGGACCATAGGTGTCATCCGTCACAGTGCCGGTAGCATCTACCCCACCCTGTGTGAAGATGCCGAACGGCGATCCGGGGGGATCGCTCCCTCAGCCCAGCCCCCGTCGGAGGACTGACATGGCCACCGCCACCCCGGTCGATCTCGACCCCACACCCGAGCCCTGGACCACCACCGGCGCCGCCTCCGTGGCCAGCCCGGCGGTGCGCTACCTCGTCGCCGCCCTGTCGCTCGGCGCCGGGGCGATCCACTTCGCCATGGTGCCGAGCCACGCCGGCGAGTCGCTGGCCGAGGGCCTCGGCTTCGCCGCCGCGGGCTGGCTGCAGCTGATCTTCGCTGGCGCGATCCTGGCCAAGCCGGGCAAGGTCTGGCTCAAGATCGGCGTGGCCGCCAACCTGGCCTTCATCGCCGTGTGGACGCTGAGCCGCACGAGGGGCCTGCCCTTCGGGGCCCACGCCGGCCTCACCGAGGCCGCCACCGCCATCGACATGCTCTGCATCGGGCTCGAAGCCGGGATCGTGCTGTTCGCCCTCATGGCCCTCGTGCACCCCGAGTTCCTCGCCGACCTCCCCCGCCAGGCGCTGGCCGTCGGCGCCGTCGTTCCCGTGGCGGCACTCATCGCCGCCACCGCCGCCATCGCCTCGCCGTCGGCCTCCAACCACTCGGCGTCCGGCCACGACCACGGCAACGAGGTCGCCACCGGCGCCGCCACCACCGGCCACCCCCACGCCAACGGCGCCGACGACCACGGGGCCATGGACCACAGCCAGACCGGCCCGATGGACCACGGCCACGACGCCTCCCACGGCAACACCGCCTCCAACATCAAGGCCGAGGACCGCTGCGACTGGAAGTTCAACACCCAGACCTACTGGGCCAAGAACCCGCCGACCAAGGAAGACCCGTCCCACCTCGGCAGCCACGCCGAGCACAGCGCCGGCAACGGCGAGGGCAACGAGCACGGCGCCCAGGCCTGGAGCCCGATCACCGACAAGAAGACCTGCGACGAGCTCCAGGCTCAGATCGACAAGATGCAGGCGGTGGCCAAGAAGTACCCGACGGCCCAGGACGCCATGAACGCCGGGTGCATCCGGGTCACGATCTTCGTGGAGGGCATCGCCGCCCACTACGCCTGCTTCGGCAACGGCTGGGACGCCAAGGCCGAGATCGACAAGCCCGAGATGATCCTCTACGGCGGCAGCCAGCCGTGGGCCCCGGTGGTCGGCCTCAGCTACATGGTCTACACGTCGGAGAACCCGTCGCTGGACCCGAACCAGCAGCTCTGGGTCCGCTACATGCCCTTCCACTACCACTCGGGCCTCTGCGTGAAGGGCGCCCTCGTGATCGGCGGCGACAACTCCGATCCCGCCAAGTGCGCGGCCCAGGGCGGCCGGGTGATGGGCAAGACCGGGTTCATGGGCCACTACTGGATGCCGGAGTGCAACAGCCCCGACGGCGTCTTCAGCGCCGCCAACCCCCGCCTCGACATCGGCGTGGCCAACGTCAACGACGACCCGACGAACGACCCCAAGGCGGGCGGCGATCCGACCAAGCTCGTGGCCGACCCCTGCAAGGGATCGACGATGGGCAACGGCAAGGACGACAAGTTCGAGGCCCCGTCCGGGGCGACGAACGCCGCCGCCGGCAGCCAGACCCAGGCCGCCGCCGGCAAGCCCAACTGATCTTCCGTCTTCGTCCCGTGGGTGCGAATTGTTCGCGAACGCCAACAATTCGCACCCACGGGACGTTGGCGGGGCGGACCTGATCAGCCTCGGCGGGTGGGCGAGGAGTCCTTGTACTTGGCCTGCAGGTCCCGCTTGAGGATCTTGCCGGCCGGGCTGCGGGGGATGACGGCCTCGAACTCGAGCTGCTCGGGGATCTTCTGCACCATCAGCCCCGCGTCCTTGAGGAACGCCACCATCTCGTCGAACTCGATGGCGGCCTCGCCCTCCGGCGTCTGGACGACGGCGCACACCCGCTCCCCCGACGCCGGGTCGGGCAGGCCGATGACGGCGACGTCCTGGATGCGGGGGTGGGTGTAGAGCAGGTCCTCGACCTCCTTGGCCGAGACGTTCTCTCCCTTGCGGATGATGATGTCCTTCAGGCGACCGGTGATCGTCAGCATGTTGCGCTCGTTGAGCACGCCGAGGTCGCCCGTGCGGAAGTAGCCGTCCTCGTCGAAGGCCTCGGCGTCGAGCCCGGCGTCGAGGTACCCCAGCATGAGCTGGGGCGCCTTGGCCCGCACCTCGCCCTCCTCGCCCACGCCGGCGAGGGTGCCGTCGAGCTTGACCAACCGCAGGTCGACCCCGGGCATCGGGGTGCCCTCGGTGTGGGCCAGGTCCTCGTCGCCGTCGTCCACGCTCGACATGGTCAGGATCGGGGCTTCGGTGAGGCCGTAGCCCGACAGGATGCCCTTCGATCCGGGGAAGGCCGCCTTGATGTCGAAGTGGAGCTGCGGCGGCTTGGGGGCACCGCCGCCGGGGAAGCCCCGCACGCCGGCGAAGAGGCCGCCGCCGGCCTTCTGCTGGGCTCCCAGGTAGACCTGGTGGAACACGGTCCCCGAGCCGGCCAGCGTCACGCCTTCGGCATCGAGCACGGCCACGACCTGGTCCGGGACGAAGGCCTGGAAGCAGATGTTGGCGCAGCCGGTCATCAGGCTGGTGAAGAGCCAGGTGATGCCCCCGATGTGGGGGAACGGGAAGGCCAGGGCGTTGCGGTCGGCGGCGGTGACGGCCAGCCGCTCGGCCATCCCCTTGCTCACGGCGTGGATGGTGGCGTCGGTGTGGCGGGCCCCCTTCGGGTCGGCGGTGGTGCCGCTGGTGTAGAAGAGCCAGCGGACCTGGTCACCCGCGGTGGGGGCGGGGGGCAGCCCGGCGGGATCGCCCTCGGCCAGGTCGCGGTCGCAGTGCAGCACGGCCAGCGCGCCGCCGTCGCCGTTGACCCGGTCGGCGATCTCCGCCGCCATGGCCCCGAAGCCGAAGCCGCCGAACTCCGACGGGACCACCAGCAGCTTGGCCCCCGCCTGACGGACGCAGAACTCGACCTCGCGCTCGCGGTAGATGTGCAGGATCGGGTTCTGGACGGCGTCGAGCCGGCTGATGGCGGCGACGAGCACCATCGACTCGAACCAGGTGGGGAGCTGCCAGGTGATCACGTCGCCGGCACCGATGCCGTGGTCGGTGGCCAGCGCCGCGGCCACCCGCTCGCTCCGATCCTTGAACTGGGCGAAGGTCATGCGGCGCCCGCTCTCGTCGACCGCCATCTCGGCGTCGGGCGTGGCGGCCACCCGCTTCTCGAGCAGTTCCCAGAGCGTGGTGCCTTCGAGCATGGACATCGGCGTGGTCTCCCTCGACTCCCTCGAACCCGGACGGGTTTCTGATGGCCCGTCAGGTTAGCCAGTCGCCCGCTACCCTGCAGGCCCGTGGACCGGCCCTCGCCCCCTGCCCGCATCCGTCGCCACCTGTGGGTGGCCGGGCAGGTCCAGGGCGTCTGGTACCGGGACAGCTGCCAGCGGGAAGCCCGCCGGCTGGGCGTCGACGGGTGGGTGCGCAACCGCGCCGACGGCCGGGTGGAGGTGGTGATCGAGGGCGGGCCGGACGCGGTCAACGAGCTGGCCAACTGGTGTGCCGTGGGCCCGTCCCGGGCCGAGGTCGCCTCGGTCGAGATGGTCGACGAGCCCCCCGAGGGGCTGGCCGGCTTCCGGATCACCCACTGAGGGGCTGCACCACCAGCTCGTCGGTCCCCTCGGTGTAGGCCATCACGCCCCCACCGACGGCGGCCAGGCTGCTGGGGTGCGGCACCCGCAGCAGCACGAACCCGTCCGTCGCGTCCACCACCAGCAGCCCGCCCTTGTCCTCGACGACGACCCGGCCGGCATGGAGCTCCCCCTGCCGCGACGCCTCGAGCGGCACGGCCCACCGCACGGCACCGGTCACCCGGTCGAGGCCGTAGAGGCCGAGCGTCTGCTCGCGGAGGATGACGAGGTCGCCGGCGAGGCCCACCGGCTCGGCCGCCGAGAGCAGGTCGTCGGTGCGGAACCCGGAGAGGCGCCGGCCGGTGGCGGCGTCGAGCACCGCCAGCTCGTCGCGGTCGGCCAGGACGGCCACCGCCCCGTCGCCGATGGCCACCCGCCGACTCCGGATGCCCGAGCGCCACGCCTCGGTCCCGTCGGCGAGGTGGTAGGCCACCACCTCGTCCCCGGGCCCCACCCAGTAGAAGCGGGAGGCGTCGAGACCGAGCAACCGATCACCGGGGATGGCCCGGGTCCAGCGCGGGGCGTCGAGGCCGGTGCCCGGCACCACCGACGGGGCCGCCCGGTCGGCGGGGCCCGGGACTGTGCTCCCGGCGATGCGCAGGCCGAACGGGGTCATGGAGACGGTCGCCCCGTCGCCGAAGGCCTGGTCCCGGCTGGGCGGGAGCTCGGCCACCACCGTCCCGGAGCCCGGGTCGACCATGGTCGTCCGCCGGCCGCACTCGACCCCGAGGAACCGGTCGCTGTGGGAGCTCGACGCGAACGGTTCGTGCCGGTCCGGGCAGGGCAGCCGCCACCACTCCTCGAGGCCGACGCGGTCGAAGGCGACGAGCTCCTGCCCGGCGACGACGGCGACCAGGTCGTCGAAGAGCACCGGGTCCCACGCCAGCGACGGGGGCCCGGTCGGATCCTGGCGCAGCCCGGGGACACGGACCCGGCGGGCCGGGGGCAAGGTGGCGGGCCGGGACCCGGCGGTGGCGGCCGAGCCGCCGACGGGGCCGTCCTCGGCTCGCTCCCGCAGGAACAGCACGTAGCTCGTGGCCAGGACGGCGACCACGCAAGCGGCGGCGACGGCCACGATCCCCCACCGGCCACGCCGGTCATCGACCGGAGGCGGCGCCGGGCGGGGCCAAGCCGCCCACGGCGGGTCGGGTTGGGTCACCGTGGCGGCGGACCGGCCGGGGGCCGGCCGCCGCTCGGGTCACGCCTTGACGATGTGGGCCATGACATAGGTGCGGTCGTCGTTCATCCAGCCCCGCTCGCCCGCCTTGTTGAGCATCATCTGGAACTGCATCGCCCACCCGTCGCCCGTGCGGCCCTCGGCCCACCCTCGCAGCTTCTCGACGGAGATCCAGGCGTTGTCGCCGACCAGCCGCCCGGCGCCGTTGTTGGCGATCACTTCGTCGATGTCGGCGTCGGACGCTCCGGCCGGCGCCTCGACGTGGAAGCGCTCGGTGTCGTCCGGGTCGACGAGCTCGATGGTGCCGGCCGCGGTGTCGATCTGCAGGATCATGCCTTCTCCTTCGCCCGTGGCGACCCCGCCGGTCGCCGCTGGACCTCCATGATGCCCTACCCGCCGGCCCACCGCGGGCGCGCCGCTCAGCGGTCGAGCCCGGGCGACCAGCACGGCGGCGCCAGCTCGAAGCCCTCGAAGGTGAATCCGGGGGCGACCGCGCACACGACCAGCGACCAACCCTCGCCGTCCGACCCCGGCGGCTCCGCCGGCCCGCCGCCGTCGGCCACCTCGGCGCTCTGCCAGGCGTGGGCCGGCACGGCGACGGAGGGCTCCTGCCCGGCGGCGGCGTCGGGGCCGAGCACGTGGGTCCGCCATCCCTCCCCGTCGGCGGAGACGTGCAGGGCGAGCGGCCGGCCCCCGGCGTGGGCCCACACCTCGATCGCATCGATGCGGTGCCAGTGCGAACGCTCCCCCGCGGCGAGCAGATAGTGGATCGCCGTGAGGACCGGGCGGCCATCGCCACCGTCGGGATGGGTGAGGAACCGACCGAACCAGCCTCCCTCCGGGTGGCGTTCGAGTCCCAGCCGGGCCACGACCGCGTCGACCGGCTCATCGGCCCGGGCCAGCGGGACCGGTGCCGGGGGGTCCAGCCCCGGGTCGGTGGAGTCGGTGGAGTCGGTGGGGTCGGTGGGGTCGGCCACGGGCCCACGGTACCGGCGCCGGGGCCGGCTACTTCGTGACGATCGGCGCGACCGGCGCCGAGCAGGCCCCGGTGAACGGCTCGGGGACGGCGGTGAGGAGGAACTCGTAGCGCCCGTCCTCGGCGCAGTCGGCGGCGATGGCCTCGAGGTCGAAGTTCTGCCCCTGGATCTGGCCCATGTCACGCAGGTGGATCATGTGGACCACCATCATGGCGGCCCAGTCCTGGGGCGGCCACACCTCGAAGACGTAGGTGTCGTCGAACACGGCGCCGAGGTCGTGCCGGCGCACCCACTCGATGGTGTGGGTCGACAGACCGGGGCAGTCGTGGTTGTAGTCCCAGGTCTTGCCGGCGTGGAACAGCTGCATGTGCCCGGTGCGCACGAGCACGAGGTCGCCCGGCACGAGCGTCACCCGCGCCAGTTCGACAGCGGCGTCGAGGTCCTCGGCGGTGATGGCGTAGCCCGGGTCGAGCCGGTCGACGCCCTTGGCCCGGGCCACGTCGAGCAGCACGCCCCGGCCGATCAGCGGCGGGAGCTTGTCGGCCCCGCACTTGGCGGCACCGTCGGCGGTGACCCGCCGGTCCGGGAAGCCGTTGTACATGAACCCGCCGTAGGTGACGTGGGCGAGGGCGTCGATGTGGGTGCCGGCCGACATGGCCATGACCACGGTGTCGTCGTTGAAGGCGGCGTCGCCCTCGAGGCCCGTGTAGCTCTGGTTGATGGCCAGCATGGTGCGGAGCGGGGCGATGCGCCCCGGCGCGCCGCCCTGCTGGGGACTCTTCTGGTCGAGGGGGATGGCCAAGCTGATGTGTCGGCCGTCGCGCACGGTGTCGAGCCCTCGCCGCAGCGCGTCGCCGTCGACGAGGTTGGCGGTTCCCCGCTCGTCCTTCTCGCCCCAGCGGCCCCAGTTCGAGACCCGGGCGGCGAGCTCCTGCAGCTCCTCGGGCAGCGCCATCGGGGGCTAGGCCTCGGTGACCTGGAGCACGCCGCGGGCGAGGTCGCCGTGGTGCATGTCGTCGAGCGTCTGCTGGATGTCGGCCAGCGGGTAGGTGCGGGTGACCAGCTCGTCGAGCTTGAGACGGCCGGCCCGGTAGAGGTCGACGAAGAGGGGGATGTCCTTGTGGGGCCGCCCCGCCCCGTAGCGGCAGCCCATGATCGTCTTGTCGTTGTAGAGGCCGTGGACCATGAAGCTGGCCTCGGTGCCGAGCTTGGGCACGCCGAGGATCACGGCCGTGCCGCCCCAGTCGAGGAGGTCGATGGCCTGGCGGATCAGGCCCGGGTGGCCCACACACTCGAAGCTGAAGTCGACGCCGTTGGGGCACAGCTCCTTGACCTGGGCCGCCACGCCGTCGGCATCGGTGGCCGAGGCGTCGATGAAGTGCGTGGCACCGAACTGCAGGGCGAGGTCACGCTTCTTGGGGTTGGCGTCGATGGCGATGATCGGGAGGGCGTCGGACAGGGCGAGGCCCTGGATCACGTTGAGGCCGATGCCGCCGACGCCGATCACCACCGAGCTCTGGCCGTGGCTGACCTTGGCCCGGTTGAACACCGCCCCCACGCCGGTGATGACCCCGCACCCCAGGAGCGAGGCCACCTCGAAGGGGACGTCGTCGTGGATCTTGACGGCCTGGCCGGCCTTGACGACGGTCTCCTCGGCGAAGGCACCGATGTTGGCGAACTGGAACGCCCGCTCGCCCCCGAGCTTGAACGGCGCCGACATCTTGCCGAACGTGGCCCGGCAGTGGGTGGGCCGGCCCGAGTCGCACGCGGCGCAGGCCCCGCAGTTGCCGAGCGTGGAGATCACGACGTGGTCGCCCACGGCCAGCCCCGATACGCCCTCACCGAGCTCGGTGACGATGCCGGCCCCTTCGTGACCGAGCACCACCGGCGTGGGGAACGGGATGGTGCCGTCGACCACGCTCACGTCGGAGTGGCAGACGCCGGCTCGCACGATCTGGATGCGGACCTCACCGGGACGGGGGTCCCGCACCGTCAGGTCGTCGACCACGTGCAGTGCTCTGTCCGCGAAGACGATGCCCTTCATGCTCTCTCGCTCCTTGCTCGGGCCGCTGGCGCGGGCCGGCGGTCAGCCGTTCCAGGCGATGCTCTGGATCTCGGCGTAGGCGTGGAACCCGAACCTACCGCCATCGCGACCGACGCCCGACTGCTTGAAGCCGCCGAAGGGCAGCTCGTGGTTGCGTTGCACGGTGTTGATGCCGACGTTGCCGGTGCGCAGCTGCTGGGCCACCTGGTAGGCCTTGCCCATGTCCTGGCTGAACACGTAGTCGTAGAGGCCGAACTCCGTGCTGTTGGCCAGCGCCACGACCTCGTCGGCGTCGTCGAAGGGCACGACCGAGATCACCGGGCCGAAGATCTCCTCCTGCACCACCCGCATGCCGGGCTTGCAGTCGGCGATGAGCGTCGGCTCGACGTAGAAGCCGGTGCCGTTGACGGCCACGCTGTTGCCGCCGGCGGTGATGGTGCCGCCCTCGTCCCGCGCCGACTGCAGGTAGCCCTCGATGCGCTGACGGTGGGTGCCGGTGATCACCGGCCCGACCACGGTGGTGTCCTCGAGGGGGTCGCCGACCGGGAAGCGGGCGGCGGCGGCGGTGAGGCCGGCGACGAGCTGGTCGTAGATGCCCCGCTGGGCCAGCACCCGGGTGGGGCTGGTGCAGATCTGGCCGGAGTGGAACGCCCACACCGAGGTGATGCCGGTGATGGCGGCCTTGAGGTCGGCGTCGTCGAAGACGATGCACGCGCCCTTGCCCCCGAGCTCGAGCAGCAGACGCTTCATGCTGCCGCCGGCGACGGCGCCGATCTGGCGGCCGACGTGGCTCGATCCGGTGAAGCTCACCATGTCGACGTGGGGCGAGCCGACGAGGGCCTCGGCCGGCGCCGGACCCTCCGACACGACGAAGTTCACCACGCCGGGCGGGAACCCGGCCTCGGTGAACACCTCGGCCATGGCCACGATCCCGAGCGGGTCCTGGGGGGCCGGCTTCACGATCACGGTGTTGCCCATGGCCAGGGCCGGGCCGATCTTGCCCGCCATGTTGGTGAGCGGGAAGTTGTAGGAGGTGATGCAGGCCACGACGCCGACCGGGGCCCGGCGAGCCACCCCACCGATCAGGCCCCCGGGGGCGAGGGCGGTCGAGATCGTGACCGCCGGCGGGATCGGGATGGTTTCCTCCTCGGCGATCCCCTGGGCATAGCGCCGCAACCGCACCGCGGCCATCGGCACCTGCATCTGCTTGGTGACCCGGAGCGTGGCCCCGGTCTCGGCCTGCACGAGGGGGACCAGGGCCTTGTAGCGCTGGTCGAGCAGGTCGGCGGCGCGCTGCAGCAGCGACGCCCGCTCGGCCACCGACGTGCGGGACCAGGCCGGGAAGGCGGCGGCGGCCGCAGCGGCCGCAGCCTCGGCGTCGGCCACCGACGCGTTGGGGGCGTGGCCCACCACCTGCTCGGTGGCCGGGTTCACGATGTCGTACGTGCCGTCGCCCGGGGTGACCCACTCCCCCCCGATGAGCAGCTTGTACTCGCGGTCGACGTCGATCTCGGCCGCGGTCATGGCTCGAGGTCGAGCTGGAGCAGCTCGATGGCGTTGCCGCGGATGATCTTGCGCACGGTGGCCTCGGGCAGGTGGCCCATGAGCTTCCACGCCACCTCTTTGGTGTGGGGCCACGTGGAGTCCGAGTGCGGGTAGTCGGTCTCGAACACGACGTTGTCCTCGCCGATCTTGGCCAGCGCCGTCTCAGTGAGCCCGAACTCGTCGTCGAAGAAGCAGGCGGTGATCTGCTTGTAGTAGTAGGTCGAGGGGGGCTCGGGGACGTTGTCGGCCACGCCGCCCCAGCCGCGGTTCTCGTGCCACACCTTGTCGGCCCGCTCGAGGATGTAGGGGATCCAGCCGAGCTGCCCTTCGGCGTAGGCCAGCTTCACGTTCGGGAAGCGCACGAGCACGCCCGACATCAGGAAGTCGACCATCGACATCATGCAGTTGGTGAACGTCATGGTGGACCCGACCATCGGCGGCGCGTCGGGCGAGGTCGACGGCATCCGCGACGACGACCCGATGTGCATGTTGACCACCACGCCCGTCTCGTTGCAGGCCTCGAAGAACGGGTCCCACTCGCCCGAGTGGATCGACGGCAGGTCGAGGAAGGCCGGGATCTCGGTGAAGCACGTGGCCGTCACCCCGCGGGCGGCCATGCGCCGCACCTCGGCCGCGGCGAGGACCGGGTCCCACAGCGGCGGGATCATCAGCGGGATCAACCGGCCCTTGGCGTCGCCGGCGCACCACTCGTCGACCTGCCAGTCGTTGTAGGCCTGCACGCAGAGCAGGCCGAGCTCGTGGTCGGCCATCTCGGTGAAGGTCTGCCCGGTGAATCGGGGCATGGTCGGGAAGCACATCTGGGCCTCGGTCCAGTTGGCGTCCATGTCCGCGAGGCGGGCCTTCTGGTCGTAGCAGCCGAGGCGCATGTCCTCGTAGGTGATCGGGGTGACCGTCACCTCCTCCCGGGGCACGCCGACGGCGGCGGCGAGCCGAGTGTGCGGGATGGCCTTGTCCTCGAAGAGCCACCAGTCGGCCCACGGGAGCGAGTCATCGGCGTCGTCGCCCATCTCGTGGGAGAACTTGCCGCCCACGAAGGTCATCGACGCGACGCGGTGCCGCTCGACGCGGGGCCCCACGGCCTTGTACTTCTCCGGGAGGCGGTCCTGCCAGACGTTCGGCGGCTCGATGACGTGGTCGTCGACCGAGATGATCTTGGGGAGGTCGTCAGCGCCCATGGCGCCAGCGTACCGGATAGCTGACGGTCTGTCAGCTCGAAATTGAAACAGGTTCTACCTGCGGTCGGTTGGCCGCGCCGCGTGGAGGGCCACGGCGACCGCCGTCCCGACGTTGAGCGAATCCACGCCGCGGGCCATCGGGATCCGCACCCGCAGATCGCTGGCGGCCAGGGCCTCGGCCGTGAGCCCCGGTCCCTCGGCGCCGGCGAGGAGGGCCAGCCGGTCGACCGCCGCCAAGGAGGGCGCGTCGAGGTCGACGGCGCCGTCGAGGGCGAGCGCGGCCACGACCCAGCCCGCCGACCGGAGCTCGGCCAGCGCCTCCGGCCACACGTCGGCCCGGCACCACGGCACGGCCAGCACGTTGCCGATCGACACCCGGACGGTGCGCCGGTAGAGCGGATCGGCGCAGCGCCGGTCGAGCACCACCCCGTCGGCGCCGAGGGCGGCGGCCGAGCGGAAGATGACGCCGAGGTTCTCGTGATCGTTGAGCGCCTCGAGGACGAGGAGTCGCCGGGCCGGCGGCGCGGCCACGGTGGCGAGGTCGGGCTCGGGGGGCCGCGGGCAGGTGGCCACCAGCCCCCGGTGCAGGTCGAAGCCGACGGTGTCCCGCAGCACCTCGGGCGGGGCGACGAGGACCTCGCCGCCCCGCTCGGTCACGGCCGCGAGCAGGGCGTCGTGCCGGGCGGCCCGGCGGGCGTCGACCAGCACCGACCGGAAGGGCACGCCGAGATCGACCAGCCGAGCGATCGCCTGCTCCCCCTCGGCCACGAAGATCCCGAGCTCGCCCTCCAGCGTGGTCCGGGCCGCCGGGTCGGCCAGCGACCGGTAGGCATCGAGGCGGGGATCGCCGACGTCGACCGCACCGCGCCGCGGGTTCCCCGCCATCAGCCGCCGGGCTCCGGCGCCGCCGGGGCGGCGGACGACGGCGGCGGGACCGCCGACCGGTCGGCGAAGGCCGGCGGGGGCGGGAGGTCCCGGGCCGGGCCGGACACGAACGCGTTGCGCAACAGCCACTGCCGCCCCGGCGGCAGGGTGTTCCAGTCGTACATGCCGCCGCCGACGGCGTTGACGTCGCGCAGCGCCTGGGCGAACTGCACCATGTGCTCGTCCTTCACCTCGTCGGCGATGCCGCCGATCGGGTTGACCACCGCGAAGGGGTTGCCGAGGTTGTTGCGCAGGCGGTCGACGGACTCCTTCACGTAGCGGTAGCCGTCGTCGTAGGGCTTCGAGCGGAACGACCAGTAGGCCATGGGCTGCCAGACGTCGTAGTCGCCGGCGATCTCGGCATAGGGGAAGCCGGGCCAGTACTTCTCGTTCACGACCTCGAGCTGGACCGCCGGGATGACGATGGCGCTGATCGGCATCTGGCGGGTCTCGGCCCGGAACCGGTGCGACAGGGCCACCAGCGCGGCATTGCGGGCGCCCACGTCGGGGACCCCCTCGGTGTACTCGATGTCCACCCCGATGCCGTCGAACTGCTCCCCGAGGAAGGTGAAGTCCCGGATCTGGCGCAGCCGGTCGAGGTCGCGCGCCACGTCGTCGAACTTGGGGAGGTACCAGCCCACCACGAACATCCCGTGCTCGTGGGCCCGACGGAGGAACGACCACAGCAGGCGCCGGTCGATCAGCCCCTCGGGGGTGGTGTCGTCCCAGCGGGCGGCCTGGAGGAAGAGGGTGTGGACCCCGCGCTCGGCCATGGCATCGACGGCCGACGGGGCGAGGGGCGGATCGCCCTGGGCGTAGGCCGGCACGAAGTCGTAGACGTCGACCCACGCCCCCTGGCCCCGGTAGGCCTCGAGGCTGCGGGGCAGCGGCGGCCGGACGGTCCCGAAGGCCAGCTCGCCGAGCCCGCCGGGCTCGGGCCGGCCGACGGCCGACGAGCAGCCCGTGGTGCCGACCACGACCGCCACGGCCACGGCGGCGGCCCGCAACCACGACCGCCGACGCGCCGCGCCGCGGACGGGGGGAGGCGGCGGGAGCACGGAGGGACCGTACCGTCCGACACCCCGGAGGTCGTGGCACCGCGGTCGTGGCCGCGGGGTCGTGGCCGGGGCCGGCCCGAACGGGGTGGGCCCCGGGTAAGGTGCGGCTCCATGTGGCAACCCGGTCCTTACGACAACGTGCTGGTGGGCACCATCCTGTTCACCATGGTCGAACCGCACCGCGGGCGGGAGGTCGACTACAACCGCTGGTACGAGCGTGACCACTACCTCGCCGGCTGCATGATCGGGAAGGGGTGGTTCGCCGGTCGACGCTGGGTGGCCACCGCCGACCTCAAGAAGCTCCGCTTCCCCGACCCCTCACCCTTCCTCCCGTCGCTGCCGATCGACACCGGGTCCTACCTCGCCACCTACTGGATCCACAAGGGCGAGGACGCCGAGGCCATCGCCTGGGGCAGCGAGCAGGTGGCGTGGCTCCACGAGCACGGCCGCATGTTCCCCGAGCGCGACCACGTCCACACGCTGATGTACGTCACCCGCTGGTCGCTCACCCGTGACCCCGACGGGGTCCCGCCGGCGCTGGCCCTCGAGCACCCCTTCGCCGGGCTCGTCGCCCTCTTCGTCGAGCGCACCCCCGACACCGACGCCCGCGAGTTCTCCAACTGGCTGCGCGACGACTGCCTCCCCGCCGCCCTCCCCGATTCCCCGGTCAGCCTCGTGATCGGCTCGACCCCGATCCCGCTGCCCGAGGGCGCGCCGGTGTTCCAGCCCGAGAACCCCGACCACGACCGCCGCGTGCTGCTGCTGTGCTTCCTCGACGAGGACCCGCGCAACCGCTGGCAGGCCATCCACGCCCTGGCCGACCGCATCAGCGTCGGCGGGCACGGTTCGGTGAGCTGGGCCGCCCCGTTCATCCCCACCATCCCCGGCACCGACACCTACACCGACGAGCTCTGGTAGCCGGCCCACCCCGGCCGCTCCGATCGAGTTCCTGTGGGTGCGAAATGTTAGCGTTAGCGAACAATTCGCACCCACAGGAACTTCGCACCCACAGGAAGACAGTCAAATCGAGTCAGCCGACGAAGCGGTCGGCGGCCATGCGGCCGACCATGCGCCACGTCACGACGGCACCGGCGACCCCCAACACCACGTAGGGGATCCACCGCACCTGGCGCGGGAGCCGGGCGAAGAAGCTGGCGAAGATCGGATAGATCACCCAGTCGGCCATCGTGAAGCGATTGAAGCTGGCCAGCGCGCTGGAGCAGAACGGCAGGATGATCAGGGCCCAGCCGATGAGCCAGGCCTCCATCGGCCAGCCGTCGCCGTGGAGCGCGAACCGCGGGATGAGGGGGTGCAGCAGCCAGATGGTGGTCACGAACGCGGCCAGGATCACGAGGTAGAGGATGGGCAGGGTGAACACGTGCTTCGTGCCCGGCACCGTGAGGTCGACCACGGAACCGAGGATGCGCAGGCGGTACAGGACGAGGATGACCCCGACGTACAGCGGCACGAGGGTGAGGACCCACCCGGCGGTCCACCACGTGCGGTCCTCGCGGTGGTCCCACGCCGAGGCACCCATGGCGTAGCAGAGCGGCAGGGCGATGAGCAGAAGGCACCACAGGTCGAAGTTCCGGGCCACGAGGGCCGGGATCATGATCGTCTCCGGCCGCGGGAAGAGGTTGTCGAATCCCTGGTTGATCGTGGCCCACGGCCACGAGAGCTGGCGGCCCCAGTCCTCCTGGACCTTCATGAAGGCCAGCGGGTCGCCGGCCTGCTTCCACATGACGACCATCACCGCGGCCAGCCCCACGACACCGGCGCCGACGTAGGCCGCGGCCCACGCGTCGATCCGGCGGCGGTACAGGAGCACCCCGCCGCTCACGAGGAGGGGCAGCACCACGAGGAAGGTGGGCCCGTTCCGACCGATGCTGAAGCCGCCCGACCCGTCGATGCGGGGCGCGCCGAGCATCGACCCGACGACGGCCCACACCGCGATCGAGGCCAGCGGGCCGTAGGCCAGGGCGCGTCGGGCCACGTCGTCGCCCTTCGTGCTGCGCACGACGCGGGCCAAGGCCAGCACGAGGGGGATCAGGATCCCGACGCTGCGGGTGGCGGCGAGGGGCACCAACAGCGCGGCGGCGATGCCCCGGCGGCCTCGTCGATCGGCGATCACCGCGCCGGCCCCCAGCGCCATGAACAGGCCCTCGGAGTAGAAGGCCCACAGGAACAGCGTCGAGGGCATGAAGGCCAGGAGCAGGGTGGCCCGCCGGGCGATGACCTCGTTCCGCCAGGCCTTGGCCACGCCCCACACCGTGGCGAAGGCGGCGATGGCGGTGAGGGTGGCGAAGACGTGCACGGTGGCGGCGTCGGACCGGGTGATCCACCAGATGGGGTTGGCCGCCCACGACGTCATCGGGAAGAACGCCGTGTTGGGCATCATCACGTTCGGGTTGACGTAGCCCTGGTGCAGGATGAGCAGGTAGCGCTCGCCGTCGTAGTTGAAGGCCACGTTCATCGTGGACTCGAGGGTGTTCGTGACCGGGCCGACCTGCATGTAGGTCATCACGAAGTGCACGGCCCGCCACAGGGCCCACACCGCCACCGGGAAGGAGAGGCCGGGCAGGAACCGGTGGCCGGTGGCCTCCCACCGGGCGATGGGGCGCCACCACGGGATGGCCCGGCCCCCACCGGCGCCCGCTCCGGGCGCGTCCCCGTCCCCGTCTCCGTCCCCGTCTCCGTCCCCCGCCGCGTCCGCCGACCCGTCGTCGTCCGTGCCCTCGTCCCCGTCGTCGGTCCGGTCGACGGCGCCGGGCTCCACCGGGTCGGGGCCTTCGTCGGATCGGTCGCCGCTCGGCGCGGGAGCGTCGGGGTCGTCGACCGGCGTTGTCGTCACAGGGGCCCGATGCTAGGCGGCGCCGCTCGAAGCGGGCACGTCAAGGGCCGGACCGGCGAGGTCACGTGAACCCGAGGCCGGCCACCACCACGGCGGCGTCCGGCACCCCGGCCCGCCGTTCCTCGACCGACGGGGTGAGGGCCACGACCACCCTGGCGCCCACCTTCGCCCTCGCCGCCGCCACCTCGACCGGCCCCACCGCCACCGAGACCTTCGGCGCCACCCCACCGTCGTGACGGGGGCCGTGGCCGGGGAGGAACACCGCGGCCTGCCCCTCCCCCACCCGGACGTCGATGCCGGCCCGGGTGAAGGCGGCGGCGCAGGCGAAGGTGAGGAACAGGAGGTCGGCCGACGGGCGGAGGTCGAGGACCACCGCGCCGGTGCCCTCTGCCGCGAGCGCGTCGGCCGCCGGTGGGCACAGACGGCCGGCGGCGTCGCTCCACGAGGCCCACGGCGGCTCCACCGACGCCGCCCGCGGGCCGGCCCCGACCGCCCCCACGAGCAGCAGGCCGGTCACGAGCGTCGTCCCGGCGACGCAGCGGTCGACCACCAGCCCGCCCGCCGACCGGCGCCAGGCCGACGCCGCGCTCGACCGCACCGCGGGCCGGGTCGCCACCCACCAGGCCACCACCACCGCCGTCCAGACGGGCAGGGCGAGCATCGGGCGGAACAACCACGGGAACGGGTAGCCCTCGGCCCGCGCCGCGCCGGCCACCATGGCGAGGGCGGCGGCGGCGTCCACCGTGGCCGCCGCGGCGATGGGACGCGGGGCGAAGCGCCAGGCGGCCGCGGCCAGGGCGACCACGACGGCCAGGACGGCGAGGCCGACGATGGCGCTCCCGGGCACGATCGGCCCGAGGCTGTCGTTGGCGGCGACCACCCGCGCGGCGTCGCCGAAGGTGGTGACCCGACCGAAGACGCCGAGCCCGGCCGCCCAGCCGAGGCGTCCGCCCGACCCGGCCGACGCGTCGCCGGCCAGCGAGGCGGCGATGCGGCCGAGGTTCCCTTCACCGTGGATCTGGTCCCACACGGGGAGGGCCCAGAGCAGCGCGCCGACCCCGACGGCGCGACCGGCGGCCCCTCCCCAGGGCCGGGCCAGGGGACGGGCCCGGAGACCGAGACCGACGGCGACCGCGAACACCGCCACCACCGGCGGGGCATAGGCGAGGTGGGACTGGACGGCCAACGACCCGGTCGCCACCAGCAGCGGCAGGCACCGGGTGCGCCCGACGGCCACCGCCCAGGCCAGCACCGCGAACCAGAGGAAGGGGACGAACGGCAGGGCGGGGTTCCACGGATTGACGATCGCCGAACCGCCGAGGAGGGCGGCCGTGAGCACCATGGCGACGGCCACGAGGGTGGCGAGCGTGCGGCCCCCGCACCGGCGGGCGGTGACGACGGCCCCAGCTGCGGCCACCGCGCCGATGAGCGCCGAGCCGGCAAGCAGGGCCGACGGGGCCCGCCCCGCAGCCTGGTACAGCGGCGCCAGCAACCAGAAGGCGAGCGGCCCGGGGTGGTCGAACCCGAAGCGGCTGTAGGCGCCGACCAGCGGCGGGCTGGTGGAGGACACGTCGGCGGTCTGGACCTCGATGAGGGCCCAGTCCGACACCGGGTGCCAGACCACCCCGAGAGCCACCACCGCGGCGACGACGTAGGGCAGGGCCGCCACCAGGGGCAGGGCGGCGCCGGCGGCGACCGAGCGCCGCGCCCACCCGGCCCACCCGGCCCGTGCCGTCATGCCGGCCGGACCGGCCTCAGCCCAACCACCGCTGCAGCAACGGGTCGACCTGCGCGTTCACGAGGAGGCTCCCGCCGTCGACCACGATGGTCTGGCCCGTCACGTAGCGCGACAGCGACGAGCACAGGAACACGATCACGTCGGCCACGTCGCCCGGCTCGCCCAGCCGGGCCAGCGGGGTGCGGCTGGCGAGGTCGGCGCTGAGCGCGGGATCGTCGGCGGCCATGGCCGTGAGGCCGGTGCGGATGAACCCCGGCGCCACGGTGTTGGCCCGCACCGATGGCCCGTACTCCAGCGCCGTGCTCTGGGTCAGCGCCACCACCGCCGCCTTGGCCGCGCTGTAGGGCGCCTCGCCGCGGGTGGGACGCAGGGCCGACGCCGAGGTGACGTTGACGATCGAGCCGCCCCCGCCGGCCGCGAGCACCGGGGCGATGGCCCGCGTGGCGGTGAACACCGCCGTGAGGTTGACCCCGATGAGGAGGTCCCACTCCTTGTCGCTGTAGCGGTCGAGCGGTTTGAGGTTCCCGACGCCGGCGTTGTTGACGAGGGCCGTGCAGCCGCCGAGGGTGTCGACCGCTTCGAGCAGCACGGAGGCGAGGCCGTCGCGGTCCTTCACGTTGACGACGAACCCGCTCCCCCGCACCGACTCGGCCACCTCCGCCGCGGCATCGGCGTCGATGTCGAGCACGGCCACCGCCGCCCCCTCGGCGTGCATGCGCTCCGCCGTGGCCCGACCGATCCCGGCGCCGCCCCCGGTGATGATCACCTTCTGGCCGGCCAGCAGCCCGTCCATCCCGGCGCCGGTCACGTCGCCATCACCCCGCCGTCGACCGGCATCGCCGTGCCGGTGACGAACACGGCGTCGTCGGTGCAGAGCCACACGATGGCGGCGGCGATCTCGTCGGGCGAGGCCAGCCGGCCGATCGGGGTGCCCGCGCCCATCGCCTCGAGCGCAGCCTCGTCGCCGCCGGTGAACCCGGCCAGCATCGGCGTGCGTACCGACCCGGGGCACACAGCGTTGACCCGGATCCCCTTGCGGGCGTACTCGAGGGCCACGGCCTTGGTGAGCCCGATGACCCCGTGCTTGCTGGCGACGTAGGCGGGGAGACGGGCGAAGCCCATGAGGCCGGCGTCGGAGGCTACGTTGACGATGGCACCACCAGGGACGCCGCCCCCGGCGAGCATGGCCGGGACCTGGGCCTGCATCCCGGTGAACACGCTGGTGAGGTTGACGGCCAGGGTGGCCTGCCAGTCGGCGAGCGTCTGGTCCGGCAGGGCGGCGTAGGTGCCCGGCGTACCGGCGTTGTTCACGGCGATGTCGAGGCCCCCGAAGCGGTCGACGGCCCGCGCCACCAGCACCGCAGCGGCGTCGGGCGCGGTGACGTCGGCGGCGACGGCCTCGACCCGGTCGGCGTCGAGGCCCTCGATGGCGGCCCGGCACCGGGCCTCGTCGAGGTCGGCCACCACGACGGAAGCGCCGAGGTCGTGGAGTCGGCGGACCGTGGCCAGGCCGATGCCGGAGGCACCGCCGGTGACGATGGCCGTGCGCCCGGCGAGGGCGCCGGTGCCCGCCATCAGACCGCCGCCCCGTCGATCACGACCGACGGCTCCTCGGTGAGCATGCCCACCAGCCCGGCCAGGTCGAGGAAGGACTGCTCGTCCGGGGCGATCCTGGCCGCGTAGTCGGGCTCGGCCAGGAAGGCCTCGAAGTCCTCGGGCCCGTGGAACCACATGATCGTGATGCCGTCGAAGCCTTTGGGGGCCATGTACGGCAGCGCGGCCGACGGGAGCAGCTGCTCGTAGCGGGCGACGTGCCGGGCGATCGTCGGCGTGCCCGTGATCAACGGGCCGTGGACCTGTTGCCAGTGGTCGACGAACTCCTCGTGGGTGAGGCCGTCCTTGCGCTTGAGGAAGCACACGAGCTTGATCATGGCTCGGCTATCCGATCCAGTGGCCGGCGTTGACGTGGATGGACTGGCCGGTGATCGGCCGGGCCAGCGGGGAGGCGAGGAACACCACGGCACCGGCGATCTCGTCGGCGTCCGGCAGGTACTTCAGGCACGTCTCGTCGGCCCGCTCGGCGTAGACCTCGTCGAAGGTGCGGCCCTGCTCCTCGGCCAGGTGGTTCAGGTACCACTCCACCTTCGGGCTGTAGATGTAGCCCGGGTGGACCGTGTTGACCCGGATGCCGAACCCGCCGAGCTCCACCGCGAGGGTCTTGGCCGCGGTCGCCAACGCCCCCTTCGACGCGGCGTAGGCCCCGAAGCGCTCCTCGATCTTCACGATCGACATCGTGTTGACCATCACGATCCGGGCGTCGCCGTCGGGGTTGGCCTTCAGGTGCGGCAGCACGGCGTAGGTCAGGCCGAGGGTCCCGAACAGGTTCACGTCGAACGTGGCCCGCCACGAGGCCGGGTCGGCCTCGTCGAAGCGGGCGAAGGTCCCGTCGACGAAGGCGTTGTTGACGAGCACGTCGACCCGCCCGAACGCCTCCATCGCCGCCGCCGCCAGCCCGTCGCACGACGCCGGGTCGGTGATGTCGGTGGGCACGCAGAGGGCGGTCCGCCCCATCCCCTCAATCTCGTCGGCCACCTTCCGGAGCCGATGCTCGCGCCGGGCGGCCAGCACCACGTCGGCGCCCTGCCCGGCCAACTGCACCGCGATCGACCGTCCGAGCCCCGGGCCCACCCCCGAGACGATGACGACCTTGCCGTCGAGCATGCCCATGCGCACGTACCTTCCTGTCGTTGCTGCGAGTGTGGTCCGGGCGGCGCCGTCGGCGCCGCCGTCAGTCGTTGAGGAGCGGGAGCACCTCGGCCCCGAAGGCGTCGATCTGGTCGACCAGCTCCGACGCCGATCGAGACCGGAACCGGAGCTGGAGCTCGTTGCACCCGAGGGCGCCGTAGCCGCGCAGCCGCTCGGCGATCACCTCGGGCGCGCCGCTCAGGCACCACCGGCCCACGTGCCAGTCGGGCTGGCCCACGTACACCGGCTCGGTGTTGGCCCCGATGGCGAAGGGTCGGTCGGTCCGGCCCGCCCGCTCGCGGAGCGCGGCGATGCGCTCGATGGCGGCGGCCATCCCCTCGGCCGGCGGCCCCTGCGGGAGCCACCCGTCGCCGAGCTCGGCGGCGCGGCGGATCGCGGCGGGCGAGGAACCCCCGACCCAGATCGGCGGCCCGCCGGGGTGCACCGGGCGGGGCCGCTGGCCGAACCCCTCCACCGCCCAGGTGGCCGTGGCGGCGGACGGGAACTCGTCGTCGAAGGCGGCGCGGACCACGGCGATGGCGTCCTCCAGCACCGGGCCGCGGCGCTCGAAGTCGGCGCCGAGGAGGTCGAACTCGGCGGCCACGTGCCCCGCCCCCACCCCGAGCACGGCCCGGCCGCCCGAGAGGTTGTCGAGGGTGAGGAAGGCCTTGGCCGTGACCAGCGGGTGGCGGTACGGCAGGACGTACACGTGGCTGAGCAGCCGCACGGTGCTCGTGATCCCGGCCAGGTAGCCGAGGGTGGCGACGGTGTCCCACCACGACGTGGACATCTTCTCGGCCAGGTCCGTAGGGATGGCCACGTGATCGCAGACCGCGACGTAGGAGAAGCCGTTGCGGTCGGCGGCCCGGGCCACCGCCCCCAGCTCCTCGACCCCGGCCGTGGCCTCCCAGGGCTCGGCGTAGATGGTGCTCTGGGACTGGACGGGCAGCTGGATGCCCACGTGCAGCGGGCCGGCGGGGAGGTCAGGCGTGGACATGGGCGGAGGCGAAGTCGGTCAGGAGCTGGCGGAGCTCATCGGGATCGGCGGTGGCGGTGGACAGGAGGAGGCGATGGGCCCCGAGGCCCCGGGCATGGTCGATCTCGGCTGGTCCGACGCGCCCGAGCATCCCCCCGAGGGTGAGCTCGATGGCGTCGGGGTCGCGGCCGGCCTCGAGGGCGGCGGCCCGCATGACCGCGAGCCGATCGACCAACCGGTCGTCGTCGAGGCCGAGGGGTTGGAAGCCATCGCCCAGCCGGCCGGCCCGCCGGGCCGCAGCGCGGGAGTGCCCGCCCACATGGATGGGGATGCCGCCGGGCTGGACGGGCTGGGGCCGCGACACCAGCCGATCGAACGCGAACCGTTGGCCGGTGTAGGTCGCTTCGGGCTCGGTCCACAGGGCCCGCAGCGCCTCGATGCACTCGTCGGTGCGACCGCCCCGGTCGTCGAAGTCGACCCCCACCGCCTCGAGCTCCTCCCGCATCCAGCCGACGCCCACGCCGAGGCGCAGCCGGCCCCCCGAGAGCACGTCGACGCTGGCCGCCCGCTTGGCGAACTGCACCGGATGGTGTTCGGGCAGCACCACGATCCCGGTGCCGAGCACGAGGCGGGTGGTGCGGGCGGCGAGGAAGGCCAGCAGCTCGAGCGGGTCGGGGATCGGGCAATCGTCGGGCAGGGGCATCCGCCCGCTCTCGGCGTAGGGGTAGCGCTCCTCGTACCCGGCCTGCACCACGACGTGCTCGACGACGTAGAGCGACTCGTAGCCCAGCTCCTCGACCAGCGTGGCGAAGTCGGTCATCCAGGCCGGATCGGCGGCCACGCCCGTGCGGTAGGGCGGCAGCACCCCGAAGACGAGATCGGCGGCCACGCGTCAGCCGTCGGCCGGTGGCTTCTGCCCGGTCACGGTCGAGTACACGATGCGGGCCATCGAGCGGACCGTGTCGCCGGTGCGGATGCCCCAGAACTCGAACCCGTACCGGTGGCTGGCCACGTTGGCCAGCATGGCGACCACCACGCCGGCCGGGGCCATCGGATCGAGGTCGGCCGGGTGCTTGCTGGTGGGCCGGAGCCGCTCGATGGTGTCGGCCAGCGCCCGGGTGAGGGGGTTGAGCAACTGGGACCGGATCTTGCGGAACCGGTCGTCGCCCTCGGCCGTGGCGAGGTCGACCACCCGGAGCACCGCACGATGGGTCTCCCAGAACGACATGAAGCCGTCGACGAGGGCGGTGGCCGTGTCGTACCCGGCCTTGCCCTTCCACGACCGCTCCCGCACGATGGCGCCGAGCTCGGGGATCTGGAGGGCCATCTCCTCGGCCAGCACGAGGATGGCCGACTCGACGTCGGGGAAGTACTGGTAGAAGGTCGCCGGCGAGGTGCCGGCCTGACGGGCGATGTCGACCACCTTCAGATCGCGGAAGGGGGTGGTGTGCAGCATCGACGCCGTCTGGTCGAGCAGCTTCTGGCGGGTGGCCCGGCCGCGTCGGCCCGGCACCCGGCCGTCGGCCGCCCGGAGCTCGTCATCGTCGTCGGGCAGCACGGCGGTGGGCGTCGGCGGGATGTCCGCGGCGCCGTCGCCGTTGGCGCGGCCGCGTCGCTCGGCGGAGGTTCGGGCGGGGCTCACGGACCCACGCTAGCCCTCCGGCACCGTGGCTGACGATCCGTCAGACAACCGGCGCCCCGAGGTCCGATCGCCGGGAACCCCTCCACGACTAGCGTCGTTGAGGGATCGAGCCGGGACGTTCCCGGCCGTGAGAGGGAGGACTGCTCCACGATGCGTCATTCGACACGGGCCCTGGCCCTGATCGCCGCTGCCCCACTGGCCCTCGGGGCCCTCGGCGCCTGCAGCAAGGACGAGGTGCCGGGGGGCACCACGGGCACCACCAAGGCGGCCGCCGCCGGATCGTCGACCACGGCCGCCGGCCCCGGCACCACGATGAAGGACTCCACCAAGGGCACGGGCGCCACGGGCACCTCGATGAAGGACAGCGCTGGCACCACCGTGGTCGCCACGCCGATGGGGAAGGTGAAGCTGTCCATCGTCACGACCCCGTACGGCAAGGCCGTCGGCGGCCCCAACGGCAAGGTGCTCTACGCCTGGGACGAGGAGAGCAAGGGAGGCAACGCCATCAAGTGCACCGGTCCGTGCCTCGACAAGTGGCCCCCGGTCTACGCCGACGCGGTCGAGGCCGGCGAGGGCCTCAATGCCACCCAGTACTCGGTGATCACCCGCCCCGACGGCAAGAAGCAGGCGGCGGTCAACGGCCGGGCCCTGTACGAGATGAAGGACGACACCCCCGGCACGGCCGACTGCCAGGGTCTCGCCGGCTGGTACATCGTCAACCCGGACGGCACCAAGAACGACAAGACGGCCTGACGGCCTGAGGTCATAGTCGCCCGCGACGCCGGTGGTCCCCTGGGGCCACCGGCGTCGGCGCGTCAGGGGTCGGCCGTCGACGCCTCAGCGGCCCGACCAGGCCGCGACCACGGCGTCGGTGGTGGTGAGGGTGGTGACGAGCGAGAGGGTGTTGTCGAGGACGGCGTCGGCGTAGTCCTCGGGGATCCCGGCCACGGCGTCGCGGGGGAGGACGAACTGGTAGCCGGCGTTGACGGCGTCGAAGGCGAAGTCGACCATCCCGACGTTGACGCTGACCCCGATGCCGACGATGGTGGTGGCCCCGAGGTTGCGCAGCACCGGGTCGAGGTCGGTGCCGCCCATCGGCCCCAGCCCGTGCAGGCGGGTGAGCACCACGTCGCCCGGGTCGACGCCGATCTCGTCGATGACCTCCACCGCCTCGGACCCGGGCAGGAGCCGCACCGGCGTCTTCAACATGCCGTGGAACAGCCGGGCGTTGTGGTTGGAGCCCTTGCCGTCGTCGCGGCGGGCGGCGACGCAGTGGACGACGGGCACGCCGGCGGCCCGGGCGGCGGCGGCGAGGCGGGCGGCGTTGGGGATCATGGCCCTGCGGGCGATCTCCGCCAGTTGGGGGAGCGCCGGCGTCGGACCGATCACGCCCTTCTGGCACTCCTGGGTGACGAGGACGGTGTGGGCGGGATCGAGCAGGGCGTGGAGGTCGACGGCCATGGGCGGCAGTCTGTCACCGCCGTGCGGTCAGACGGTCACGGGGGCGAGGGTCCGTGCGCCCTCGGTGCCGCCCACGAGGTAGAGACGCACCTCGTTGCCGTCGGTGCGGATCGTCGCCGGGTCGAGGATGGCCTCGACGCGGTGGGGGTCGGTGCCCTCGGCGTAGGTGGGGACGACGGCGGCGACGACCCCGTTGACCGCCACGGCCACGAGCGGGTGCGCCGCGGCGTCCACCCCGCCGGTGATCCGCCCGAGCAGGTGGCTCGGCACGATGGCGCTGCCCGGCGGTGGCGAGGTGAGCTTCGTGGCGTCGTCGAGGGTGGCCGTCACAGTCCCGCCCCCGGCCGACGGCACGTCGGCGACGCGGCGTCCCACCAGCTCGCCGGCGTCGGTGATGTCGTACCAACGGTGCTCGGGGTTGTCGTCACGAAGGAGCGAGTCGGCACCGCGCGCCAGCATCTCGGCCTCGAACCGCTTCCCCGAGAACGTCACCGGCGGGCCGGCGGTCATCGCCATCCCGGCCAGCGGACCGCCACCCGGCGGTCCGGCACCACCCGGTGGTCCACCCGCGCCCGGCGGTCCGCCGCCACCCGGCCCCGGTCCACCCGCGCCGGACGGTCCACCTGCGCCCGGCGGCGGACCGCCACCGGGGGCGGGGTCACCGGCGAACGCCCCGATCGTGACCTTGCGGAAGACCTTCTCGTCGGTGTCCCGCCTGGGTCCGAGCAGCGATCTCCCGTCGACCGCCCACGGCACCTTGATCCCGATCATGTCGGCGATCGTGGGCACGAGGTCGATGGACATCACGTTGTCGTCGCTGACCGTGCCGGCCGGGAGTCCCGGGCCCTTGACCACCATGGGGACGTACAGCAGATCGGCATACAGCGACTCGGGGATCGCCTCCCGCGTCGACAGGGCCCGGATCGTCTGGCCCGGCACGAACCCGGCGCCGTGGTCCGACGTCATGATCACGATGGACCGGTCGTAGAGGCCGGTGGCCTTGAGCCGGGCCGTGACGTCGCCCACCAGCCGGTCGACGTAGCCCACCTGGAGGAGGAGCCGCTGCTTGTCGATGTCGACCTTGCCCTGGTCCGGGCTCTGGTTGCCGATGACCGCCGCCATCATGGCGGGGTCGAGGCCGCCGGTGGGGATCTCGCTGTAGGCCTGCCCGCCGGGTAGGAACTTGTACGGGGTGTGGGGCAGCTGCACGTGGAGGAAGTGCAGGGTGGGCTGCTCCCCCACCTCGATCGAGGAGATCAGCTTGTCGACGGTGTCGAGGCGCAGCACCGGCAGGCCACCGGCCCCGCCGATCGGGGTCGCCTCGGCCTGCTCCCCCTGCGCCTGCTTCACCGCGTCCTCCGTACGCACACGGGTGGTGCCGGTGGCTGGGGGCGGGGTGGTCGGCGTCTGGACGGTGACCGACTCGTCGAAGCTGACGATGCCAGCCGGCTGATCGGACGGCGACACCAGCGCCTGGAACGTCTGCCACGCGTCCGACAGCACGGCGCCGAGCCCGGACGGCGGCTCCTTGGGGGCCGGCGGGGCTGGGGCGGCCGCGCCGCCGGGCACCGAGCCTCCGGTGGACGCCAGGGCGGCGTCGGGGTTGTCGACGAAGGGCCCGCTGCAGAGGTTCTGGGGACACAGGCGGGTGACCGACTCGGTGACCTCGAGGTCGTACTGGCTGGCCAGCAGCGTGAAGAGGTTCTCCGGGTAGGTGCTGGCCGAGGCGATGGCCGAGCCGTCGTGGGCGTGCCGGCCGGTGAGGATGGACGGGACGGCGTAGTTGGTGGCCGAGGCCACGGTGGTGGCGTTCCGGTACCACACGCCGTCCTTGGCCAGCGCGGCCAGGTGCGGGTAGAGCTGCGGGTCGAGCTGGCCGGCCTTGTTGGGCAGCGACACCAGCGGCCACTCGTCCCACACCACCATGACGATCGAGACGGGCGTGCGGGCCTGCTCGACCTTCACCGCTTCCACCCGGTTCTGCCCCCGCACCGAGCTGGCCGGGCTGCTGAACAGGAAGATGGCGCCGAATGCCCAGGGGGCGAGGGCGGCGAACACGAGCCAGTCCTTGATCCAGCCGACCCGGCGGTAGAGCACGACGACGAGCGCGCCGACGAGCACCCCGACCACCAGGAGCAGCGCCCCCTTCGGGAGGGGCGACTTCTTGGCCACCTGGATGGCGAGGAGGAGCCCGAAGCCACCGAGCGCCACCGCTTGGGCCCAGCGGCCCGCCCGGCGGTCGGCGAGGGCGATCGCCTGCACGGCGAGCCACACCACCGCCGGGGGGACGAGCACGACGACGAGGGCGAACAGCACGAGGTCGGCGTCGCTGGCCCGCCGGGCGAGGAAGGAGTCGGGTGCGTTGCCGAACAGGTCCAGCAGGGGTTGGGCCACGGCGAAGCCGTTCAGGCTGAACAGCTCGACATAGTCGCGGAGCGCGCGCCGCCACCGGGCCGGCTCGGCCGCCGGCATGCTCGTTTCCCCCATGACGGGAGGAGCGTACGACACAAACCCCGTCCCGTTCCGCCGTCCGGTCCCTCTCTCGCCTGTGGGTGCGAATTGTTCGCGTTCGCGAACAATTCGCACCCACAGGCGATCGCACCCAGAGGGGGAGGGGTCAGGGGAAGAAGGTGTCGGCGAAGCGGCGGAGGCCGTCGACGGCTTCGGTCGACCGCCTCCAGGGCACGACGATGAGCCGGTCGACGCCGGCGTCCTCCCACGCCGCCAGCTCCGACGGCGAGCCCGGGGTCCCCATGACGGTGATCTCCACCGGGCGGTCGGCCCGGCCGTACCGGTCCTCCAGCTCACGCAGGCGGGCCACCTGCACCGCCGCCGTCTCGGGCGTGTGGCTCATCCCGATCCAGCCGTCGCAGTGCTCCGCCGCCCGGCGCAGCGCCCGGGCCGACTCGCCGCCGATGACCAGCGGCGGGTGGGGCTTCTGCACGGGCTTGGGCTCGAACATCACCGGCGCGAAGTCGTAGAACTCGCCGTGGTGCTCGATGACCTCCTCGGTCCAGAGCTTCTTGCACACGACGATGGCCTCGTCGAGCCGCCGGCCCCGGGTGGCGGGATCGAGGCCCGCGGCCTCCCATTCGGTCTCCAACCACCCCGCCCCGATGCCCACCTCGGCCCGCCCGTTCGACACGATGTCGAGCGTGGCGAACGCCCGGGCGCTCACGAACGGATGGCGGAGGCCGAGGACGTAGACGAAGGTGCCGAGGCGGATGCGGGTGGTGATCCCGGCGAGGTAGGACAGGTAGGCGGCGGCGTCGAAGATCGGCGTGGACGGCGGCACCGGCGGGTGCTCCTCGCCGGGGACGAGCTGGCCCCGGATCTCCATCGGGAACACGAGGTGCTCGGGCAGCCAGCAGGACTCGTAGCCCAGGTGGTCGGCCTCGAGGGCGGCGTCGACCCAGAAGTGGGGGTTGAGCTGCCCGAAGGTCATCGCGAACTTCACGGCGGCGATCCCCTAGGCCCGCAGCCGGGGCAGGACCTTGTCGGCGTAGAGCTCGAGGCTGGCCCAGCCGAACTCAGGAGGCGCACCACCGCACAGCGGATGGTGGGTCATCGCCCCCATGAAGCTGAGCGACGCTGCCGTGTCGACCGCCTCGTCCGGAGTGAGGATCTGGTAGACGCCTTCGGCCCGGAGCTTCTCCACCGTGTCGGCGTGGCTGTGGACGTGGGACTGGATGTCGTCGGTCTGCCACGAGTGGTAGGTCATCGCGTCGTGGAGCAGGTAGGGCCCGAGCTCGGCCCACGTCTTGTCGGGGTCCTCGCTCACGAACACCGTGCCCGGCCCCTCCGGCATGGCCACCATGCCCGGGGTCGTGCCCAGGCGCTCGCACTCGGCGTGGTAGTGGTCCACCAACGTCGGGTCACCGGCGGCCGGGAAGAACGACATGCCGAGGCGGGCGGCCCGCTCGGCGGCCTTCTTGCCCGAACCCCCGATGAAGATGAGGGGGTGGGGCCGGGTGAAGGGCCGGGGCAGCACCTGGACGGTCTGGCCCTTGTACTCGAAGGGTTCGCCGGTCCAGGCCGTGATCATGATGTCGAGGGCCTCGTCGAGGAGACGCCCCCGCCGGGACCACTCCTTCTCGAACATGGCGTACTCGACCGGCCGGTACCCGAGGCCGGCGACGTAGCTGACGCGCCCGCCGGAGAGGTTGTCGAGCACGGCGATGTCCTCGGCCAACCGGACCGGGTCGTGCAGCGGGACGAGCAGGGCGGCGATGTTGAGCGGGATCGCCTTGGTGGCCGCGGCGATGGCCGCCGCGGTGACGAGCGGCGAGGGCAGGAACCCGTCGGGGCTGGCGTGGTGCTCGCTGAGCACGCACATCTCGAACCCCTTGGCCTCCGCGAACTGCACCATCTCCACCGAGGTGGCGTACAGCCGCTGGGTCGTCTCGGCGTCGAGGCCGGGTGCGCGGTAGTCGAATCGGATCACGGACAGCGCCATGGAGGGCTCCAAGGGTCGATCGTCGGCGCCGGTTCCCCGGTCGCACTCGGTCCCGAAAGTGGAACGCGTTCTAGTCTGGCACGACCCGGCGCCGCGGTCCAGCAGACCCTGCGCCGCTGGTCAGCAGCCGACGGTGACAGGAATCGCGGTGGTACCCGCGGCGCTCTTCGGGAGCCCGGATGTGAGGCTCGCCCCGCCCCCGGCCCCGGACGCTGTGCCGGACATCACGCCGTCGAGCAGCTCCAGAGCAGGCGAACTCGACGACCCGTCGAGTCGGGCCTTGCCCTGGCCGTCGACCCCAAGTCCGGCGGTGACCCCTGCCGGGAGTCCGGCGCCGGACACGGCGATGTGCACGGCGTATGTGCCGGTTCCATCGCTACCCAGGTGCACGTCGATCGTCCCGCTCAGTTGGATCGACATCCCGGCGCCCGTGCCCCCGCCTCCGACGACGAGCCGCCAGTCGCCCTCGACTCCGTCGCACTTCTCGCCCTTGATGGCCATGCCCGAAAGGTTCACGTCGACCTTGTAGCCCGGCAACGTCCCTCGCCAGGTGCCGACGCCGAGGCCACGCTTGGAGGTCAGCGACACCGCCACGTCGATGCTGCTCCCGTTGGTGGCCGGCGTGACCGTGAACGGACCGGGGTCCGGGAGCGGCTGCTTCGACGGATCGACCGTACCTTCACCGGCTGACTTCTCAGCTTCCACCTTGCCATGGACATCCGCGCCGTCGACCGAGCTCTTGCCGCGAACCTCCAGCGAAACGGAGGAGCCCGCCGCCATCACGTGCGGCGAGGCGGGCGAGGCCGACAGCTCGATGCACTTGCCGGAGCGCCAATGGTCCTCGGCGACGTAGCCGGCAAGCGCGCCGACGATACCGACGAGCCCGACGATCGCGGACTGCAGCGGCTGGAAATTGTGGGGCTGGATGTTGGTCGCTTGCATCTGGCCCCGCACGTTCGACACGCTCACTTGCTTGCCCCGGCCATTCATGGTCACTCCGATTCCGGCAAGGTGGACCGACTCCTTCGTCGCCCCGTGGGCGCCCGAGATGTCGCCGTTGAGCTCCGGATCGAGGTAGGCGAGAAAGGCTTCGTCGTCGGCGGCCAGCGAAACGGACGCGGCGAGATCGGCCTTCCCCGTGATGGGCACGGCGCCGCCCGTGACCTCGAGATCGGTGTGGAGCTCGATGGTTCCGTCCGCGGCACCGTTGGCGTCGGGGCACACGAGCAAGTCGATCGTCAGGGACAGCGACATCCTCGTCATCGTCCATTTGGTGATGCTCACCGGCGGAACGTCGATCTTGACCGTGCCCTTCATCCGCCCACGGTCCATCGTCACAGCGCCCGGCCGCTTGATCAGATCGACGGAACCCATGAAACCGAGCATCGCGCTCGCTACGCCGTAAGCGGTGCCACCGGTAAGGGGCATCGACACCGGGGGCTGCTGCCCTAGCGCCGCCGGGTGCAGGCTCGGCTGCCGGCCCCGCTCCACCGTCGCCGGGCGGACCGTGCCGGTGGGAATGGAAGGCACGGGCGTCGCGGCGGGAGCTGCCGTGAGCACCGGTGCCGCCGCGGCCCGCGTCGCGTCCGAGGTCGCGGCAAGAAGCTTCGCTGCGTCGGCGCCCAGCTCGTCGTCAATGCCCGCCAGCTCGAAGATCGTGCCGAGCATGCCGGCGTCGGCCTGGCCCGCGGCACCGACCCACTGGTCCTGACTGAGAACCGGCACAGACGCGGAGGTCATCGGGATCGCGCCTGGCGTGAACGAGGTGGCGACACCGGAACCGCCGCCAGGTCCGACCGTGCCCGCCGCGGAAGGGTTCCCGGGCGCGCTCGTGGTGCTGCATCCGAACCCCGACATCGCCACCAGCACGGCCACGAACAGGCGGCGACGCGCACGCGCGGCACCGGGAAGGATGTCTGGCATGGTTGCCTCCGCACCTTGCTCCGCTTCACGTCAACAGTACAGAGCAAGCGCTCGGTCGATGCGTCTGACAGGCACGCCAGGGTGCGGTCCGCTCGTCGCGCGCGCTCAGTCTTCTTCACGCGATCGGGGATCCGCGACACGTCCGAACACGGCCTTCTGGGTTGGCGACGCCGGACGCAGGACGGTCCAGAGCAGTGCGATTACAGTGCCCAGATGCCCGCGCTCGACGACGAGTTCCCGACATCCCCCGACGGCACGCGCCGCCGCTTCCTCGCCAAGGCCGCCGTGGGGGCGGGCGCCGCGTGGGTCGCGCCCGCCATCCTGAGCAGCCCTGCGCAGGCCGAGGCCAGCGGCGGTCAGGGCGGCGGCCCGGGGCAGATCGGCTTCACCCTCGGCCACGAGGGTGAAGGTGGCAACCTCGACGGTGCGACCTCGCTGCTCGTCGTGAACACAACGGTCACCTTCATCAACACGTTCGCTGTGCCACTGAGCATCGATCCCGCGGGATGGGAGTTCGACGCGTCGTCGCTCAACCCGGTCACCCCGTTGGTGGTACGCATCGACCCCGGTCCTTCATACGTCGTGGTCGCGATCGGCGACACGCAGACCCCCGCGAGCCTCGGGCTCAACCTCGCCGCCTTCTCCGGTGTCTCGACGGCGTTCACCCTGAACCCGGGAGAGACGATCGCCCCGGCCTTCGTCCACGGCAACAACGACGGCAACGCCAGCCCGCCGGTGATTCCCTTCAACAACAACGCGGTCGCCGACAACAACTACATCGTCTTCGGGTTCGGTGCCACGTCGCCGCAAGCGGTGCTCAACGGCGCCATCAGCAACGCTGGCTTCAGCGACGGCCTCTTCTCCCGGCGCTACCAGTTCCGCATCAGCTTCAACGGCTTCGGCTGACATCGACGTCAGGGTGCGGTTCGGGGTGCCGACGCGCTAGACAACCGGGCACCGCAATCGGGGGATGCGCGGATACGGGCCGCCCCCGCCCGCCGACCCACAGGAGCAGTCCATGCCCGAAGCCGTCATCGTCGCCACCGCCCGCAGCCCCATCGGCCGGGCCAACAAGGGCTCGCTCACCCAGGCCCGCCCCGACGACCTCAGCGCCCAGATCGTGAAGGCCGTGATGGCCAAGGTCCCCCAGCTCGACCCCGACCTGGTCGAGGACCTCATCCTCGGCTGCGGCCAGCCCGCCGGCGAGGCCGGCTACAACCTCGGCCGGGTCGTGGCCCTGCTGGCCGACCTGCCCAACGCCCCCGGCGTCACTGTCAACCGCTACTGCAGCTCCTCGCTCCAGACCATCCGGATGGCCGCTCACGCCATCAAGTCGGGCGAGGGCGACGTGTTCGTCGCCGCCGGCGTGGAGACGGTCAGCCGCTTCGTGTACGGCGCCTCCGACGTCGGGCCCCACAACCCGGTGTTCGCCGACGCCGAGGCCCGCACCTCCGCCCGCACCCAGGGCGGCCAGGGCGGGTGGCAGCCCTTCGATGCCGGGCTCCCCGACATCTACATCGCCATGGGTCAGACGGCCGAGAACGTGGCCGAGTACGAGAACGTCAGCCGTGAGGAGATGGACGAGTTCGCCGCCCTCTCCCAGCAGCGGGCCAGCGCCTCCCTCGAGAACGGCTTCTGGGAGATGGAGATCACCCCGGTGACCACCACCGACGCCGAGGGCAACGCGGTCACCGTCAGCAAGGACGACGGCATCCGCCCCGGCACCACCGCCGAGGCGCTGAGCGGCCTGAAGCCGGTGTTCCGCCCCGACGGCAAGATCACCGCCGGCAACGCCTGCCCCCTCAACGACGGCGCCGCCGCCGTGGTGGTGATGAGCGACACCAAGGCCGAGCAGCTCGGTATCACCCCGCTGGCCCGGGTCGTCTCGTCCGGTGTCTCCGCCCTCGATCCCGAGATCATGGGCATGGGCCCGGTGGGCGCCTCGCGCATGGCCCTCGAGCGGGCTGGCCTGTCGATCGACGACATCGATCTCGTGGAGATCAACGAGGCGTTCGCCGCCCAGGTGATCCCCTCGGCCAAGCACCTCGGCATCCCGTGGGAGAAGCTCAACGTCAACGGCGGCTCGATCGCCCTCGGCCACCCGTTCGGCATGACCGGCGCCCGCATCATGACCACGCTCATCCACGGCCTCCAGCAGTCCAACGGCCGCTACGGCCTCGAGACCATGTGCGTGGGCGGCGGCCAGGGCATGGCCATGATCGTCGAGCGCCTCTAGCGCCCTCGTTCTGCCGGGACGACGGTCCTCGCGCCGACCGGCTGCCCTCGGGGCGGCGGGACGGCCGTGAGGACCGTCGTCCCGCGTCCGGCCCCGGCACTGAGCAATCGTTGCTCATGCACCGAACCGGACGGGATCCGACACTGGCAACGTGGTCCGGCGTCCTGATGGTCGGACCGCCACGCCCACCCCGCACGGATCCGACCCCAGGAGCGTTCCCCTCATGCGCCGCACCCCCTTGTTCGTCGCCGGTCTCGGCCTCGTCGCCGCGACCGTCCTCGCCCTCCCCTCCCCCAGCTCGGCCGGCCCGGCCACGGTCGGCGCCACCGCCGGGTGCGAGGCCGGCACGGTGACCATCACCTGGCACCTCCAGAACGACGACGCCGCCGGCAGCTGGACCGGGATCACCGGCTCGCTGTCGGGTGGCGCCGCCGGCGCCGTCGCGTGGGGGCAGACGACCCTCGCCCCCGGCCAGTCCACCACCGCGACCACCCAGGTGGCCGGCACCCTGACCGACACCATCACGCTGCACGTCGCCTTCACCGACGCCGCCGGGCCCGCCAGCAACGACATCGTCGTGCAGCTCTCGGGCGACTGCCCCGACCAGGGCAGCCAGTTCCTGATCGGCCTGGCCCAGTGCGCCAACAACGGATCGGGCAACGCCGTCGCCGGCACGTGGCGGGTCACATGGACCGCCTACAACCTCACCGGCGGTTCCGTCGACATCCTCGGCTCGTCGGCCACCAACAACCTCCCCGATCCGCCGGCGTGGTCGAGCCTCCAGGTCGGCGCCGACAGCACCGTGACAGCCGACGGTGACGTCGGGGCCATCGCCGCGGTGACGTCGGTGTCGGCCTCGGTCGACTTCAGCAACGAGGCGACCGACAGCAGCACCATCCGGATCACGCCGGGTGCGTGCGTGCCCCCGGCCGTCCGCGGCACCACCACCACGACCTCGACCTCGACCTCGACCTCGACCACCACGTCGAGCTCCACCACCACCACGACGGCGGCGGGCGGCAACGGGAACGGCGGCAACCAGAACGCCGGCGGCGGCAACGCCACCCCCGCCTTCACCGGCTGATCAGGACCCGGCTCCCGTGGGTGCGAATTGTTCGCGACCGCGAACATTTCGCACCCACGGAGCGGGCGTCTCCCCAGGGCTCGCGTCAGCCGCGGCCGACGGAGAACACCTCGACCGGATCGGCGAAGCCCTTCAGCATCCGGCGACCCGCGGGCAGGACCCGGAACAGATCGCCCATCTCCTCGACCTGGTCGTTGACCGGGTTGGTGACGAGGAGCTCGTTCGGGACGGCGATGGCCCCGACCCGCGCCGCCAGGTTCACGGTCGGCCCGTAGTAGTCGCCGTCGCGTGCCAGCACCTCGCCGAGGGTCACGCCGCCGCGGGGGCGCACGTCGGTGTCGGCGAAGTCGTCGATGAGCGTGAGGGCGATCTCGCACGCCGCCACCCCGTCGAGGGCGACGAACATCACCTCGTCGCCGATGAGCTTCACCACCCGACCCCCGTTGAGCGACACGGCGTCGTAGGCGATCGACTCGAACCGGGACACCAGGCGCTCGAGCTCGGTGGCCGACAGCGTCTGCGACAGCGGGGTGAAGCCCACCAGGTCGACGAAGCCGACGGCCAGCGACGCCGTCTCGTAGTGGTCGACGCCCTGCCGGGCCGCCCAGTAGCGGCCGGTGGCCGACCAGAGGTGGTGGGCCAGGAGCCGGGGGGCGAGATCGCGCACGCCGAGACAGAGCAGCTCCGCCGCGTCGCGCATGGTGCGGGCCTGATCGGCGGGTGAGATGTCGGACTGGTCGATCTGGGGCTGGATCTCGGAGAAGTAGCGGCCCACGGCGCTGTCGGCGATGCGGTCGAAGGAGGTGCCGATGACCCGGAACACCGCGAGGGCCAGGGCCGGGGACAGCCCGGCGGCGGCGTGGGCGAAGACCCGCAGCAGCTCGGCGTCCTCGGGCGTGTAGGTGGGGTCGGCGCCGGCGGCCACCGGGACCCCGAGGGCCCGGAACACCCGGCGGGCCTCGAGGGGCGACACCCCGGCGAGATCGGCGACCGAGGCCAGATCGAGGTCGCCTTCGGGGTGCACGTAGTCGCTGAAGGCCGCCGTGAGCACCCGGTCCTCGCGGGCGGCGAGGATCAGCTCGGTGACGGGCACGCCGAGCCCCTGCAGGTAGCGGGCGAACTCGTCACGGTCGCCATCGGTGGTGGGCGACCCGGTCGTCTCGGGCGTGAGGTACTCGTCGAGCAGCGCCCGCAGGGTGGCGTCGTCGGTCAGCGCAGGGCTCGATCCCTCGGTCGGCTCCCCGCCGGCCCCACGCCGCGCATCCCTCACATCCTTCCTTTCGGCACCGCCCCCCGATTCTGGATGCATCCACCCGAACTCCTCCTGTGGGTGCGCAATGAAACGCGAAGAGAGACAGT
>JAKOVR010000090.1 GCA_029782025.1 Actinomycetes bacterium | reverse complement strand
ACCCGAAGCCCGGCGCCACCCCGGTGGACGACGTCGTGGTCGTCAACGTCGACGCCCCGGTGACGGGCAACCCGACCTTCACCGGCGGATCCCCACCCCGGCCTCTGCGGCCGGCCGGGACCCCTCCCCCGGCCGGCCGCTCGGCCGCTCGGCCCGCCCCCGACCGCTCGCCACCCGAGCACCTGCCCCCAGACCGACCCGCAGCCCCTGCGCACCGCCCGAAGGAGACCACCGATGCGCTCCCCGATCCGCTCCCTGCTCCGTCCCCTCCTGCTCGTCCTGCTCGCCGCCCTGGCGCTCGGCGCCTGCTCCTCGGCCGGTGGCACCGGCACGGCCACGGGCGACACCGTGGCCACCGGCGCCCCCGGCAACGGTGGCGACCCGCCTGCCGTGCAGATCACCACCGACGCCCCCGACCCGGGGGCCAAGCCCGCCGTCACCGGCGGCGCCAGCACCAACGTGCAGGCGAAGGGCGACCTGAAGGTGTACGCCTCACCCGACGCCAAGGCGAAGGTCGCCACCACCCTCGAGGCGAAGACCGGCCTGGGCTCGAAGACCACGCTGCTCGTCCTCGACCAGCGCGACGGCTGGTTCCACGTGTCGCTGCCGACCCGACCCAACGGCTCGACGGGCTGGGTGAAGGCGGCCGACGTCAACGTCCGCCACAACGACGTGTCGGTGCAGGTCGACCTCGGCGCCCGGAAGCTCACGGTCTTCCGCGGTGACAGCGCGGCGGTCGAATCGCCGATCGCCGTCGGCGAGGCGGACACCCCCACGCCCTCCGGCAGCTTCTACGTCACCGACTTCCTGCAGACCCCCGACGCCAAGGGCGCCTACGGCCCCTTCGCCTTCGGGCTCTCGGGTCACTCGCCCACGCTGACCGAGTTCGCCGGCGGCGACGGCCAGATCGGCATCCACGGCACCAACGACCCGTCGTCGATCGGCAAGGCCGTGTCCCACGGGTGCGTCCGGCTGCCCAACGACGTCGTGGCCGTCCTGGCGAACCTCGTCCCCCTCGGCACCCCGGTGACCATCGTCTGATCAGGTCGGCACGGCCGACCGACATCGATCCCTGCGAGCCGGCACCGCCCAGGTGACCGGCTCGCAGCGCGCCCGCCGGCAGACAGGACACCGGTGGACTGGGGTGGCGCGCCCCGCACGAAGGGTTCACCTGCCCGCCACCGGGCGTTGACCGGACCGACACGTGGGCCCGGTTGACTGCACAGCGGACCGAGCGCCACGCACCCCGGGCCCGGTCCCTTCCCCCACACCCGCGGATCGGGGGCGGCGGTTCCCCACTGCCGCCCCCGTCCCGCGTCCGGGCGACGGCCCGACCGGGCCCGCCGACGGGTCACCCTCGCCGGGAGCCGTCTGTGGGGTCGAGGTCAGTCGACGCCGTACTCGTCGAGCAGGCGCCGCCCGATCACCATCTTCTGGATCTCGTTGGTCCCCTCGCCCACGATCATCAGCGGTGCGTCGCGGTACAGGCGCTCGATCGGGTACTCGGCGGCGTAGCCGTTGCCGCCGTGGATCCGCAGCGCCTCCTGGCAGATCTCCCAGCAGGCCTCGGAGGCGAAGTACTTGGCCATGCCCGCCTCGAGGTCGCAGCGCTCGCCGCGATGCTTGCGGTCGGCGGCGTCGTAGCACATGAGCCGGGCGGCGTGGAGCTTGGTGCCCATCTCGGCCAGCTTGAACTGGATGGCCTGGTGCTGGGCGATGGGCTTGCCGAAGGTCTCGCGCTGCTGCGCGTAGCGGATCGACTCCTCGAAGGCGCGCCGGGCCACCCCGACGGCGCGGGCGGAGATGTTGATCCGGCCCAGCTCGACGGCCGCCATCATCTGGAAGAAGCCCTGCCCCTCCTCGCCACCGAGCAGGTTGGCAGCCGGCACGCGGTGGTCGTCGAAGACCAGCTCGACGGTCTCCACGCCCCGGTAGCCGAGCTTGTGGATGTTCGGGCCGACGGTGATCCCCTCGAAGCGCGGACCGGGCTCCTTCTCGACGAGCAGGACGCTCATGCCGCGGTGGGCTGCGTCGGGGTCGGTCTTGACCAGGGTCACGGCGACGCCGGCCTCGCGCCCGTTGGTCAGCCACATCTTGGTGCCGTTGACGACGTAGTCGTCGCCGTCGCGCACGGCCCGCGTGCGGATGGACGCCACGTCCGAGCCGGCGTCGGGCTCGCTCAACGAGTAGGCGCCTCGGATCTCACCGGTCGCCATCCGCGGGAGGAACCGCTGCTTCTGGTCCTCGGTGCCGAACGTCTTGATGAGGAAGCAGCCCATGAAGTGGGTGTTGAGGAAGCCGCTGACGGTCATCCAGCCGTAGGCGAGCTCCTCGACGATCTGGGCGTAGGTGCGCACGTCGAGGCCGAGCCCGCCGTACTCGGGCGGCACGGTGATGCCGAACAGCCCGAGCTCCTTCATCTTCTCGACGATGGGCTCCGGGTACAGGTCCTCGGCGTCGTAGCGCGCCGCCGTCGGGATGATCATCTCGTCGCGGAAGCGGCGCACGACGGCGAGCAGCTCCTCGCGCAGCTCGGCGTCCGGATCCCCCGCATCGGAGACGGGCTGGTCGGTGGTGGCGGTCGCCATCGTGGGTCCCCCTGGCGTCGGTCGGCGGCAGCGAGGCTAGCCCTGCACCTCGGCACGGCTCACCCCCCGATGTAGAACGCGTTTCACCTAGAGTCGGCAGGTCCGAACCGACCGCCTCCCCCAAGGAGACCGGCCATGGCCGTGCCCACCCCCGTGTCCCCCTTCGCCGATCCCACGATCGGCCGCCGATACGAGGAGAAGGTCGCGCTCGTGACCGGCGCCGCGTCCGGCATCGGCAAGGCGACCGCCCTGCGCCTCGCCGCCGAGGGCGCCTCGGTGTGGTGCGCCGACGTGAACACCGAGGGCGCCCAGGCCACGGCCGCGGAGATCGGCGAGCACGGCGGCCGGGCGCGGGCCAGCGGAGCAGACGTCAGCGAGCCCGAGGCCTGCGCGGCGCTCGTGGGCGGCACCGTCGAGGCCTTCGGCGGGCTCGACGTGCTGTGCAACATCGCCGGCATCGGCGGCTCGGCCCACTTCACCGAGGAGTCGCCCGACCGGATGCGGGCGATGATGGCCGTCAACGCCTTCGGGCCCTTCTACCTGATCCAGGCCGCCATGCCCCAGCTGCTCGAGCGCACCGGCAACGTCGTCAACCTCGCCTCCACGGCCGGCGTCATCGGCCAGGCCTACTGCACCGCCTACTGCGCCTCGAAGCACGCCCTGGTCGGGCTGACCAAGGCGCTCGCCATCGAGTACGGGCGAACGGGCGTCCGGTTCAACGCCGTGTGCCCCGGCGGGGTCAACACCAACATCCTCGGTGGCTTCCTCCCCCCCGAGGGTGCGTCGATGTCGCTGATCTCCCGGTCGTTCCTGACCCGCGACATGCAAGAGCCCGAGTCCGTCGCGGCGATGGTCGCCTACGTCGGCTCGGACGAGGCGTACTACGTCAACGGGGCCGTGCTGTCGATCGACGGCGGCACCACCACCGGCTGACGGGCCGACCCCGAACCGACGAGCGCCACCTCAGGCGTTCCGGTCATGCGATCGAGCGCCCCGACACGCACATCCATGACAAGAACGCGAGGGGTGTCCCGGACGATGCCCAGGGATCACGGGCGGGTGCTCACGGGCCGGTGCTCACGGGCCGGTGAGCGTGGGGTCGGTGAAGTAGGGCCCGAACGCATCGGGGAACGTCGCCTGGAGGAACCCCGGCGCCAGGGACACCTCCGAGGTGTCGAGCCCGAAGACCCATCGCAGCTGGGCGACCGTCAGGTGGTCGATGTAGGCGTAGCCCTTCTGCGGGTCGAGGCTGGCCGGGGTGCACCCGTCCTCGCCGAGGCGCAGCACGCCGACGAAGGCCTCCGGGAGCTGCGACGCGTACTGCAGCAGCCCACCCTGCTCGCGGATGGGCGGGCAGAGGTCGGTGAAGGCGTTGTGGCCCGCGTTCTTGATCACCGCCAGCTTCTTCGGTGCCCGCAGCCAGTCGTACTCCACCTTCACCGTGGCGAGCGGGATCACCCCGTCGGTCTCGCCGGTGATGAGCATCGACGGCTTGTCCGGTGGCGTGGTGGTGGCCAGGGCCTGCTGGACGGCGACGGCCCGCTGGTCGGCCGGCAGGTCACGGGGGATGTTGGCGGTGTCGATCGGCGCACCCGGCGCCTTGCCGATGAAGGTCTTGACCTCGGGGCTCTGCAGGATGAGGCGGCCGGCGGCCGATCCGCCGGCCGAGTGCCCCGTGGCGGCGATCTGGTCGAGGTTCATCGCCCCCTTCAGGGGGCCGTCGGCGGCGACGTTGGCGTCCTTCAGCTTGGCGAGCGTGTTCTTGAGATCGGTCACGTCCTGCCCCGGCGCACGGGACGCGTTGGCGGGGTCGAGCTGGCCCTGCAGGGACCGCTCCTTGTGGTCGGGCGCGGCGACGACGAAGCCCCACGACGCCAGGTGCACCATGTAGCGGGACTCGAAGAGGTAGAAGCCCGAGAACCCGTGGCTGTGCAGCACCACGGGGAACGGGCCCTGCGGGTTGGCCCGCACGCCACGGTACGTGTCGGTGCCGAGCTGCACCTGCTGGACGAACGCGGCCGGCAGCGCCGCCCGGAGGCTCTCGGAGAACGCGATGCCGGTGCTGTAGCTGTTGAAGACCTCGGCCCCGGCGGTGGCGGCCCGGTCGGCCGGGTAGTACACGACCGCCTTGCGATCGCCCAGGTCGACCTCCAGCGT
>JAKOVR010000086.1 GCA_029782025.1 Actinomycetes bacterium | reverse complement strand
GTTCACGTCACCTTTCACTTGAACGAGTGGAAGAGACGGGACCGGTCGGTGGGCACACCTCAGTGGGGGCGATGCCACGCTCCTATCAAGCCACGCCGGCCGGTTCCGCGCGTCCGGGGGCCGGCAGAAAGCATGTTGTCCACGAAGGACAGGCAGGCTACGAGCCAAGCCCCCGGACGACGACCAGAGTGACACTGACCGGCAGGCTACCGGTCGCGGTCCTACGCTCGACCTCGTGACCCGCCCCCTCACCGCCCGCCGCCCGGCAACCCCGTTGGCTGCGGCCCTCGTGGCGGCCGCGGTGGTCACCGTGACCGCCTGCAGCGGGACCACCACGGCCCCGCCGGCGGGCGCGGGAGCCACGGCCGCGCCGGCCGCGCCGGCTGCCGGGGGAACGACCGCACCCGCCCGCCGCGGTGCGCCAGGCACGGTGCCGGGCACCGTGCCCCCGGTCGGGGCCGGGGGGCCGCAGCACGCCTGGCAGCGCAACGCCGTCGGTCCCATCAGTCCCGCCTACCGGCAGGGCGTGGCCCGAGACGGCGACGACTGGCTCTGGTCCTTCAACACGGCGCTGTTCCGCACCGTCGGCGACGACCTGCGCGAGACCGTGCAGAAGGCCCATGCCATCCCGCCCGACCTCGAGGCCAAGGGCTACAACCACATCGGCGACATCGACGTCGACCCGGCCACGGGCCTGCTGTGGGTGCCCCTCGAGAAGGAGGACAAGGCCGACGGCATCCAGCGCATGGCCGCCTACGACGCCAAGACTTTCGACTTCAAGGGCTCCTTCGAGGTCCGCCAGCACCACGCCTCGTTCGTGGCCATCGACAGCGCCAACCGCGTCGCCTACAGCCAGGACCAGTTCGGCGGCGACACGATCCTCGCCTACCGCATGCCGCCGGCCGGTGCGGCCGATCCCGTGGCGCCGTGGACCCCGCTCCCGCCGATCCAGCAGGACCACTACGTCGACAAGGTGCAGGGCGTCGACATCGACACCACGTCCGGCACCTTCTACCTCGCCACCGACGACGACCACGACGGGGTCTACGCCCTGGATCCCGCCACCGGCCGGGTGGAGGAGGTGGGCCGCCTCAGCGTGCCGGCCGCCGAGGGCGAGGGCATCGACGTCACCTGGATCCCCGCCGGTCCGTTCCGCGGACTGCTCCACGTCATGAGCGTGGGCGGGGTCCAGCCCGGGCGGTTCGAGCACTTCTCCGACAACGAGGGGTGACCGCCCCCTAACGTGGGGCGCCATGGCTGCCCGGCGTCCGAGGTCCGCAACCGTCGTCCCGACCGTGCTGCTGCTCGTGGCCACGGTGGTGGGGACGTCCTCGATCGGGGCCGCCCCGGCCGGGGCCATCCCGCCGGCCACGCCGCTCAGCTTCGGCGGGCCGAGGATCGACGCGGCCACGTGGCGGGCCCGGCAGGACGCCTTCCTCGCCTTCGCCACCGCCGGCCCGATGGCCAACGGCAGCATCAACTCGATCATGGCCCACGCCGAGCGTCACCACCGCGACAACGCCTTCCCCTTCGATGGCAACGCGCCGCAACCGTCGGACTTCACCGGCATGTTCCAGAAGCTCGCCACCTACCAGGACACGGGCGACTTCGACATCAATGCCATGCTGCAGCTCTGGTACGGGTACCGGCAGGACGTGAACCCCACGCTGCTCGCCGCCTTCGAGCAGCGGCTCCTCGCCTTCAAGTACTGGTGGACCGAGCCCACCCCGCCGGGCATCGTCGACAGCCAGTACTACTGGACCGAGAACCACCAGATCGAGTTCCTGTCCAACGAGTACCTGGCCGGCCAGGCCTTCCCGTCCTCGGTGTTCACCAACTCCGGGATGACCGGCGCGCAGCACATGGCCCACGCCCGGCCGCTCATCCGCAAGTGGATCGGCACCCGTGCCCGCTTCGGCTTCAGCGAGTGGCTGTCGAACGTCTACTACGGCGAGGACCTCGAGGCCCTCGTCAACCTGGCCGAGTGGTCCGACGACCCCGAGATCGCCGACCTGGCTGCCGCCGTCCTCGACGTGCTCTTCGTGGAGATCGCCTCGCATCTCCAGAACGGCGCCTTCGGTGCCACCCACGGCCGCTCGTACATGAAGGACAAGATGACCTCGCGCGACGAGGACATCTTCACCCTCGACAAGCTGGTGTTCGACGACACGACCGAGCCGTTCCTGCGCAACGACGTCGCCATCGCCTTCGCCACCGCCCGCCGCTACGTGCCCCCGCTGGCCGCAGCGAACATCGCCACGAGCACCCAGGTCGGCGTCGTGCAGCAGCACGCCAGCCTCCCCATCCCGACGGTCGCACCGGTGACGCCGAACCCCCTGCCCCCGGCGGGCCAGTCCTACGACGATCTCATGGTGTGGTGGGGCCTCGGCGCCCAGTTCGCCTGGCCGGTGGTGCCGCTGTCGGTCCAGACGATCAACCAGTACGACCTGTGGCAGACGACCAACTTCCAGCAGGCCATCGATCTCAAGCCCATCGTCGACGCCAGCACGGCCGATCAGCTCCAGCAGTTGTCGGCCTCGCTCGGCCGGCAGATCAACGCCGGGCTCCTGAGCGAGGTGCACACCACGACGTGGCGCTCGCCCGAGGTGATGCTGTCCACGGCGCAGGACTGGCGGCCCGGCGAGTACAGCGAGCAGGACCACGTGGCCCAGGCCACCATCGACGCCGACGCCCTGGTGTTCACCCAGTCGCCACGCGAACCCGTGCCCCAGACCACCGACTGGCACACCAACAGCGGCTACTGGACCGGCAACGGGGCCAACCCCAAGTCGATGCAGCACGACAACGTCGGCATCTCGATCTACGCCCCCCAGTTCCCGGCGGCCACCTCGGGGCCGCTCGCCCGGCTGAGCTACCTCGACTTCACCCACGCCTGGTTCCCGACCGAGCGCTTCGACCAGGTCGTCCAGGTCGGGAACTGGACCATCGGCCGCAAGGGCAACGGCTACATCGCGCTGTGGTCGTGGCGGCCGACGCAATGGCGCGTCTACGACCCGGCCACCGAGCCGACCGACGGCCTCACCCAGCCGTTCGACCTGCTGGCGCCAGGCGGCCCCGACAACGTCTGGATCACCGAGGTCGGCCGGGCCGCCGACTTCCCCGGCCAGCCCGATCCCTTCGCCGCCTTCGTGGCCGCCCTCACCGCACAGACCCCCGACGTCACCCCCCTGGCCCAGCCCGGCCAGCCCCACACGGCGGCCGACGGGTTCGACGTTCGCTACGTGTCCCCGCGTCTGGGGGAGGTCCGGGCCGGCTGGGCGACCGGGCTGAGCGTCGGGGGTGCGGCGGTCGATCTCCACCCGGCCCCGCACTGGTCGAGCCCCTGGACCACCGTCGGCCGGGACCAGTGGGTCTACGACGTCGACGGGGAGGGGGCGCCGTTGCACCTCGACTTCCGGGCGGTGGCGGCCGACACGGTGCCCGCGCCCACCACCACGACCACGGCGGCGCCGACCCCCACCGCCGTGCCCGCGTTCACGGGCTGAGTGCTCGCGTGTACGCCTTCGACCTGAGCTACGACCCCCGCGATCCCGTCTTCGACATCGGACAGGTCGGTGAGGCGTGGGCCGGGGTGGGGTTGAGCCTCCAGCTCTTCACCACCGAGAACGTCTACGGGGTGGACCCGGCCCGCACGGCCGTGACGGCCGATGGCTCTCGCGCCACGATCACGGCCGACGGGCTCAGCTGGGCCGGCCAGCAACGCCGCAGCGAGGGACGGATCGCCGGCTCGGTCGAGGCGGTGGCGGACGGCACGGTCCACATCACCGTCGCCGCCGCCCACCACGAGCCCATCAAGGCGGTCAAGGTCGTCCTCCGTGGGCTGCCGGCCGAGGCCCTCGCCGCCGGCTGGTGGCAGGCCACGTCGCCGGCCGGGGCCCGGCGCCGGCCCGGCCCGTTCGACCCGATCCGGTGGCGCTACCCGTGGCCCGACGACGACCCGTGGCCGGAGTGGGAGACCCGGTGGGCCTGCGCCGGGAAGGGCGACGGGGCCCACGTCTGCCTCAGCGTGCGCGACCCCGAGGTGCGGGCCACGAGGCTGTTCGTCCACTCGCCGCCGTGGGCGGAGGGCGACACCCTGGTCGAGGTGGTGTGGGAGGAGTCGGCCCTGCGCTGGGGCACGGAGGCGGCGATGCCGCCGGTGCGCGTCCACCTCGCCCCCGACCGCGCCGGCGCCGATAGCGACTGGAAGGCGCACCGTCGGGCGCTGGAGGGGCCCTTCGGGCTCGTGCCGTGGGAGGAGCGCACCGACGTGCCGGCGTGGTTCCGCGACGTCGACCTGATCGTGAACCTGCACGGCCAGCACTGGACCGGCTACGTCTTCAACACCTTCGACCGCATGATCGACGCGCTCGGCTTCGTCACCCGCACCGTGTCGGGGGAGCGGATCCTGGCCTACCTGCCGGGGTGGGAGGGCCGCTACTACCACGCCTACCCCTGGTACCGCCCGAGCGACGACCTCGGCGGGCACGACGGGTTCGTGCGGTTCGTCGCCGCGGCCCACGACCTCGGGGTGCACGTGATGCCCATGTTCGGCATGCACGGGGCCAACGCCGCCCGCTACCCGGACTGGGAGCGGGCCGCCTTCCGGACCCGCACCGACCGCATGGTCACCCTGGTCAACAAGCCCGACTGGGACGGCGACCGCAGCGGGGAGGACGACCAGGTGTTCCTCAACCCCGGCGAGCCGGGCTTCCGGGACCACCTCACCGTGCAGGTGGCGTCGGTCGTGGAGACCTACGGGGTCGACGGCGTGTTCCTCGACACGTCGGCCTGCTGGTTCAACGATCCCCGCCACGACCTCGTCGAGGGATACCGGGCGCTCGTCGGGGCGCTCCGCCGCCGGTACCCGTCCCTCCTCGTGGCCGGCGAGGGGTGGTACGACGCCCTGCTCGGCATCTTCCCCGTGAACCAGAGCTGGCTCGGCACCGACCGGGTCATGGAGCACCCCGATCTGCTCACCACCTACGGCCGGGCCGTGGGCCACCTGTCGGTCGGAGCGCCGGGCCCGGGCTCGACCGGTGTGCACGAGGGCGGGTTCTACCCCGTGCCCGACCCGACGGCCGTGGTGGCGGGGCACGTGCCCACGCTCGCCGTCGTCGGCGACACCCTCACCCGGTACGCGGCCGAGACGGCGGCCTTCCTCGACCACGTCGCCCGTCGCCGGGGCTGACGGGGGGCGCGTTGTACCATCGGGCCGCTCCGCCGCCGTCCCGAGCACCACGCCGCCCATGCCCCGCCCCACTCCCCAACGCGCCGCCTCGCCGGTCCCCGACGACGAGCCGGCGTCGGGCGTGCGAGCCTGGGTGTGGATCGCCGCCGTGGCGGTCGCCGTGGTCGTGGCCCTCGGGCTCTCGGTGCTGGCCGGCACCGATGCGCGCGATCCGGACCTGGCGCCGGTCGACCACACGGCGTTCTGCGGGAAGGTCCAGCGCTTCTCCGAGCTCTCGGCCGAGGCGTCCGATCCCACGCAGGACCCGGGCCACGTGCGGCGCCTCGCCGGGGCCATGGGCGAGGTGGCCCGGGCGGCGCCCGAGCCGGTGCAGGCGGCCGCCAACGACTGGGCCACGGCGCTCGGCGAGGCCGCGGGCACCGTCGAGCGGCTGGCCACGAAGTACGGCACCGGTTCGCTCGACGCCGTCGAGCCGGCCATGCAGGCCATCGACAACGTCGGCCTGGCCCACGACGCCTCGGTGACCCGCCTCGCCAACTACGCCAAGAAGGCCTGTGGCATCGACCTCGGCGCGCCGGCCCCACCGGTGAGCTCGGCGCCCGCCACCGAGCCCGGGTCCGTGCCGGGGTCGGCGCCGACCGGCAGCGCGGTCGCCGCCCGCTGACGTTCCCGGGCCCAACCGTCGACCGACTCGACAGGGGTGCGGCCCCTCGGGTTCAATGGTAGAACACGTTCTCGTTTTCGGAGGAGAGGGGCCAGCATGCACATCGGGTACTCGGCCGAGCACGACCAGCTCCGGCGGGAGCTGCGCGACTACTACCGGGAGCTGCTCACCCCCGAGATCGTCGACGACCTCGCCCACAGCGAGGGCGTCGGCCCGGTGGCCCGTCAGGTCGTGCTCCAGATGGGTGCCGACGGCTGGCTGGGCCTGGGCTGGCCGAAGGAGTACGGGGGGCAGGGCCGGGGCTTCATCGACCAGTTCATCTTCTTCGACGAGTCGATGCGGGCCGGCGCGCCGGTGCCCATGCTCACGATCAACTCGGTGGCCCCGACGATCATGAAGTACGGCAGCCAGGAGCAGAAGGACTTCTTCCTCCCCCAGATCCTGCGGGGCGAGATCCACTTCTGCATCGGCTACACCGAGCCCGACGCCGGCACCGACCTGGCCTCGCTGCAGTCGCGTGCGGTGCGCGACGGCGACGAGTGGCTGATCAACGGCCAGAAGATCTTCACCAGCCTGGCCTCCGATGCCGACTACGTGTGGCTGGCCGTCCGCACCAATCCCGAGGCGGCCAAGCACAAGGGCATCTCGATGATCATCGTGCCCACCGCCACCCCGGGCTTCAAGGCCGTCCCCATCCGCAACTTCGGGAACTTCAACACCAACTACACCTTCTACGAGGACGTCCGGGTCCCGTACGGCAACCTCGTGGGCGAGGTCGACCGCGGCTGGAACCTCATCATGGAACAGCTCAACCACGAGCGGGTCACGCTGTGCAGCTCGGGGATCATGGAGCGGGCCCTCGACGACGTGCGGCGCTACGCCCAGGAGACCGAGACCGCCGGCGGCCGCCGCCTCATCGACGAGCCCTGGGTGCAGGCCAACCTGGCCTGGGTCCACGCCCGGGTCGAGGTGCTCCGCACCCTGAACTGGCGGGTGGCCTGGGGGGCCGAGCAGGGGCACCCGCTCGATCCGGCCGCGGCGTCGACGATCAAGGTCTTCGGCACCGAGTTCTACATGGAGGGGCTCCGGCACCTGCTCGAGATCCTGGGTCCGGCCGCCGGCGTGCGCGACGGCTCGGCCGGCGCCGTGCTGAAGGACCGCATCGGCACCCTGCTGCGGGGCCTGCACGTCCTCACCTTCGGCGGGGGTACCAACGAGCTCCAGCGGGACCTCATCGCCCTGTTCGGCCTCGGCCTGCCCCCTTCGCCTCGCTGACGCCTGCTGACCCGACCACGCGCAAAGGATTGACATGGACTTCGCACTCACCGAGGAGCAGCAGGCGATCGTGGGCCTCGCCGCTCAGATCCTCTCCGACCGCTGCACGCAGGAGCACCTGAAGGAGGTCGAGGCCGGCGCCGACTGGTTCGACCGCGACACCTGGAACGAGCTGGCCAAGGCCGAGCTCCTCGGCATCTGTCTCCCCGAATCCGTCGGGGGCGGCGGCTTCGGGTTCCTCGAGGCCTGCCTGCTGCTGCAGGAGGCCGGCCGCAACGTGGCCCCCATGCCGCTGTGGACCACGCTGGTGGGCGCCCTCGCCGTGGCCGAGTTCGGCGGCGAGGAGCTGCGGGGCCGGCTCCTCCCCGGGGCCATCGACGGGACCGGACCCCTCGCCCTCGCCCTCGTCGAGTCGGGCGCCGACCTCCGGGCCCCGGAGCTCACCGCCCGGGCCGACGGCGACGGTGTCGTGCTCGACGGCACCAAGACCCTCGTCACGGGCGCCACGGTGGCTGCGGCCATCCTGGTCTCGGCCACCGCCGCCGACGGCACCGGCCGCGTCTATGCGGTCGCGCCCGACGCCCCCGGGGTCACCATCGAGCGCCAGGACACCTTCAACCACGAGCCCACCTCCGTCGTCACCTTCGACGGGGTGCGGGTCGGCGCCGGCGACGAACTGGCCGGTGCCGGCGTCCTCGGCTGGATCGTCGATCGGGCCATCGTCGCCGTGTGCGCCCTCGCCGCCGGCGTGGCCGAGGGAGGCATGAAGATCACGGCGGGGTACGTGACCACCCGCCAGCAGTTCGACCGGCCCATCGGCTCGTTCCAGGCCGTCGGGCACCGCATGGCCGACTGCTACGTCGACGTCGAGGCCATGAAGCTCACGATGCTCCTCGCCGCCTCCCAACTGGCCGACGGCAAGCCCTCCGACAAGGAGGTGGCCGTGGCCAAGTACTGGGCCGCGTACGGCGGGAGCCGGGTGGGGCACGCCGGCCTCCATCTCCACGGCGGCATCTCGATCGACCTCGACTACCCGATCCACCGCCACTTCCTGTGGGCCAAGCGCCTCGAGTTCACCCTCGACGCCGCCGCTCCGCAGCTGGCCCGTCTCGGGTCGCTCCTGGCCGCCGAGCCGGTCGGCAACGTCTGAGACCCGCTCCGCTACGGCGCGGAGCGGAACGCGCCCGATCCGATACGCTGCCGCCATGAGCAGCGCTCCGCGCGGTCGTCCACGCGACGCCGACGTCGATGCCCGAATCGTCTTGGCGGCCCGGGCCGCCATCATCGACACGGGCTACGACGCGCTGTCGGTCGAAGGGGTGGCCGCCCGCGCCGGCGTGGCCAAGACCACCGTCTACCGCCGCTACCCGGGCAAGGCCGAGCTGGTGCTGGCGGCGGTGGCCTCGGCCATCCACGAGGCGCCCGTCCCCGACCTCGGATCCCTCCGGCTCGACCTGGAGCGATTGGTGGACGACCACATCCATCAGCTCCAGCACGGCCACCTGGGGGCGATGGTGCGGGCCCTGCAGCTCGCCCTGGCCGAGCGGCCCGACCTGGCCCCGCTGGCGTCGGGGGGCTTCCTGGCCGAGCGCAAGCGGGACGTCGACGTCGTCGTCGACCGGGCCATCGCCCGGGGCGAGCTCCCGCCCGGCGTCGACCGCGAGATGGTCTTCGATCTCTGCTTCGGGGCGGTGTTCATGCGGGGCATCGTGATGCACCTCCCCATCGCCCGTGACTACGGCCACCGGTTGGTGGCGACTGCGCTCCGGGGCTACGGGGTCGTCGAATAACGAAACAAAGCGTTGCGTAAAGCGGGACGGCGAGGTACGGTTCGGTCATGGCCACCCCGTTGACCCCCACGCACCTGGCCTTCCTGGCCGCCCACGACACCGGCGTGCTCGCCGTCCACCGCAAGGACGGATCGATCCACCAGTCCGCCGTCCGCCACCTCCTCGACGGCGACACCCTCTGGATGACGACCGAGTCCAAGCGCCTGAAGGCACGGGCGGTCGAGCGCGATGGGTGGGCGTCGTACTGCGTCTTCGGCCCGGAGGCGCCCCACCCGGCCCTCACCGTCGAGGGGCCCGCCCGCATCCACCGCGACGGGATCGGTGAGCGCACCACCCGGTTGTTCGCCCAGATCTTCGGTCGCCCCGTCGACCCGATGAGCGACGAGCAGCTGGCGGCCATGGACCGGGTGCTCATCGAACTGACCCCGTCACGGGTCTACGCCGTGACCTACCTGCCGGAGGGATGACCGTGTACGACGTGGCCATCGCGGGGTACGGGCCGGTAGGGGCCGTTCTGGCCAACGAACTGGGGCAGGCGGGCCATCGGGTGGTGGTCCTCGAGCGTCAGCCCTCCGTGTACCACCTGCCGCGCGCCGCCCACTTCGACCACGAGGCCATGCGGATCTTCCAGGGCGTCGGGCTGGCCGACGCCGTGCTCCCGGCCACCTGCGGCATCGACGGGATGCACCTCGTCGACCAGGAGGGCCGGATCCTCCTCGCCTTCGATCAGCCCCCGGGTCCGACGCCGGTGGCCTACGCCAACGACTTCATGTTCTTCCAACCCGAGCTCGAACTGGCGCTGCGGGCCGGCGTGGAACGGTTCCCCGACGTCGAGGTCCGACTCCGCCACGACGTCACCGGCGTGTCGGTGGGAGCCGACCATGTCCGCCTCGAGGTGATCGACCTCGATCAGGGGGAGACCGGTGGGGTGGACGCCCGGTACGTCGTGGCCTGCGACGGCGCCCGCAGCGTCGTCCGGGAGCGGGCGGGGTTGGCCATGGAGGACCTGGGGTTCCGGGAATCGTGGCTGGTGGTCGACCTGCTCCTGCGCCGCGATCTCGGCCTGCCCACGGTGTGCCAGCAGATCTGCGATCCCCGCCGGCCCACCACCTACGTCCCGATGCCCGAGCCCCGCCGACGCTTCGAGTTCATGCTGCTCCCCGGGGAGGACCCTGCGGTGATGGAGCGTCCCGAGCAGGTCTACGAGCTGCTGGCCCCGTGGGTGGGCCGCACCGACGCCGAGATCGAGCGCGCCGTCGTGTACACCTTCATGTCGGGCACCGCCCCGGCCTGGCGGCGGGGCCGGGTGCTCCTGGCCGGCGACGCCGCCCACCTCATGCCGCCGTTCCTCGGGCAGGGGATGTGCAGCGGCGTCCGCGACGCGGCCAACCTGGCCTGGAAGCTGGACCTGGTGCTGCGTGGGGAGGCCGGGGACGACCTCCTCGACACGTACCAGACCGAGCGGGCCCCGCACGTGCGGGCCATCATCGACCTCGCCGTCGCCGTGGGCCGCACCATCTGCGAGACCGACCCGGAAGCGGCCCGGGCGCGCGACGAGCAGATGCTGGCGGCCCGGGGGGCGGGCGGTCCCGCCGGGCGGGACGACGACACCGGGGCCCTGCTCCCGCCGCTCGGGCCCGGGCTGCACGCCAGGGCCACCGGCGATCCTGCCGCCGGCTCTCTCTTCATCCAACCGTGGGTGCGCCGGGCCGACGGCGGCGACGCCCGCCTCGACGACGTGCTCGGGCCGGGCTTCTCCCTCCTGGGGCTGGCCGACCCGCGGCCGTCGCCCGGTTCGACGGCGGCTCGCCGGTGGGCCGGCCTCGGCGGCCGGGCGGTCGAGGTGGCCACCGGTCCCGCCCCGGCGGCCGTCGACGGCGTCGAGGTGGTCGAGGACCGCGACGGGTTCCTCCGTCGCTGGTTCGAGCGCCGCGATCTGGCTGCTGTGCTCCTCCGGCCCGACCGTTACGTGGCCGGATCGGTGCCCGCCACCGCGCTCCGGCCGGGTGACGGTTTCGATCCCGAGGCCATGGAGCGACTCTTCGGCGTCGTCGCCCCCATCACCGGCTGAGCACGCTGTCGAGGGTGCGGCAGTACCAGTCGAGCATCCGCTCCCGGCTGATCCGACCCATCTCCGTCGGGAAGGCGGGGAACCCGTGGACGCCGTCCGGGTAGACGTGGAGCTCGGCTGGGCTGCCGGCGGCCGCCCAGCGTTGGTACAGGAACAGCGAGTCGTCGAGCAGTGGGTCGAGGGTGCCGACGGTGAGGAGGGCGGGCGGGAGCCCGTCGAGGCGGGCGTAGAGGGGTGACCACTGGGGATCGCGCCGGGCCTCGGGATCGAGGCCGGGCAGGGCGTGGGCCATGCAGGCGTCGAGCATGGTGCGGGGGATCACCAGCAGCTCGTGGCTGTCGCGGGCGCTGGGGGTGAGGCCGAGGTCATAGGCGCCGAAGAGCAGATCGGCGAGACGGAAGCGGCCGACGGCCTCGGCGCCGTGGCCGTCGCGGAGGCGCAGCAGGGTGAGGGCGGCGAGGTGGGCCCCGGCCGACGCCCCGCCGATGGTGAGGACCTCGGTGCCGAACTCGTCGTGGGCCTGGTCGATCAACCACAGCGCCGCCGCTTCGCAGTCGTCCGGCCCGGCCGGGAAGGGGTGTTCCGGGGCGAGCCGGTAGTCGATGCTCACCACGGCCACGCCGGCGGCCTCGGCCAGGGCCACGGCCGCCGCGTCGTTGGAGGCGGCCGACCCGATGCACCACCCGCCGCCGTGGAGGTAGAGGTGCACGGCCCGCACCCCCCGGGTGAGGGGCCGGATGGTGCGGGTGGGGATGGGCCCGCCCGGTCCGGGGATCTCGCCGACTTCGGCGTGGTCGACCGGTGGGGTCGCGAAGAACCCGTCGTTGCTGCGCAGCGCGGCGAGGCCCTCGGGGGTGGCGAAGCTCGGCACCTGTTCCATGAAGGCGGCGACGAGCTGGTTGAAGTTGCGTTGCTCGTCGAGGTGGTCGAGCAGGGTCGGATCGACGAAGGGGAGCGGCACGGCCGCGACGGTAGCGGCGGTTGTGCGACCATGCCGGGGTGACCGATGTCGAGGCCTCATGGCTGCGCCGCCAGCTCCGCCGGCCGGTCGAGGAACCGACGCACGTGCTGGCCCCGTTCCTCACCGCCGCCACGCTGTGGTCGTTGGCCTGGCCGGGCTGGCACCTCACGGCCACCCGCGTCTGCCTCGCCGCCTGGATGGGCCTCGGCGTCGTCTGCGCGGTGGGGATCGTCCGTCGCACCCGGGCCCGCGACGGTCACCCGGTGCCGCTGTGGATGCTGATGGTCGTCCCGGTGTTGGCCGTGCTCGTCGTCGTCGCCGCGATCACCGAGGCGCCGGTGCAGCTGCGCGTCCGGATGCACCTCACGGGGATGACGTCCTCGGCCCAGACCTACCTCAACGACTTCGGGGCGGCCCTCCCCGACGAGATCGGCCCGTTCCCCGTCGAGCAGGTCACCCGTCGCGCCGACGGCGTCTACTACGTGGTCGGCGGGGGCGGGAGCGACGACGCCTACGGCCTGGTGTACCGGCCCGGTGGCGCCCCGGGGGAGACCGTGCGCGATCGGTTCGTCCACCTCGAGGGCGACTGGTACCTCTGGTACGCCAACAGTCCGCGGCGACTGTTCCGCTGAGCGCCGGGGTCGGCCCCCGAACGGTCGGCCCCCCCGACCGGTCAGGCCAGCTCGAGGTGGCGTAGTGCCGAGTACGCCTTGTTGATGCTCATCATGCGATCGGCGTGGAAGTCGCGGGTGGCGTCGTCGGCCGTGGCGTACCGGTCGGGGTGATGGGCCTTGGCCAGGCGCTTGTAGGCGCTGACGATGTCGTCCTTGGAGGAGCCCACGGGCAGATCGAGGACGGCCAGCAGCTCGTTGACGCGTTCGGGATCGGGCTGGTCGAGCAGCTCCTGCTCGTCGAGGTGCCTGCTCTGGGCGAAGAAGGCCTCGGTGGTCCAGTAGGTGGCTTCGGGGGCCGATCCGGCCTCGCCCCTGGCCTCGGCGATGCGCTGGCGGCTCTTCTCCCGCTTCTCCTGCATCCGAGCCGCCCAGTCGGCGTAGGCCGCGGCACGGTCGGTGGTCGACACCTGGGGTCGGGCTGCAGCGGCCGGGGCCGGGTCGATGTCGCTCAGGCGCAGCGCGGGCGCGTCCTGCCAGGCGCGGAGATCGAGGACGACGTCATCGTCCTCTTTGCCGTTGTCCGACGCCGCCGCCGAACCGCGCTTCCGCTTGAAGATGTCGCGTGGCACGATGCTCCCTGACGGAGCGGCGGGAAGCAGGTGGGGGGTGCCAACCCACTGTTCGCCGCGCCGTCCTTGGCCACGGTAGCAGAGGCCGCCCACCACCGGAAGGGGGGGGCGGCGTCCGACGACGGCGCCGGGGAGGAAACCTGCGCGGGGTGCGCGCAGGTTCGGGTCCGGTCAGCGGGGCTCGCGGGGCAGGCCGAGGAGGCGCTCACCGAGGATGTTGCGCAGGATCTGGGTGGTGCCTCCCATGATCGTGTAGCCCGGGGCGTAGCAGATGTTCCGAGCCACCCGCCCCCACAGCAGGGCGTCGGGGCCGGCGACGCGGGCGCAGAACGCGGCCACCCGCTGCTCGAACTCGGTGCAGAAGGTCTTGGTGGCGGCCGAGAACCCCGCCGGAGCCTGCCCGAGCACCTCGCGGAGGACGAGGTGCCGGCCGATCCGGTACCCGGACTCGAGTGCGGCGATCTCCTGGCGCACCAGCGGGTCGGCCCGGTCCGCCCACGTGGCCAGGCAGTGCTCGTAGAGCGCACGGTTGCTGACGAGGCGGTCGATCCCGCCGCGCTCGTGCTCCATCTGGCGCATGACCTGGCGGAAGCTGCCGTTCTCGGTGCCGACCAGGTTGGCCGACGGGACCCGCACCTCCTCGAAGAACACCTCGCAGAAGTGGCGGTTGCCGGTGGCGTCGGTGATCGGCTCCACCCGGATGCCCGGGCTGTGCATGTCGACGAGGAACTCGCTGAGGCCGGCGTGCGGCGGCGCGTCGGGGTCGGTCCGGGCGATGAGGTAGCACCAGTCGGCCACCGCCGCTCCCGACGTCCACACCTTCTGCCCGTCGACGACCCACTCGTCGCCGTGGCGCACCGCCCGGGTGCGCAGCGCGGCCACGTCGCTGCCGGCGTCGGGCTCGCTCATGCCGATGCACCATGCCGAGGTGCCGTCCACGATGGTGGGCAGGTGCCGCCGCTGCTGCTCGGGCGTCCCGTACTGCAGCAGGGTGGGGCCGATCTGGCGGTCGGCGAACCAGGACGAGGCGACGGGGGCACCGCGGGCGATCAGGGTCTCGTAGACGGCGAAGCGCTCGAGCGCGCTCCGGCCGTGCCCCCCCGCCTCCACCGGCCAGGTCATCCCCAGCCATCCCCGTCGCGCCAGCTCGGCGGCGAACGGGGGGGACGAACCGACGATCCAGCTGTCCTCGTGGATCGGGAGGTCGCGGACCCATTCGTCGGCGAGGGCGGCGGCCTCGGCCTGCAACCCCCGCAGCTCGTCGGGCCATGCGAAGTCCATGGCCCGTGACAGTAGATGCGTAGGGTTGGCTCGATGGAGTTCAACCTGGCCGATCTCTTCGAGGCGGTGGTGGCCACGGTCCCCGGCAACGAGGCCCTCGTGTGCCGCGGCACCGGCGGCGACCCGGTGCGCTGGACCTACGCCGACCTCGGCGCCCGCACCAACCAGATGGCCCGGCTCCTGCAGGAGGCCGGGGTGGGGCCGGGCGACCGGGTGGGTCTCGACCTCCACAACGGCTGGCCCTACGTCGTCGGCATGATGGCCGCGTTCGCATTGCGCGCCGTGCCCGTGAACCTCAACTACCGGTACACGGCCCACGAGCTCGCCCACGTCCTGCGCGACGCCGAGCCGACCGTGGTGCTCTGCGAACCGGCGTTGCGCCCCGTGGTGGACGAGGCCCGCGCCGCCGTGGCGGACGGTCGCGACCCGGTCGTGCTCCTGGCCGATGCCGCTCTCGCGCCGGAGCTCGACCGGCGCTCCGCCGATCCGGTCGAGGTGGGGCCGCGGTCGGCCGACGACCTGTACCTCCTCTACACGGGCGGCACCACCGGCATGCCGAAGGGCGTGATGTGGCGCCACGAGGACATCTACTTCGCCAGCCTCGGCGGCCGCGGGACGCCGTCGAAGGGGATCCCGGCCCTGACCCGGCCCGAGCAGGTGGTCGACCGGGCCCGGAAGGGCGATCCGATCATGCGCCGCCTCCCGCTGTGCCCGATGATGCACGGCGGGGCCATGTGGATCTCGCTGCAGACCCATCTCTATGGCGGCGCCTTGGTGCTGTCGACCGACCGGCACTTCGACGCCGATGGCGCGCTGGCGCTGATGGCGGCCGAACGGGTGGAGATGGTGATGCTCATCGGCGATGCCACGGCCCGCCCACTGGCCGCCGCACTCGCCTCGGCGCCGGACGCCCACGATCTCCGCGCCCTCCAGGTCATCGCCTCGGGCGGGGCCATCCTGTCGGCCGACACCGCGGACTCGCTGCGGCGATCGCTCCCGGCCGTCAAGGTCGTCGACACCTTCGGCGCATCGGAGACCGGGGGGCAGGGTCGGCTCCGGCGCGACCCGGCCGGGGGGCCGCCGCGTCTGCTCACCGATGCCGACACCGCCGTGTTCGACGATGCCGGGATCCCCATCCCCCCGGGCACGGGGGCGATCGGTCGGCTCGGTCGGTCGGGGCACATCCCGCTCGGCTACTGGCGCGACGCGGAGAAGACGGCGGCCACCTTCCCCGAGCTCGGGGGCCGGCGCTGGTCCGTCCCGGGCGACCTGGCCCGGGTCGAGGACGACGGCTCGATCACCCTGCTCGGCCGCAGCGCCGTGTGCATCAACACCGGCGGCGAGAAGGTGTTCGTGGAAGAGGTCGAGGATGCCATCAAGCGCCACCCCGCCGTGGCGGACGCCCTCGTGGTGGGGTTGCCCGACGAGCGCTTCGGCCAGCAGGTGGCGGCCGTGGTGAGCCTGCGTCCCGACGCCGGGATCCCGAGCGACGCCGAGCTGGCGGCCACGGCGAGGGACCACCTCGCCGGCTACAAGGTGCCCCGTCGATGGGTGCGGGTGGAGGCGTGCCGACGCCTCCCGACGGGCAAGCCGGACTACGCCTGGGCCCGGCTGGTGGCCGGCGGCGGGGACGCGGTCAACTCGGGCTGAACGCCGGCTGGGCCACCGGCTCGCCCGGCTGGGCGTTGAGCACCGAGGTGAGGACCGTGACCGCCTGCCCGCCGAGGAGCACGCGGTCGTCACGCAGCCCGACCCGGATCACGCCCCCCCGGGGCGAGGCCTGGTAGGCGAGCATGTCGGTCTTGCCCAGCCGCTCGGACCAGTAGGGGGCCAGCACGCAGTGGGCCGACCCGGTGACCGGGTCCTCGTCGACGCCCACCGACGGAGCGAAGAACCGGGAGATGAAGTCGTACAGGCCCTCACCGACGCTGGTGACGATCACGCCGCGGGTGCCGATGTGGCGGAGGCGGGTGTAGTCCGGGTCGAGGTCGCGCAGCTGCTCGACCGAGGGCACCTCGATGAGGTAGTCGAGCCGGCTGCGGAACACGCCGACCACGTCGGTGAGGCCCAGGCTGTCGAGCAGGGCGCCGGGCGGGGTGACGGGCTCGGGGGCGCCGACGGGGAAGTCGAGCTCGATCCATCCGTCGTTGGCCATCCTGGCGGTGAGCTCGCCCGACGCCGTGAAGAACGACAGCTGGTCGTCCCACGACGCGCCGCGGTGCTCGAAGAGGTAGTGGGCGGCGGCCAGGGTGGCGTGGCCGCACAGGTCGACCTCCACGGTGGGCGTGAACCAACGCAGATCCCATCCGCCGTGGACCGGGACGAGGAACGCCGTCTCCGACTGGTTCATCTCCCGGGCGACGGCCTGCATCCACTCCGCGTCGGCGGGCTCGTCGAGCAGGCAGACCGCGGCGGGGTTGCCAGCGAAGGCTCGGTCGGTGAAAGCGTCGATCTGGACGATCTCGACGGGCACGGGCAGCGGCTTCCTCGTTCGGCGGGTGGGGTGGGGGCGGCGGCCCGATGGTGGCTAGCGCGACTCGAGGGGGACGTAGTCGCGGACGGCGGCACCGTCGTAGAGCTGCCGGGGGCGGGCGATGCGGGCATCGCGGTCGAGCAGCTCGATCCAGTGGGCGAGCCAGCCCGCGGTGCGGGGGATGGCGAAGAGCACCGTGAACATCTCGATCGGGAACCCCATGGCCTGGTAGATCAGGCCGGAGTAGAAGTCGACGTTCGGGTAGAGCTTGCGGGAGACGAAGTACTCGTCGGCCAGCGCCACCTCTTCGAGGGCCAGCGCGATGTCGAGCAGCGGGTTCTTCCCGGTGACCTCGAACACCTCGTCGGCGGTGCGCTTGATGATCTTGGCCCGAGGGTCGTAGTTCTTGTAGACGCGGTGGCCGAAGCCCTGGAGGCGGACCTCGCCGGCCTTCACCCGCTGGATGTAGGCGGGCACGTTGTCGATGTGGCCGATCTCGGTGAGCATCCGGATCACCTGCTCGTTGGCGCCGCCGTGCCGGGGGCCGTAGAGGGCGGCGGTGGCCCCGGCCACGGCCGAGTACGGGTCGGCGTGCGACGACCCCACGACCCGCATGGCGGTCGTGCCGCAGTTCTGCTCGTGGTCGGCGTGGAGGATGAAGAGCACCTCGAGGGCCTTGGCCAGCACCGGGTTGGGCTCGTAGTGGGGCTCGGCCACCTTCCACATCATGGAGAGGAAGTTCGAGCAGAAGTCGAGGCTGTTGTTGGGGTAGACGAAGGGCATGCCCACCGAGTGGCGGTGGGCGCCGGCGGCCATCGTGGGCATCTTGGCGATCAGGCGCACGATCTGCTTGTTGCGGGATTCGGCGCTGAAGATGTCCTTGGCGTCGGGGTAGAAGGTCGAGAGGGCGGCGATGGTGGACACGAGGATCCCCATCGGGTGGGCGTCGTGGTGGAAGCCCTCCATGAACCGCTTGCGGACGTTCTCGTGGATGAACGTGTGGTACGTGACGTCGTGCACCCACTGCTCGTACTGGGTGGGGTTGGGGAGCTCGCCGTAGATCAGGAGGTAGGCCACCTCGAGGTAGGTCGACTTCTCGGCCAGCTGTTCGATCGGGTAACCGCGATACCGGAGGATGCCCGCGTCGCCGTCGAGCTCGGTGATGGCGCTCGCCGCCGCGGCCGTGGTGGAGAAGGCCGGGTCGTAGAACCAGATGTTGGGGAGGAGCTTGGCCCACTCCTCCGCGCTGACGCCGCCGTTGGCGATGGGGATCTCGATGCTGTTCCCCGTGCGGTTGTCCGTGATCGTGATGCTCTCTGCCACGCGTTCTCCCGTGCGTTCCTCGTCTCCAGGTGCAGTGCCACCGGAACCGTGGTTCCAGGGCGACATGCCCACCCCGGACGTCTGGGAGCGCCGTTGCTCACCGAGTGGGCAGCCTACCGGGCCGGAGCGGGCGCGCCGAACGGAGCAGGGTCGCCGGTGGCTCCGGGCCCCGGGCCCGGCCCCGCTCGGGCCGGGGCTGTCGGTCAGAGGGGCGAGTTGTCGTGGGGTCGGCGCACGACGTGCTCCCGTTTGGTGGCCAGGAGGTCGAAGGCCGCCGCCAGCTCCCGCCGGGTGTCGGCGGGGTCGATCACGGCGTCGACGAACCCCCGCTCGGCGGCGATGTAGGGCGTGAGGAAGCGGTCCTCGTAGGCCGCCTCGAGGCGGGCCTGCTCGTCGGCGGGCGCGCGGCGGTGGAGGATCTGGACGGCGCCCTTGGCGCCCATCACCGCCAGCTCGGCGCTGGGCCAGGCCAGCGACAGGTCGTTCCCCATGGTCTTGCTGTCCATCACGATGTAGGCCCCGCCGTAGCTCTTGCGGAGGGTGACGCACACCCGGGGGACCGTGGCCCTCGCGTAGGCGAAGGCGAGCTGGGCGCCGTGGCGGATCATGCCCCGCCACTCCAGGTCCTTGCCGGGGTAGAAGCCGGGGGTGTCGACGAGGGTCAGGAGCGGGATGTTGAAGGCGTCGCAGAACGACACGAAGCGGGCGCCCTTCTGCGAACCGGGGATGTCGAGCGTGCCGGCGATCGACATCGGCTGGTTGGCGACCACCCCGACGACGTGCCCACCCAGCGAGGCGAAGCCGGTCACGAGGTTCGGCGCCCACCCGGCCCGCAGCTCGACGAACGCGCCGTCGTCGACCACGGCCCGGATCACGGTGCGCACGTCGTAGCTCCCGGTGGCGGTGGGCGGGATGGCGGCGCCGGCCTCGGGGCAGGATCGGTCGGCCGGGTCGTCGGTGGGGATCAGGGGCGGGAGGTGGTCGACGCTGTCGGGCAGGTAGGTGAGGAGCTCGGCGAGGTAGGACCAGGCGTCGGCTTCCTCGGGGACGACGGCGGTCGCCACCCCGGTGCTGCGGGCGTGGATGCCGGCCCCGCCGAGCTCGTCGCGGCTCACGTGCTGCCCCGTGAACTGGCGCACCATGTGCGGGCCGCTGACGAAGGCCTGCCCCTGCTCGGTGAACACGACGTGGTCGGCGAGGCCGAGCAGCAGGGCGGGGCCCGAGACGGTGGGGCCGGTGACGAGGGCGAGCAACGGGACCACGCCGGACGCGCCGGCGAGGGCCCGGGCCGCCCGCCCCCACCCGTGCAGCGCCTCGATCCCGTCGCGCACGTCGGCGCCGCTCGAGGCCAGAGCGGCCACGAGCGGGAGCCGCTCGCCCCGAGCCACCCGCACGGCGGTGGTGATGGCGTCGCCGTCGTCGGTGGAGAGCGCGCCGGCCCGCCGACGGGGATCGACCTCCATGAGGACGACGCGGCGGCCGAGCCTGGCATCGACCGACACCCGGACCGATCCGTGGGTCGCGGCGCGGAAGCTCGTGCTGACGGAGGCGGTCACTGTCGGGCTGCGACCCCGCCGGGCGGGCCGGCGTTACACGGACAGGACGAGTGCGATCGACGGGGGTGGCCGGCGCCGCGCTCAGCGCGCATGCAGCGACCGAGCGGGATGGATGCCCGGTTGGATCGGGCCGTGCTCGGCCACGAGCTCGCGCACGACGTCGCGCAGGGCCCGGGCCGGAGCGGCGAGGAGGCCCCGCCGGCGCACGGCGATCCCGACCGATCGGCCGGCGAGGCCGTCGATGGGGACGGTCTTCCAGTCGCCCCCCACCCACTGCGGCGCCGCGCTCGCCGGCAGCAGCGCCGCCCCGTGCCCTTGGAAGGCGAGGGAGGCGAGGAGCCGCATGCCGTCGATCTCGGCCTGGGCCACGAGGGTGATCCCGGCGGCCGCCGCCTGCTCGTCGAGCTGGTCGCGGAAGCTCGTGCCGGGCGGCTCGAGCAGGAGCGGCTCGCCATCGAGGTCGGCGAGGGTGACCCGTTCGCGGCCGTAGAGGCGGTGGCCGGAGGGGACGACGAGGAGGCGGTCCTCGTCGAAGAGGGGTTCGAGGGCGACGTCGGTGTCGTCGATGGGCAGGTTCACGATGGCGAGGTCGAGGGTGCCCTGCTCGAGCTGGGGGATGAGCGACGTGGTGGTGGCATCGACGATCACCACCTTCACCATCGGGTGGCGCTCGGCCATGGCCGCCACCAGCAGCGGGACGAGCCAGCGGGCGGTCGTGCCGATGCAGCCGAGCCGGACCTGGCCGGTGATGTCGGCGTTGAGCGAGGTGACGTCGGCGACCATGGCATCGAGCTCGGCCCGGATGCGCCGGGCCCGGGCCGCGACGACCTGGCCCTGCTCGGTGAGCGCGCCGGTGGCTCGGTCGATCAGGGTGGTGTCGAGCTCCCGCTCGAGCCGGGCGACGTGGGTGGACACGTTGGACTGGACGGTGTGCAGGGCGCGGGCCGCGGCCGAGAAGCTGCCGTGGTCGGCCACGGCGAGCAGGGCGTTCAGCTGCCTGAAGTCCATCACTCAGAATGATGGCACATATCGAAAACAACTGTTGGACGGATGGGCCCGCGATTGGGATACTGAGCACAACAAGACGCCGAGCGTGGCTTCTCCCCCGGAGCCACCTCGAGCCGGGTGACGAGGCCGGACCCCCCGCCGGCCGGAAACCCTGAAAGCACGAGCTGGCCGATTCCCCCTCGGCCAGCTCTGCTGCTTTTCCCGGCTACCGTTCGGGCATGGCACGAGCTGCGGCGTTCTTCGATCTCGACCGGACCCTGCTCGCGGGAGCGAGCGGTCCCGCCATCTCCCGGGGCCTACGGGCCGTCGGTCTGCTGACCGAGCGCCACATCCCCGGGGAGGACCTCGTCTTCCGGCTGTTCAACATGGTGGGGGAGAACCGGCCGGCCATGATGCTCACCCGGCAGGCGGCCCGCATGGCCCAGGGATGGGATGCCGACCGGGCGCGGGAGGCCGGCGAGCTGGCCGCCGACGAGCTCGAGTCCCAGGTGCAGCCCTACGCCAAGCTGCTGATCGAGCAGCACAAGGCCGAGGGCCGCACGCTGGTGGTGGCCACCACCTCGCCGGACCACCTCGTGCGGCCGCTGGCCGAGCGCCTCGGGTTCGACGACGTCGTGGCCACCGTCTACGAGGAGCGGGGCGGCACCTTCACCGGGCGCATCGTCGGCGAGTTCGTCTGGGGCAAGGGCAAGTACCTCGCCGTGCGCGACTGGTGCGCCGACCACGGCGTCGACCTGCGCGAGTGCTGGGCCTACTCCGACAGCTACTACGACGTGCCCCTGCTCAACGCCGTCGGTCATCCCGTGGTGGTCAACCCCGACCCGCGGATGCGGGTGCAGGCCGTGGCCCGGCGCTGGCCCACGGTCCACCTCGACGTCCCGCCGGGGGTGGTGAAGCTGGCCGGGCTGGAGGCCCAGCAGGTGGCCATGCCGCTGGCCCGCCCGGAGCTGCTCCTCTACGCCAAGCTCGACATCTCGGGCACCGAGCACATCCCGGCCGAGGGCCCGGGGATCATCTGCGGCAACCACCGCTCCTACTTCGACCCGTTGGCCATCGGCTACGCCCTGGCCCAGCGCGGTCGGCCCGTGCGCTTCCTCGGCAAGAAGGAGGTGTTCGACGCGCCGGTGATCGGCGACCTCATGCGGGCGGCCGGGGGCATCCGCGTCGACCGGGGGACGGGGTCGGACCAGCCGCTCGAGGAGGCGGCCCAGGCGCTGCGGGCCGGCGAGCTCGTCGCCATCATGCCGCAGGGCACGATTCCCCGGGGGCGGGCCTTCTTCGACCCCGAGCTCAAGGGCCGCTGGGGCGCCGCCCGCCTCGCCGCCCTCACGGGCGCCCCGGTGATCCCGCTCGGACTCTGGGGCACCGAGCAGGTGTGGCCGCGCAACAGCCGCCTCCCCAACGTCCTCAACTTCGTGAACCCGCCTCCCGTCACCGTCACGATCGGCCCGCCGGTGGAGCTCGGGCGCACCGACCCCGACGCCGACACCAAGGCCATCATGGCCGCCATCGCCGCCCTGCTCCCGCCCGAGGCCCGTGAGTACCACGAGCCCACCCGTGAGGAGCTGGCCCGCACCCTGCCGTCGTCCTACAAGGGCGACCCCGAGGCCTACGAGGAGCCGGCGGCGCGCCGTCCCGGCTCGGACTGAGCGGCGCGGGCCCCGCGGCCCGGCCCCTATCCTCGGGGCGCAGCCAGCCGACGGCTCGGAACGAGGGGGACACGATGGATCAGTTCGCAGGCCGGATCGCGGTCGTGACGGGCGGAGGCACGGGCATGGGCCGGGCGCTCGTCCGCCAGCTGGCGGCCGAGGGGTGCCACGTCTCGATGTGCGACGTGGCCGAGCCGGCCATGGCGGAGAGCCGCGACGCGGCGCTCGACGGCGCCCCCGACGGCACCCGGGTCACGACGTTCGTGGCCGACGTGTCCGACGAGGACCAGGTGCTGGCCTTCCGCGACGCCGTCCTCGCCGACCACGGCACCGACAACGTCAACCTGCTCTTCAACAACGCCGGGATCGGCGGCGGCGGCAGCCTGCTGGCCGACTCGAGGGCGGAGTGGGACAAGACCTTCGGGGTGGACTGGGGCGGCGTGTACTTCTGCACCCGGGCCTTCCTCCCGCTCCTCGTGGCCAGCGACGCCGGCCACATCGTGAACACCAGCAGCGTGAACGGCCTGTGGGCGTCGGTCGGACCGACCACGCCGCACACCGCCTACTCGGCGGCCAAGTTCGCCGTGCGCGGGTTCACCGAGGCGCTCATCACCGACCTGCGGCTGCACGCCCCGCACGTGTCGGCGTCGGTGGTGTTCCCCGGACACATCGGCACCGACATCGTGCTGAACACGGCCAAGCTCCATGGCCGCGACCCCGACACGATGTCGGTGGAGGACCTGGAGGCGTTCCGGGCCCAGGGCATCAAGATGGGCTTCCCACTGGCCGAGACCAGCCACGACGACCTCCGGGGCGCGGTGAAGATGATGGGCCATGGCTTCCGCGACTTCGCCCCGACCTCGGCCGAGCAGGCGGCGACCATCATCCTCGACGGCGTGCGGGCCGGGCGGTGGCGCATCCTGGTGGGCGAGGACGCCGGCACGCTCGACGAGGAGGTCCGCCGCGACCCCGAGCGCGTCTACGACCCGGAGTTCTGGGCCGAGCTCCAGGCCCGCGGCGTGTTCAACGTGCTCGGCCGCTGACGCTGCCCGGCCCCGTTCCCCTGTGGGTGCGCAATGCATCGCGGAGCGATGCATTGCGCACCCACAGAGGATTCGTGGGGTGGGCTAGCCGAACTGCTTGGCCCGGATGATGTTGAGGGCGCCGCCGGCCTTGAACCACTCGATCTGCTCGTCGGACATGGTGTGGATGGCGCGGATGGCTACGGCGGCCCCGTCGGGCTTGGTGATCGTGAGGGTGACGGGCTCGTCGGGGGCGAGGTCGGCCAGCCCCGTGATCGAGATGCGGTCGTCCTCGCCGATCAGGTCGTAGTCAGCGGGGTCGGCGAAGGTGAGGGGCAGCACGCCCTGCTTCTTGAGGTTGCTCTCGTGGATGCGGGCGAAGCTCCGGGTGATCACGGCCTTGCAGCCCCGGTAGCGGGGCTCCATCGCCGCGTGCTCACGCGACGACCCCTCGCCGTAGTTCTCGTCGCCCACGGCGATCCACGCCTGCCCCGCCTCCATGTAGTGCTTGGCGATGTCGGGGTAGGAGCGGGTGGTGCCGTCGAGCTGGTCCTTGCCTTCGCCGGTGGCGCCGGTGAAGGCGTTGGTGGCACCGAGGAACAGGTTGCCGGAGATGTTCTCGAGGTGTCCCCGGTACTTCAGCCACGAGCCGGCGGCCGAGATGTGGTCGGTGGTGCACTTGCCC
>JAKOVR010000085.1 GCA_029782025.1 Actinomycetes bacterium | reverse complement strand
CGAGCCAGCGCCGGTTGCACGGCCGCTCGCCGGCGGCGGTGGTCCTCCCCGTCGGAGACGATCATCGACGTCGACCCCACGATGAAGGCGAGCACGTTGGCGAAGTGCCCCCACCGGTAGGACTCGTTGGGTTCGGCGAAGAGGGGGTCGAGGTCGGCGGGGTCGCCGACGACGACCATGCGGAGGGGCCCGAGGCCGAGCTCGAAGGTCGGGCCGAACCGCTCGGTGCACTCGTCGAGCACCGGCGCCGGCTCGGCGAGCATCCCCCGCACCAGCCGGACGCGATCCCGGATGCCCGTCGGCCCCGGCAACCGGGTCATCGGTGTGTGTTCGCTCATCGTAGGTCCCTTCCCCGGCCGGACCGCACCGTGCGGTCAGCCTCGCGCCTCACGGCGCGCTGTGCGCTCGGGCGGGTACGGCCCGGGTCGGCGAGCGCAACGGCCATAGTCGCGATCGACAGGCCGAACACCGCCGCCCAGACCCAACGGTGCGCCTCGACCGGGAACACCGCCATCCGGGCCGGCAGCCACAGTGCGACACCGCAGCCCACGAGGGTCGCCGCCGCCCCCAGGTGGCCGCTCCCCGAGGCGCCCTGCGGCATGGCCGACTCGACGGCCAGCGCGGCGGCGATCAGGGCCGCGGCGAGGAGCCATTCGTCGCCGGTGGGCACCCAGGCCGCCGTCCCGGACACCGCGCCACCACCGACGTGGCGGAGCGCGACGGCACGGGCCACGACGAGGCCCAGGACGCCGAGTGGGACCACCAGGGCCAACCGGGCCACGGCCCGCTGCGCCCGGGTGGTCGGCGAGGAGGCGAGGAGGCTCGCCGCGCTGTCGGCCAGACTCGGCGTCACCGCGAAGGCCACCGCCAGCGCCAGCACCACCACCGCACGGTCGCCCACCAGGCCGAGCCGCCACACCACGATCCCCGCGACCCCAGGGGCGGCGACGGCACGGAGCCAGCCCACCAGGCGACCTGTCACCGGCAGCTGCCGGCGGAGCGAACCCAACCACCCTCGGGAGCCGGGACCGAGGACGGCGGTGGCGCTCACCGGCGCGTCCGTGGGCAGGTGCCGGTGAGCACCGGAGGGTCCGTGTCGGCGTCGGGGTCGATCTCGGGGTCGAACCGCGGCGCCGTGGCGGCCACGGCGGCTCGGGCCCGTGAAGGATCGGATCCGAGCCAGCCGAGCACCGTCGCCGTGGGCACCGAACCCGGCGCCACGAGCTCGCTCCACCGATCGGCGAAGGCGGCGGCCACCAGCGCGTCGTCGAGATCGAGCAAGGCGGTGGCGGCCAGGATCTCCCCGCCGGAGGGCACCGCGCCCTGCTCCGGGAGGACGTCGGGCAGGCCAGTGAGGTAGTTGTCGACCGGATCGAAGGCGACGGGCGTGTCCGCCCACTGGCGGGCCACGACCTCCCCCGCCCGCCGCCGCAACTCCGCCCGGGCCGCGGGGGTCGCCTGGCCGGCGAGCCACGCCGCTACGACGGCCCGGCCGTCGCCGGTGGCGTCGCACTGGACGAGCGGGCCGCGCACCGGTTCGTTGCGCTCGCCGCCCGCGGCCAGGGGCACGGTCGCCCAGGCCGCCGATCCCCGCGAGGAGGCTGACCACCACGCGTCCGGAGGCAAGCCGACGAGGGCGCTGGCCGTGCGGTACGCCAGCGCGAGCTGGACGCGTCCCGGCCCGTCGGGATCGCCCGGCGCAGCGAGGCGCCAGCGGTCGGACACCGACACCTCCCGATCGTCGGGCCAGGCGACGGCCGGGTCGACGGCGGACGCGATCTCGGGGTGGAGGAGCGCTCGGGCGTCGACGCGTGCCCGCTGGCGGATCACGAGGTCGGCCGGACGGGCCGCATCCGGTACCCGGCGCAGGACCCCGGCAACCGGTTCCGTCCACCAGTCGATGGCGAACTCGAAGCCCGGGTCGGCGCAGACCGTGACCCCGGCGGCGGGCCGGCAGGTCTGCCCGATGCCGGGCTGTTCCAGATGGGTGACGAACAGGGCGGTGTCGGGTTCCGCCAGGGGCGCGGTCTGGACGGCGCCGGTGACGAGCAGCACGGTGAGCGCCGTCCCTCCGAGTGCCCCCGAGCGCCGGTCCAGGCCGTCTCGCGCCAGCGCGACCGCGGCGACGAGCAGGACACCACCGGCGAGGTACAGGAGGTGGACCTCGTGGTGCTGCGGGGCCAGCCGGGGATACGAGATCGTCTCGGCGGCGTAGACGGAGAAGTGCATCCAGCGCCAGCGGGGGTCGAGGGCACCGAAGTTCACTTGCAGGACGATGGTCGCGATGACCGCCAGCCAGCCGAACAGTGGGCGAGGCAGCCAACGGGCGACGGCCACGCCCACACACCCACCGCCCACGACGATCAGGACGCCGGCCAGCACGGCGGCCGGGCGGGCGGTACCCCGGACGTGATCAGAACGCGCCGCGAGCGCGAACCAACCGGCCAGCAGCACGGCGGCACCGGGCAGCGTGACCAGCGGCGCGATGAGGTGGGCAGCGGTCCGTGACCGCTGCGGCACCGGCAATGTGGCCAGCAGCTCCTCGGAGCGCCACCGCCGGCTGCGCAGCGTCAGCAGGTTCGACGCGATCAGCACCCCCCAGCCGTACGGCGCCAGGAGCACGGCGAGGGACACGTCGTCCCGGTCGAGGACGAGGACCTCGGAGCCCTCCAACTGGAAGAAGTTGACCACGGTGAACGGGATCGCCACGAGGTAGACGGCCGGATGGCGCACGAGACGCACCGATTCGAGCCGCACCAGCGGCCACAGGTGGCGCCAGGCGACCGTCGAACCGCGGAGGCCGGCATCGCCCCTCACCGGCCGGGCGAGGTCGAGGGCACCGACGGCCGGTGCCATGAGTTGCTGGGTGCGCTGCGACACGAAGATCGCCGCCAGCGGCGTGACGAGCATGAACACGAGGACGAACGGGAGGATCATGCAGCCCGTTCCCCACGCGAGTCGCGTCCCATGAGCAGGAGGTACCCGTCCTCCAGCGTCGGGTCGACGAGCGTCGCCCCCGACGGCGGGTCGCCGATGTGGCGGTGCCGGCCGGTGCCGTCGATCCAGGTCAACACGGCGCCGGGCTCGGGGCCGTCGCTCACCCAGACGCGCCCGCGGGCCGCCTCGGCCAACGCCGGTGGGCTGCCGTCGAAGCGCACCGATCCGTGGTCGATGACGACGACGTGCTGGCACAGTGCCGTGACGTCCTCCGTCTGGTGCGTGGCCAGCACGACGGCCCGATCGTCGCCGCGCTCGGAGAGCAGGCTGCGGAAGCGCAGCCGTTGCTCGGGGTCGAGCCCCGCGGTGGGCTCGTCGAGCAGGAGCACCGAAGGCGAACCGAGCAGGGCCTGGGCCACGGCGGTGCGCCGACGCATCCCGCCCGACAGCTTGCGGATGGGGCGATGGGCGACCTCGTCCAGACCCACCAGACCGATGACGCGTCGCACCTCGTCGTGGCGGGCCCGGCGATCGTCGAGCTCCTTGAGGATGGCCACGTAGTCGATGAACTCGAACACGGTGAAGTCCGGGTAGAAGCCCGGTTCCTGAGGCGCATAGCCGAGGTCGCGCCGGATGGCGTGCAGGGCATCGGCCGACGTGGGCGAGCGATCACCGAAGCGCACGGTCCCGCTGTCGGGGGCCAGCACCGTGGCCATGATGCGCAACAGCGTGGTCTTGCCGGCACCGTTCGGGCCGAGCATGCCGGTGACCCCCGGTCCGACCCTCATCGAGACCGCATCGAGCACGGGGGTGCGGCCGAACCGCTTGCTCACGGCGTCCACGTCCACCATCGCCATCACCGGACCTCCACCTGTCGGCCGCCGGGGGCGTCGAATCGCGCGAACCGCAGCGAAAACACCAGGGCGCCGATCCCGCCGAGGGCGGCGAAGAGCGCCTGCCCGGCGGGCCGGAAGGGGAACGCGGCCAGGATGGCCGAGGTCGGGCTCCCCGCCGCCCGGAGCCACACGACGGCGAGCCCGGCGAGCCATCCCGAGGCGGCCGTCGCGGCGGCGGTCCGGGGCGAGCACCAGGTGGAGAGGGCCAGGGTGGCGCCGACCAGCCCGATCGACGGCAGCAGCCACGCCACCGCCGCCGGACCACCGCCGGGGACGAGCAGCGAGGCAGCCACCGTGAGGGGAACGGCCGTGACCAGCACGGCGATCGATCGAAGGAGGAAGATCCGCGAACCCGGCAGCGGCGCCGCCCGCACCAGCTCGTGCATGGGGTCGACCCCGGCCCCGTACGCGGACCCGATCCCGGCCAGGGGGATCAACGGCGCCACCGCCAGGAGGAGCGCGTCGTTGCCTCCGGTGCGCAGGGCCGCCCCGACGGCGAACGCGAGCACGAGCAGGATCGATACGATCCACGACAGGCGCAGTGCGGGGGTCGCCAGGACGACGCGGGTGATGTGGTCCGGGACCCCGACGCCGGCGATCAGGCGGCCGGCCACCCCGACCCTCGGTCGATCGATGATGTCGACGACGTCGATCCACAGCTCGTCGAGCTCGCGGGCCGCAGCCCCGTCGGCGGCGACGAGACGGGCGAGCTGATCCCGACAGGACGCACACGTCAGCAGGTGCTGCTCGACCGAAGCGGCGCGGGCGACGTCCAGCCCGCACCGGCTGTAGTCCTCCAGCACCGCTGTCGAGGCGTGCCAGTTGGGGGGTCCTGTCCGGGGAAGTCCGTCCATCGGGTGCTCCGTCATGTCAATGCCGTCCGCAGCTCGCGCCGGGCGCGCATCATGCGCGTCTTGACCGTTCCGGGCGGGATGCCGAGCAGGCGGCTTGCCTCTCGGGTGGTGAGACCATCGAGGACCGTCGCCTGCACGACGGCCCGCAGCTCCGGGGACAACCCGTTGATGGCGCCGGCGAGGTTGCCGTGCTCGACCCGCTCGAGCACCAGCTCCTCGGCCGACGCCAGGATGTCGTCGGGCCTGCGGGTGTCCACGCCGGTGCCGTCGAAGAGCGGCAGCGTGCCGACGCGGGCGTTGCGGCGGAACTGCCCGATGAGCCGGCGCACGCCGATCCCCCAGATCCACGCCGCGACCGATCCCGACCCCTGGTACCGATCGGCGCTGCGCCACACCGCCACGAAGGTGTCCTGGATGGCGTCGTGCACGATCGTCGGGTCGGCGCACCGCCGCTGCAGGCGGATCCGCAGCCAGGGAGCGTGGCGCTCGTAGAGCCGGCGCAGGGCCAGGCGATCGCCGTCGGCGACGGCGGCGAGGAGCTCCTCGTCGGTCCACTCGCCGTCTCCCTCCCTGATCACCACAAGACTGTCGCGCAGCGCACCTCCACCGGTTCAGGGACGAGCCGGGCCGACACCCCTTGACGGCGGGGACGGTCATCTCTAATGTGAGCGTCTACTCACATTTCGTGGGATCTTCGACGAAGGGGCGGCCTTGACCTGGCTACGAGCACACTGGCGGACGCTCGCCGTGGCCCTCCCGATCCTGGCCGCCGGGTTCGTGGGTGGCGCCGTCCTGCTGGCCTCCCGGGAGTTGGGACGAGCGACGACCGAGGTCGGCGTGGCCGTGCCCACCGCCCCCCGCCTGCAGGCTCGCACCGACAGCGAGCGCGTCTACCGGATCGACGCGTCCCGTTCGTCGATGACCTACGCGCTGACCGAGACCCTCGCCGGGTCGGACCGCTCCGCCACGGGGACCACCAAGGGCATCGCGGGCGACGTGGCGATCGACGCCGATCATCCGAACCGGAGCCGCGTCGGCGACATCGTGGTCAACGTCGAGCAGCTCACCTCCGACCAGGAGCTGCGCGACCGCCGGCTGCGGGCCGACTACCTCGAGTCGTCGCGGTATCCGCTGGCCACCTTCCGCACGACGGCGATCGAAGGGTTGGCCGACGCCGCCGTCGAGGACGGTCGGACGGCCGAGGTCACCCTGCGCGGCGACCTCACCCTCAAGGACCGCACCCGAGGTGCGATGGTGGCGGCCAAGGTGACGCGGACCGGTGAGGAGCTCCACATCACGACGTCGGCGACCATCAAGCTGTCCGACTTCGGCATCGGCCCCATCTCGATCGTGGGGTTCGTCAAGACGGGGGACGAGGTCGGCATCGCCTTCGACATCGTGGCCGTGGATGCCAGGAAGGCTGTTCCCACCGAGGTGGCAGCGCCGACGCGCCCCGCCCCGCCGGCCACCGCCAGCGCCGCCGGCGTGTCCTTCGACCGCAGCGTCAAGCCGCTCCTCGAAGCGAAGTGCGCCTCGTGCCACGAGCCCAACGCCGTCGCCAGCCACACCTGGAGCCTCGCCACGGCCGGCGACGCCCACTCGGTGGCCTCCGCACTCGGCCTCGTCACCCGCGCGGGCTACATGCCGCCCTGGCCCGCCTCGGGCGCAGGCGTCCCCCTCCAACACGACCGTCGCCTCAGCGCCGACGAGCTCCGGCTCCTCGCCTCGTGGGCCGACGCCGGCGGACCGCTCGACGTCGATCCCGCCACCCCGCTCCGGGCGTCGCAGGACGCCGCGGGCCCGGCCATCCGCCGCGACGTCACGATGCAGCTGCCGGAGGCGTACCAGGGAAGCGTCGACCGGCCCGACGACTACCGCTGCTTCATCCTGGATCCGCACCTCGAGGTCGACAGCTTCATCACGGGCTTCGAGTTCCTCCCGGACCAGGCGGCCATCGTCCATCACGCCACCATCGGCAAGGTGACCGCCCCCGGCCGGGCCGACGTCGACCGGCTCGACGCCGCGACCCCCGGCGCCGGATGGAGCTGTGCCATCGGCGCGCCGCTCACGGTCAGCACGGAGGCCGGCGCCCCCGCGCCGTCGAACGGCGCCAGGACGACCCAGGTCTCCGCATGGGCGCCGGGCCAGGCACCGACGTCCTATCCGGACGGTGTCGGCCTGCGCGCCGCGCCCGGCGACTTCTTCCTGATCCAGATCCACTACCACGTCGACCACCCGCCGCCGCCTGACCGGTCGGCCTTCGCCCTCCAG
>JAKOVR010000047.1 GCA_029782025.1 Actinomycetes bacterium | reverse complement strand
GTCACTGAAACGCAACATTATCGAGCGTGGCATCCGTCACAGAAACCTGACGAGGCGTCAGAAGTGGCGGGCGCGGGCGATGGCCGACGACGTCCGTGGCGCCACCCGTCGCCGGTGGGCACCGGCGGGGAACGCAAACGGGCCGAACCCGTTGCCCAGGTTCGGCCCTTGCTTGATGTCTCTCGACATCACACGGCGGAGAGGGTGGGATTCGAACCCACGGAGGGGTCACCCCCTCACTTTCTTAGCAGGAAAGCCCGATCGACCAGACTCCGGCACCTCTCCAGGTGTGGGCCGGGATCGTACACATCACGGCCGGGCCTCTGCACCCGAGATGCCGAGGCGGTGGAGCGGAGGGAGGGGGATTCGAACCCCCGGGGGCTTGCACCCCGACGGTTTTCAAGACCGTTGCAATCGTCCACTCTGCCATCCCTCCGTCGCCGACCCTACCCGGTGGGGCCGCGGCCGCCGGCCGCCGATCCCGCCGCCGATCTCCCGGCGCCCAGGGATCGCGGCGTCAGCGGATCTGGGCGCGGAGGGTGGCGACCCAGCGCTCGGCCGCGGCCCAGGCCTCGTCGGCGTCGCGGCGGGCCGCCGCTGCGTGCTCGCCGGCGGCGGGGTACGAGCCCAGGAACTTCACGTCGGCCTGCTTGCTCTTCAGCGACCGCAGGGCGTCGGCCACCACCTCGTCCTGGATGTGGCCGTCGAGATCGATCACGAAGCAGTAGTCGCCCAGCCCCGTCTTGGTGGGGCGGCTCTCCAGCTTCGACAGGTTGATGCCCCGGGCCGCGAACTCCTGGAGGATGGTCAGCAGCGAGCCGGGGGCGTCGGCCCGCTGGAACACCACGATGGAGGTCTTGTCGTGGCCGGTGGCCGGCGGGACGCCGCGGTTGGCGACGAGCACGAAGCGGGTGGCGTTGTCGGGGTGGTCCTCGATCTCGTCGGCCAGGGCGACGAGGCCGTAGACGTCGGCCGCCCGGGCCGGGCCGATGGCGGCGAGGGTGAGGTCGCCGTGCTCGGCCACCCACCTGGCGGCATCAGAGGTCGAGTTGGTGGCGACGTTCTCCACGCCGGGGAGCTCACGGGCCAGGAAGCCGCGGCACTGCGCCGTGGCGTGGGGGAAGCTCATGACCCCCTTCAGGCCCTCGACCGAGGCCCCCGGCTTGGCCAGCAGCGACAGGTGCACCGGCATCACGACCTCCCGCTCGATCAGCAGCTCGGTCTCGAAGGCGAGCGTGTCGATCGTGACCGTGACGGTGCCCTCGATGGCGTTCTCGATGGCCACGAAGCCGAAATCGACGTCGCCGGCGGCGGCGGCGGCCAGCACATCGGCGAACGAGGGGAGGGGGACGAGCTCGCCGTCGCACAGGTCGGGCTGGGTGAGCAGCGCTTGCTCGGTGAAGGTGCCCGGGGGGCCGAGGTAGCCCACGCGGAACGATGCGGCAGGAGAGGTCACGAACGAGCATGCTATTCGGCGTGGACGAACCCGCCCTCCGGGCTTTGCTCGACGCCGTGCGGTCCGGAGCGCTCAGCGCCGATGCCGCGGTCGAGCAGCTCCGCACCCTGCCCTACGCCGACCTCGGGTTCGCCCGCGTCGACCACCACCGGGCCCTCCGCCAGGGGATGGGCGAGGCCGTCTACGCGCCGGGCAAGGAACCGGCCCAGTGCGCGGCGATCGTGGCCGAGCTCCTGGCCCAGCCCGGCGATGCTCCCGTGGTCCTGTCCCGCGCCGACGCCGCCCAGGTGGCGGCGACCGTCGCCGTGAACCCGGCCCCCGACGTCCTCACCGGGGGCTCGGCCGCCACGCTGGTGTGGCGCCCCCGACCGGTGCGCCCCGACCGGGTGCTGGTGCTCACCGCCGGCACGGCCGACCTCGCCGTGGCCGACGAGTGCGCGGCCACGCTCCTCGCCCACGGCGTCGACCCGGTGCGCATCACCGACGTCGGTGTGGCCGGGCTGCACCGCATCCTCGACACGGTGGGCGAGCTGGCCACGGCCGATGCCGTCGTGGTGGCCGCGGGCATGGAAGGGGCGCTGGCCAGCGTGGTCGGGGGGCTCACCGCCGCCCCGGTGATCGCCGTGCCCACCAGCACCGGCTACGGGTCGAGCTTCGAGGGCGTCACCGCCCTGCTGGCGATGCTGGCGTCGTGCGCCAGCGGCCTCACCGTCGTGGGGATCGACAACGGCTTCGGGGCGGCCTGCGCCGTGGTCCGCCTCCTCGGCGCCCGCGACCGGGCCGGCGTCCGGCCGACCCTGCCCCTGCCCAGCGAGGCCGAGGCCGATGCCGGTTCGGTCGTCGATCACCGGATCGGCCGATGACCGCGCCGGCCCCCTCCGCATCCGACCCGCCCGACCCGGACGGACCGGTCACCGTCGCCTGGTTCCACTGCTTCAGCGGGATCGCCGGGGACATGGCCCTCGGGGCGCTCGTCGATGCCGGCGCCGACCTCGACGAGGTGCGCGCCATCTGCGAGCAGCTCCCGGTCGGCGGGTGGGCCCTCGAGGCCGAGACCGTGCTGCGATCGGGCATCGGCGCCACCAAGATCCACGTGCTGGCCGAACCCTCCACCGTGGTCCGCACCGCCGCCCACATCACCGGCATGGTGGAGGAGGCCCGCCTGCCCGAGCGGGTGCGGCGGCGGGCGCTGGCCGCCTTCGACGCACTGGCCCAGGCCGAGGGCAAGCTCCACCGCCGCCCGCCCGAAGCGGTGCACTTCCACGAGGTCGGCGGCACCGACGCCATCATCGACATCGTCGGCACCTGCGCCGCCCTCGAGCTCCTCGGCGTCGACGAGGTGCAGACGAGCCCGGTGGCCAACGGCATCGGGATGATCCGGGCCGCCCACGGCCTGCTGCCCAACCCGGCCCCGGCGGTGGTGGAGCTGCTGGCCGGCGTGCCCTCCTACTCCCTCGACATCCCCATCGAGCTGACGACGCCCACCGGGGCCGCGCTGGTGGCGTCGCTGGCCTCCGACTTCGGGCCGATGCCGCCGATGGTGATCGAACGGTCCGGGTTCGGGGCCGGCACGGCCGAGCTCGGCGACCGCCCCAACCTCACCCAGGTGGTGATCGGCACCCGCGCTCCCTCCCGGGAGCCGGGCCAGCCCGTCGTGCTGCTCGAGGCCAACGTCGACGACGCCACCGGCGAGCAGCTCGCCCACGCCGTGGCGTCGCTCCTCGACGCCGGCGCCCACGACGCCTGGCTCACCCCCATCGTGATGAAGAAGGGCCGGCCCGCCTTCGTGGTGTCGGCCCTGGCCGATCCGGCTCTGGCCCGGCAGGTGGGCGACGTGTTGGCGGCCGAGACAGGATCGTTCGGCATCCGGGGGACCACCTTCGACCGCTGGCCGCTCGACCGGCGCGAGACCCAGGTCGAGGTCGAGGGCTACCCGGTGCGGATCAAGGTCGGGGCCGGGCGGGTCAAGGTCGAGCACGACGACGCCGTGCGCGTCGCCCGCCGCCTCGGTCGGTCGCTGCGCGACGTCCGGTCGATGGCCGAGTTCGCGGCCCGCGAGAGCACCGAGCTCCCGGCCGGGGTGCTTCCCCTCCACGGCGTCGACGGCCGGCACGACCACGACCACGCCGACGGTCACGGGCACACCCACGGGCATGACCACGACCACGACCACGGGCGCGGCGGCCACGACACCGAACCGGTGCGACTGCACCCGGATCTGCCGCCCGACGACGCCAGCTGAGTGCTGGCCCGGCCGGGGGCGCCCCACCGGGGCCCGCTACTGCTGAGGCGGGTAAGGCGGGGGCTGGTTCGGGTCGGCCGGGGGCTGGCCGTAGCCCGGAGCGGGAGGCTGCTGGCCGTAGGTGCCGGCGTCGGGCTGGCCGTAGCCAGGAGCCGCCGGCGGTTGGCCGTAGCCGGGAGCGGGGGGCTGCTGGCCGTAGCCGGGCTGGCCGTAGGTGCCGGCGTCGGGCTGGCCGTAGCCGGGGGCCGCCGGCGGTTGGCCGTAGCCGGGCTGGCCATAGGGCTGGCCGGGCGGCGGGTAGCCGGGCTGGCCGTAGGGCTGCCCGTACCCGTTGGCGCCGTAGGCGGCGGGCCCGCCGGCGTTGGCCGTATCCAGGCTCTTCTTGATGTTCAGGAAGTAGATGAGCACGGGGATGAGGGTGAGGCACCCGCAGCACAGCCCGAGGACCGGCGGCATGATCATCCACAGCATCTTGTTCTGGCCCGACCGCTCCCAGACCCAGTCCGGGTACTTGTTGGCGTCGACCGCCACCCAGATGCCGAGGCCGAGGAAGAGGATCGACCCGACCCACACCAGTGGGCTGTCGTACCGGTAGGTGTAGGTCTGGGCGAGCACGAGGGCGTTCATGGGCACCTGATCTTCGACGAGGGAACGCCGGAAGCCTAGAACAGCACGGCGCCACCGTGCGCCGGATCGTGCCTCACACGCCGGCGGCGCGGCGCACCTTCGGCCGGATGGCGAACTGGTAGACGAGCCCGATGATGAGGCTGCCGCCGCACACCAGCCCGACGACCCACAGGGCCCGCCACAGCTCCTTCTTCTGACCCGAGGCGGCCCACGCCGCGTCGGGCAGCTTGCTCATGTCGATGACGAGCCAGATGTACCAGACGAGCGCGGCCAGGCCGATGACGCCGGCCACGACGGTGACACCGAGGGCCGCACCGTCGGCGGCGTCGGTCTGGGCGAGCAGGGGGAGCAGGGTGGGCATCGTGAGCCTCCGTTCGCAGGCCGCCCCCGGTGGGCGGTCACTGGAGCGGACGGTACGGATGGCTCGATGAACCCCTCATGAAGCCGCACGGGCGCGAAACCATCCGGCGCTCGCCGGCGGCGCGGCTCCAGCCTCAGCCGGCGCTGGCCGCTCGCCACAGCGCGGTGTAGCTGCGGTACTCGATCTCGGGCGTGACCCACCCGGCGTCGACCAGCTCCCGGTGGAGGCGGGGTAGCTGCTGGAACGGCACCCCCATGTCGACGTGGTGGGCGAGGTGGTAGCCGGTGTTGTACGGCACGATCCAGAACCGGGCCGGCCACGTCTGACGCACCACGTGGGTGGTGAGGCGCCGGTCCGACGAGCGGGTCATGCCGCCGTGCTCGGCCACGGCCCGGAGGCGGTTGATCACCCGCCACACCGTGACCCACGGGAGCAGCCACAGCACCGGGTAGAGCCACCAGCGGCCGAAGGCCAGCCAGAGCCCGGCCCACACGACGACCTGCGCCGCGGTGATCTTGGCCGCCACGGGGCGGGCCGACTCGCTGCGCCAGGCGTAGGCCAGGCCCTTCAGGTTCTTCCAGCCCGAGCTGCCCCGGGCGTCGCGCCAGAGCTTGCGCCGCCACGAAGCGGCGGGGATCGGGTAGCCGTTGTAGAGGTTGTGGTCGGGCTCGGCCGGGCCGAACTCGTCCTTGTGGTGGGCGAAGTGGCTGCGTCGGTAGGCGTCGAAGGGCACGAAGGCCGGGTAGGCCACGAGCACCTTGCCGACGAGGTCGTTGACCTTCTTCTTGGAGAACAGCAGGCGGTGGGCGCCCTCGTGGCCGAGGATCGAGAACAGGGCGAAGCAGCGCCCCACGAGGAGGAAGGCGATCGGCCAGACCCACCAGCGGTCGATCCAGCACGCGACCGCGATCACCCCGACCGACTGCAGCCACACCCCGACGACGTTGACGGCGTTGCGGCCGTTGTGGATGCGGCGGAGCTCGTCGCGCAAAGGCGGACGAGCCTTGCCCGATGCCGTCAGCCGATCGGTGGGGAGGACGTTCGGCAGGTGCTCGGGCGCCGGGACCAGGCCACCCATGCGCCGGCCGGCGCTGTCGACGGTGGGGTAGTCGGGCCCGTCGACGTCCTCTGAAGCGAAGTCGCGCAGGTCGGCGGCCGATTGGGCGGCATCGGCCCCGGCGGCGGCCTGGCGGGGATCGTCGGAAGCCTCGACGTCCTCGAGATCGTCGGCCGGGGCGGCCGTGGTGGCATCATCCGGCGGGTGCGTGAGCTGGCGAAGGTCGGCGGCCATGCCGGGACATTACACTCTTTCAACACATGATGCAATCGCGTAATATCGAGGACGTGGCCGCGCTGGCCGGAGCCAGGCCGCTCACGGCCCGCTCCGTCCTGGCCAGCACGCTGCTCGGCACCGACCCGCCGTGGTTGCCGACGCGGTTGCTCGTGCGCTGCGGTGAGCTCTTCGGCCTCAGCCCCGGCACCGTGCGCACCGCCATCTCCCGCATGGCCGCCGCCGGGGAGCTGGCGGCGGAGGGCGACGGCTACCGCCTCGTGGGCCCGCTCCTCGAACGCCAGGCCCGACAGCAGGCCAGCCGGGCGACCGGGCCGCGGCAGTGGGCGGGCGACTGGGAGCTCGCCGTGGTGGTGGCCGACCGGCGCCCGGCGGCGCAACGGACGGCGCTGCGCGAGGCCATGCGGCGGCTCAAGCTGGCCGAGTGGCGCGAAGGCGTGTGGCTCCGCCCCGCCAACCTCCCCCGCGACCGCTTCGCCGGGGCCCGGGCCGTGGCCGACGGCCAGTGCACCTGGGCCACCGCCCGCCCCGAGGTCGATGCCGGCACGCTCGTGGCCACGCTCTGGGATGTCGACGCCTGGGCGGCCGGCGCCGAGGCGCTGCGGTCGGCCTTCATGCCCCTGCTGCGGCCCTTGCGGGCCGGCGACACGAGCGTGCTGGCCGAAGGGTTCGTCCTCTCCGCCGCGGTGTTGCGCCACCTGCTCGCCGATCCCGAGCTGCCGGCCGAGCTGCTCCCGCGCCGCTGGCCCGGGGCCGGGCTGCGAGCGGACTACGACGAGTTCGACGCGGCCTACAAGGACGTCCTGCGCTCCTGGTTCGTGGCCCAGCCCTGACCCGCCGCCGGGCGTCAGGCGAGGGCCCGGTTGCGCCGGTCGAGGAAGGCGAGCTGGCGGTGGAGGGCCTCGGTGCGGACCATCGGGGTGCCTGCGGCGCGCGCCGCCGCGGTGGGCGCGGCGTAGATGGCCGGGAGCTCGAGCGTGCGGCGGGCGTCGTAGTCGAGCTTCATGCTCGGGGCGTAGGGCGTCATGGCGTCGGTGTCGCGGAGCATCGTGTCGATGAAGGTCGGGTCGACGGCATGGCCGCAGGCCGCGGCGCCGGCCACGACCTCGGCCATCAGGTCGGCCACGAGGCTGCGGGTGACCGGGTCGGCCATGAGCTCGTCGGTGCCGGCGTCGAGCACGACGGACAGCCCGTTGTAGGGGATGTTCCACACCAGCTTCTTCCACCGCCCGACGCCGAGCTCGGGCAGCCGGTTGACCGGGAGGCCGGCACCCTCGAGGTCGGCGGCGACGGCCTCCACCTCCGGCGTCACGCCCATCGGCGCGTAGCCCGGCGCCCACCGCCCGACGGTGACGGCGCCGTAGTCGAGGTGGCGGATGCGGCCGGGCCCCTCCTTGTGGGAGCAGATGAAGCACATCCCGCCGACCACCGGCGTGTCACCCGCGGCGGCCGCCACCACCTCCTCGACCCCGAGGCCGTTCTGGAGGACGAGCACGGCCTGGGTGGACGGACCGATCAGGCGGCGCACGTCGTCGAGCACGCCGGGCGTGTCGGTCGTCTTCACCGCCACCACGACCACGTCGCTCTCCGGCACCTCGCCCGCCGAGTCCCACGCCTCGATCTCGGGCAGGCGGATGTCGCCGTGGGGGGAGGTCACGGTGAGGCCGCCGGCCCGGATGGCAGCGAGCTCGGACCGGACGAGGAACCGCACGGGATGCCCAGCGGCGGCGAGGCGGCCGCCGTAGTAGCCGCCGATGGCGCCGAGGCCGATGACGGCGTAGGAGCGAGCCGGCGATCCGTCGGGCATGGCCGTACCCTACCGGCGCCTGCCGCGCCGCTCCCGCGGCCAGGCCGGGCCCGAACGGTGGGCGCGAGCGGTGGGCCGGCGCCGGGCCCGAGCGGTGACCCGCGGGCTCAGGTCGAGGGCGGGAGGTGGACGGCGCCGTCGGGCCCGAGGCGCCAGTGCGGATTGTGCGCCACCTCCCACGGGTGGCCCTCGGTGTCGACGAACACCCCCGAGTAGCCGCCCCACTCGGTGGCCGCGGGCGGTCGGGCGATGGTGGCGCCGGCCGAGGCCGCCGCCGCCAGCACGGCGTCGACCGCCTCGGGCGTCGCCACGTTGTGGGCCAGGGTCACGCCGCCCCACCCGCCACCATCGGGGACGGCGGTATCGGCCGCCAGCAGGCCTCGGTCCCACAGGGCCAGGACCATCGCCCCGGCCTGGATGAACACCACCTCGCCGTCGGGGGAGGTGCCGGTCCAGCCCAGCGCCTCGTAGAAGGCCCGGGCCCGGGCCGTGTCCCGGCAGCCGAGGGTGACGAGCGAGATGCGGGGTTCCATGCGTCGGTCGTAGCACACCGGCGGTCCGGCGGTCGGCGGTCCGAGCGGCGGTGGCCGGCACGGCGGGCCGGTAGCGTGCAGGTCATGGCCGATCCCGATGCCGGTCCCGACGACCGCCTCTACTTCCGTCAGCTCCTGGCCGGGCGCGACATCGCCCGCACCGACCCCGTCGCCCGCCAGATGGTCAACTTCGTCTACCTGGTCGGCGACCGGGAGACGGGGGAGGCGGTGGTGATCGACCCCGCCTACGACATCAAGGGCATCCTCGACGTGGCGGCGGCCGACGACATGCGGATCGTCGGGGCGCTCGCCACCCACTACCACGCCGACCACGTCGGCGGCGACATGATGGGCTACCGCATCTCCGGGGTGCGCGAGCTCCTCACGATCCACCCCTGCCCCATCCACGTCCAGCAGGACGAGAGCCCGTGGGTGCAGCGGGTCACCGAGGCCTCGAGCTCCGATCTGGTCGAGCACACCAGTGGCGACATCGTCATGGTCGGCGACATCCCGATCGAGCTCATCCACACCCCGGGCCACACGCCGGGCAGCCAGTGCTTCCTGGTGGCCAACCGGCTGGTGGCCGGCGACACGCTCTTCCTCGAAGGGTGCGGCCGCACCGACCTGCCCGGCGGCGACCCGGCCGCCCTCTACCAGAGCCTCACCCAGCGCCTGGCCAAGGTCCCCGACGACGCCCTCCTCTTCCCCGGGCACCTCTACTCGGCCGAGCCGTTCGCCAGCATGGGCGAGACCCGGCAGTGGAACTTCGTCTTCAAGCCCAAGACCGAGCGCGAGTGGCTCGCCATGTTCGGCTGAGCCCGTCACAGAGATGCAACCCGCATGAACCGTCGGACCCGTGAAGTTCGCGCCCGGGCGCGCCGATACCGACAAGGGTTGCTCCGCACGCCGATCGTCACGAGGAGGTGCGATGGCCACCGGCCCCTCGGGACGGCATCGCTCGTTCCTCTCCCCTCACGCCAACCGCCCGCCGCCGCCGCCTCCGGTGGCGCCGCCCGTCGAACGGACGACGGTGGCCGCGCCTGACGAGGACGCCATCCGGGCCGCGCTGAAGCGGTACTCGCGCGAGTTCCTGCTCCTCATCTCGCCCCGGGGCGAGATCGTGCAGTCGTCGGAGGAGATCACGCTCGGGTACCGGGACGAGCGGATGGGGCACCACATCGGCGAGAACCTCCACCCCGACGACCTCCCCCGCGTCTTCGACCTCATCGAGCGGGCCCGGGCCACGAAGGGCTTCGAGGAGACCATCCGGGTGCGGGCCCGGGGCAAGCGGGGCGAGTGGCACTCCTTCGACGCCACGGTCATCGACGCCACCCACGACCCGGTGCTCAAGGGTGCGGTGCTGCGGGTGCGGGAGATCGATGCCCGCGAGGTGGCGGCCGCCCTCCCCCTCGCCGGTGCGGCCGACCGGTTCCTGTCGCTGGCCGAGGCCCTCCCCCTCGGCATCCTGTCGGCCGACGCCCGCGGGCACGTGGTGTTCTGCAACGAGTCGGCCCAGCAGATCTTCAACCTCCCGGCCGACCGCCTGATGGGCCGGGGGTTCGAGGCCGCCGTCGCCGCCGCCGACCGGCCCGACGTCGTCGAGGCGGCCGGCGCGGTGCTCCGCACGGGCCTGCCCCACCAGGTCACGTTCACGGTGGAGACCGGGCTCTTCCACCGCTGGGCCCACGCCAAGTTCGTCCCCCTCGGCGTGGAGGACCGGCGCACGGGCTGGATCGCCACGGTGGAAGACGTGACCGACCGCCGTCGGGCCGAGTCCCAGCTGGCCTTCCAGGCCACCCACGATCCGCTGACCGGCCTGCCCAACCGGATGCTCCTCGAGGACCGGCTCGGGCAGGCCTGCAGTCGCCTCCGCCGCGACGGCGATTCGGTCACGGTGCTGTTCGTCGACCTCGACCTCTTCAAGGACGTCAACGACACCTACGGGCACCGGGCCGGCGACCAGGTCCTGATCGAGGTGGCCCGGCGGCTCGGTCACGTCACCCGCGACGTCGACACCGTGGCCCGCCTCGGGGGCGACGAGTTCGTCGTGGTGTGCGAGGCGCTCCCCCCCGGCGAGGCCGAGCGCATCGCCGGTCGCATCACCGACGCCGTCGCCGTGCCGATGCTCGTCGACGGGCACCGCGTGACGGTCGGGGCGAGCGTCGGCATCGCCACCACGGTCGACGGGTCCCTCGACATCGGCGACCTGCTCGCTCGGGCCGACCAGGACATGTACCGGAGCAAGCAGGACCGGCACGCCCACGGTTGACGGGTGCGCCTCGGCCCCGGCCCACCCCGGCGGCGGGTCCTAAGCTGCGGCCCGTCGACGCCACGAGGGGAGTGCCATGACGGACCTGTTGGATCGGTCGGCCCGGTTCATCGACGGCGGCGCCATCGACGGCGACGCCAACCCGATGGGGCTCTCCCTGCACGTATTGGCCGACGGCGTGGCCATGGTGGACGGGTTCTCCCACGTCGTCGTCTTCGACTCGGGGGACGGGCTGGTCGTGTTCGACACCAGCAACCCGTTCGTGGGGAGCCGGGCCGTGGAGGCGCTGCGGGGGTGGCGGACCGACCCGGTGCGGTCGCTCGTCTACACCCACGGCCACGTCGACCACGTCGGCGGGGCCCGGGCGTTCATCGACGAGGCGGCGGCCTCCGGACACCGACGGCCGCAGGTGGTGGCCCACGAGCTCGTCCCCGAACGGTTCGCCCGCTACGACCTCACCAGCGGCTACAACGCCGTGATCAACGCCCGCCAGTTCGGGGGGAGCGCCTTCGAGGGGCGCGACGGGAAGCTCAAGGTCGGCCGGTTCGGCCTCGACTGGGTGCAGCCCTCCGACACCTTCGCCGACCGCATGGGCCTGCGGATCGGTGACCTCACCATCGAGCTCCACCACGGCATCGGCGAGACCGACGACCACGCCTGGGCCTGGATCCCCGAGCACAAGGCCGCCTGCATCGGCGACTTCATCATCTGGATGTTCCCCAACGCCGGCAACCCCCAGAAGGTGCAGCGCTACCCGCGCGAGTGGGCGATGGTCCTGCGGGAGATCGCGGCCCACGAGCCCGAGCTGCTCCTCCCCGCCCACGGCCTGCCGGTGGCCGGGCGCGACCGCATCGCCGGGTTCCTCGACGACTACGCCTCGGCCCTCGAGCACCTCGTGGGCGAGACGCTCGCCCTCATGAACGAGGGCGCCCGGCTCGACGACATCGTCCACACCGTGCGTCTGCCCGACCGTCTCGCGGTCAAGCCCTGGCTGGCCCCGTCCTACGACGAGCCCGAGTTCGTGGTGCGCAACATCTGGCGCCGGTACGGGGGCTGGTACGACGGCAACCCGTCGCGCCTCAAGCCCCCCGCCGATACCGTCGCCGCCTCGGAGGTCGCCCGGCTGGCCGGCGGCGCCGGCGTGCTCGTCGCCCGGGCCCAGGAGCTGTCCGAGGCGGGCGACCACCGCCTCGCCTGCCATCTGGCCGAGCTGGCGGCCCTGGCCGCGCCCGACGACGCGGCGATCCACGAGGCGAGGGCGGCGGTGTACGCGGCCCGGCGGTCGGCGGAGACGTCTTTGATGGCCAAGGGCATCTTCGGGTCGGCGGCGGCGGAGTCCACCGCGGCCGCGGCCCGCATCCGTGACGGCGAGGGGTCGACGCCGGCACCGTGACCGACCGGCCGCTCGACCCCGCTGCGCCCGCGGGCGCCTCCACCCCCGGCGGACCCGACGGTCCCCGGGGCTCCGAGGCGCCGCCCGGTGAGGGGGTCGATCCGTTCCGCCGGATGATCGACGCCATCCCCGACGCGCTCATCCGGTTCGACCGCGAGGGCCGCATCCTCTTCTGCAACGCCCGGTTCTCGGACCTGTACGGCGTGGACCCGCACGCCGTCGTCGGCGTGCGCATCGGCGACTTCGCCGACCCCGACCGGGCCATGCTCGTGCTGTCGGTCATCGAGGAGGTCTTCGCCACCGGCGAGGAGCAGTCGCCGATCGAGTTGCTGACCGGCCTCGAGATGGACGTCGCGGTGGAGGCTCGGTGCGTCCCCGAATTGGCGGCCGACGGCACCGTCGAGTCGATGCTGGCCATCCTCCGCGACGTGTCCAGCCTCCGGTCCGTCGAGCAGGAGCTGCGCGACACCGAGCGTCGGTTCGAGGCGATGGTGCGGTACTCCACCGACATCATCACCGTCATCGATCCCGACGGGAGCTGGCGCTACTCCAGTCCCGAGGGCACACGGCTGCTCGGCTACCCCGAGGGATACGACCCGGCCGGTGGCATCTTCTCCCTGCTCCACCCCGATGACGTCCCGCGCGCCCTCGAGATCCTCGACCGGGTGCTCCACGGCGACCACCTCGGTGCGGAACCGTTCGAGCTGCGGATCTTCGACGTGGGCGGGCGGGAGCACATCATCGAATCGGTCGTGCAGAACCTGGTCGACGAGCCCTCCGTGCGGGGCATCGTGATCAACTCCCGCGACATCACCGAGCGGCGGCGGGCCGAGGAGGAGCTCCGCTTCGGGGAGGAGTCGCTCCGGGTGCTGGCCGACGCCGTGCCCGTCGGCATCTTCGACGTGAGCCTCGACGGCACGCGGCAGTTCGCCAACCGCTACCTCGTGGAGCTGCGGGGCGGGGAGGAGGTGGATCCGGCCACGGCCTGGAGGGAGCTGGTCCATCCCGAGGACCACGACCTCGTCCGTGACGCGTTCATCGCCGCCATCGAGCAGCGGACGATGATCACCGTGCGCCACCGGGTGGTCGGGGGCACGATGCCCGACGAGGCCTGGGTGGAGCTGCGCCTCGCCCCCCTCCTCGACGGCGAGGGCAACGTGGTGCGGGTGCTCGGCAGCGTGAGCGACATCAGCGCGGCGGTGGAGACCGAGCGCAGCCTCGCCGCCGCCCGCGACGCCGCCCTCGAGGCGTCCCGGGTCAAGTCCCAGTTCCTGGCCAACGTGTCGCACGAGATCCGCACGCCGCTCAACGCCATCCTCGGCATGGCCGCGCTGCTGCTCGACAGCGACCTCAGCTCCGAGCAGATGGACCGGCTGGTCACCCTGCGGTCCGCCGGCACCCAGCTGCTCGAGCTCCTGGAGGACGTCCTCGACCTGAGCCGCATCGAGGCCAACCAGCTCGAGCTCGACCGCACCCCGGTGGACCTGCGCCAGGTGGTCAGCGAGGCGGTCGGCGTGTTCCTCGCCGCGGCCCACGAGAAGGGCATCCACCTCCAACTCGACGGTGCGGACGTGGACCTGCCGCTCGTGCTCGGCGACCCGCTCCGCCTGCGCCAGGTGCTCGTGAACCTCGTCGGCAACGCGGTGAAGTTCACCGAGGCCGGAGGGGTGACGGTCCGGGTCGCGGTCGAGCCGCCAGCGGCGGCCGAATCCGGGGCCGAGGGCACGGTGGTGCGGTTCGAGGTGGCCGACACCGGCATCGGGATCGCTCCGGCGCTGCGCGACGGGCTCTTCGAGCCGTTTCGTCAGGGCGATGTGTCCACCACGCGGCGCCACGGCGGTACGGGCCTCGGTCTGGCCATCACCCGCCAGCTCGTCGACCTGATGGGCGGCACGATCGAGCTGAACAGCCGGCTCGGGGTGGGCAGCACGTTCATCGTCCGGCTCCCGTTCGCGCCCACGGCGGTGGAACCAGGCCTGGCCCAGCCGGTGCTGCCGGGCCGCCAGCTCGCCCCGGGCACCTCCCGCGCCGCGGGCCGTCACGTGCTGGTGGTGGAGGACAACGACGTCAACCAGCAGGTCGTGACCGCCTTCCTCCGCCGACTCGGGTGCACGTTCGACGCCGTGACCGACGGCGCCGACGCGGTGACCGCCTGCGCCTCCGCCCCCGTGCCCTACGACGTCGTGCTGATGGACTGCCAGATGCCGGGGATGGACGGGTTCGAGGCCACCAGGGCCATCCGCCGGGACGAGGCCGCCACGGGGCGCCCGCGCGCCAGGGTGGTGGCGGTCACCGCCGGGGCCATGGAGTCGGAGCGGGAACGCTGCTTCGAGGCCGGGATGGACGGCTACCTCGCCAAGCCCTTCAGCCTGGTGGCCCTCGAGCAGGTCGTGCTCGACACCGGGTCGCGCTTCGAGCAGTCCTACGCCACGGTGCCGGGGGGCGCGTCCCGGGCCGGCCCGTCTGCCGTGGCCGAGCCGGCATCGGTGCCGGCCGCGGACATCGACGCCGACGCTCGTCCCAGCGCCGGGTCCGGGACCGGCGGCCGGGCGCTCACCGGCCTGCGGGAGCTGCCCGACGCCCTGTTGCTGGAAGCCGCGGGGCTCCTCCGGGCCTTGGTCCCGGGCCATCTCGACGCGTTGCGTGCCGCCATCGGCGCCGTCGCCGTGTCCAGCGCCCGGGACGCGCTGGCGTCGATCCGCGACGCCGCCGAGGCGGTGGGCGCCGCCCCGCTCATCGACGCCGTCGGCGTTTGCGAGCGCTTGCTGCAGGACGACGCCCCGCCCGCCGAGCTGCAGGACGCCACGGTCGCGGTCGAGGCGGCCTGGCGCCAGGTGGAGCGCTCGCTCCCGGCATGAAGCGCCCCGCTGCTCCCGACGTGCCACCGGCGGGCACGGCGCCGGTACCGGTACGGGTGCCGCCGCACCGCCTCCGTCGCCGTCAACGGCAGGCTGCCCGCCGCCGGTCGATGGCTGCCGCGGCCATCGTGCTCGTGACGGCCGCGGGGGCATGCGCCGGGTCCGGCGATCCCCCCGGCGCCGGGCCGGGGGGATCCGGCGCGACCGGGGTGGCCGGGGCCGGCGGGGCGACGGTCGGGGGCACGGCGCCGACCGGGGTGCCCGTCGACTACTCGGGCACCGGGCCCTACCCGGTGGGCACGAAGACGATCCCCCTCGAGCCCACCCGCTGCACGCCGCTCGTCGACGGCCACTTCGGGTGCCCGCAGTCGGCTGTCGTGTACTACCCGGCCGACCCCGCCGCGGCGGCCGGCGTGGCCCGGATCGCCGGCTACTCCTCGGCGGTGGCTTACCCCGAGACGGTCCGGGCCGTGGTGCCACCCGAACTGGTGCAGGACGTCCGTTTCGCCACCGACGTGTTCGACGGGCCGACGGCCAACGCCGATGGGCCGTTCCCCGTGGTCCTGCACAGCCACGACATGGGGGGCTTCGATCTGTTCGAGTCCCGGTACCTGGCCCACCTCGCCTCGTGGGGATTCGTCGTGGCGGCCCCGGACCACCAGGCCCGGTCGGTCACCGGGCAGCTCGTGAAGGACCCCTACGAAGGGGATCGGGCCGACATCGACGACCTCCGTCGGACGTTGGGCGCGTTGCGGGCGGCCAACGTGGGCGACTCCCCGCTCCACGGGGCCGTCGACCCCGGTGATCTGATCGCCTCGGGACACGGGGTGGGCGCGTCGGTGGCGATGAAGCTCGCCACCGACGACGGGTTCGTGGGCTACGTGGCCAAGGCGCCGACCGGTGTCCCCGACCGGGTCACCGTCGACCGCCGGGGGCTGGTGATCGGGGGCGACGCCAGCGGGCACGTGTCGCTCGACGATCTGCGGCTGACGTTCTCCAAGCTCGGCCCTCGGGCCCGGCTGGTGGTCCTCCACGATGTGGGGCACAACAGCTTCACCGACCTGTGCGGTCCGATGTGGGCCAAGGGTGGCCTCACCCAGCACGCCGAGCGCCTGGCCAACATCGCCGAGCTCCTCCGGACCAGCGAGGACGGCTGCACCCCGGCCCACGCCGACCCGGCCGACGTCGAGGCGATCACCGACCACCTCGCCGTGGCCCACGTCCGCTGGATCCTCGGGCTCGACCGCTCCGACGTCTCCCTCTCGGCCGACTGGCTCGCCGCCCGCTTTCCCCGCGTGTTCGGGTCCTCGTCCTTGGGTGCGTAAGGGCGCGCATAGCGCACCCTTACGCACCCAAGGGAGGTCCGGCCGGCGGCGGTCAGCCGGTGGTGGTGCCGCCGTCGACGGCCACCACCGCGCCGTTCATGTAGTAGGCCTCGTCGCTGGCGATGTGGGCGATCAGGGCGGCCACGGACTCGGGCTCCTGCATGTCGCGGGTGAGGTACGACCGGGAGATGAGCGACATCGACGCCCCTTCGGGCGGGACGAAGGCACCGATGAGCCCGGTGTTCACCCCTCCGGGGCACACGGCGTTGAACCGCACGCCCTGGCGCCCGTACTCCACCGCGAGCGCCTTGGTGAGACCGACCAGGGCGTGCTTCGAGGCGCAGTACGCGGCGCAGTAGGCCTGGCCGATGATGCCGGCCGTGCTGGCGAGGTTCAGCACGTTGCCGCCCCGCTCGAGCAGATGGGGCAGCGCGGCCTGGATGAGGTTGAACGGACCGAAGGCGTTCACGGCGAACATGGCGTTGAAGCGCCCGGGTGTCTCCTCGAGGGTGTGGGCCGAACCACCGATGCCGGCGATGTTGCACAGCACGTCGAGGCCGCCGAACGCCTCGACCACGGCGGCCACGGCGGCCGCGCAGGCGGCGGGATCGGTCACGTCGACCGTGCTGGAGCGGGCCGTCCCTCCGGCCGCCTCGATCGTCGCGGCCGTGCTGTCGACCCCCTCGGTGTTGACGTCGACGCACCAGACGGCCGCCCCCTCGGCGGCCAGCCGGAGCGCCGTGGCCCGGCCGATCCCGGAAGCGGCACCGGTCACGAGCACCACCTTGTCGGTGAAGCGGTGCCCGAGCGATTCCTCGATGAACGGGTTGGTGATGTTGCGCGTCGGCATGGCGTCTCCCGGTTCTTCTCGACGGACGGGACGCTATAGCGTCCCTCCGAGACAGACGGAACCGACGAACGCCGAGGGGGACGCCGTGCCGGAGCAGCAGGCTGACGACAACGCCGAGATCCGAGAGGAGCTCCTGGCCGTGGTGCGGAAGTTCCGGGACGAGAAGATCATCCCGTTCGCCGCCCACTTCGACGAGGCCGACGAGTACCCCGAGGCCATCGTCGAGGGCATGAAGGAGCTGGGGCTCTTCGGCATCACCGTGCCGCCCGAGTACGGCGGTCTCGGCCTCGACATCCTCACCTACGCCCAGATCGTGGAGGAGCTGGCCTACGGCTGGATGAGCGTGAGCGGGTTCCTCAACACCCACTTCATGGGCTGCTACCTCATCAAGACGTTCGGCACCGACGAGCAGAAGGCCCGGCTCCTCCCCAAGATGGCGACGGGCGAGATCCGGGGTGCCTACTCCCTCAGCGAGCCCGACGCCGGTTCCGATGTGGCGTCGATCCGCACCAAGGCCGTCCGCGACGGCGACGTGTACGTGGTCAACGGGACCAAGATGTGGCTGACCAACGGTCGGGAGGCCGGGCTGGTGGTCACCCTCGTCCGCACCGATCCCGATCCGGCGTCGAAGCACCGCGGGATGAGCGTGCTGCTCGTCGAGAAGGAGCCGGGGCCGACCTACCAAGGCATCACCGTCGGTCCGAACATCCACAAGCTGGGCTACCGCGGCGTGGAGACGGTCGAGCTCACCTTCGACGACCACAAGGTGCCCGCCGCCAACCTGCTCGGCGGCGAGGAGGGCCAGGGGTTCTTCCAGATGATGTCGGCGGTGGAGCTCGGTCGCATCAACATCTCGGCCCGGGCCGTGGGCGTCGCCCGTCGGGCCTTCGAGGAATCGATCCGCTACGCCCAGCAGCGCGAGACCTTCGGCCGGCCCATCGCCCAACACCAGGCCATCCAGTTCAAGCTGGCCGAGATGGGCACCAAGCTCCACGCGGCGCGGCTCATGTGTTACGACGCGGCGCAACGCAAGGCCCGGGGCGAACGGTGCGACCTCGAGGCCGGCATGGCCAAGTACTTCGCCTCGGAGGCGTGCTGGGAGATCTGCCAGGAGGCGCTGCGCATCCACGGCGGCAACGGCTATGCCGCGGAGTACCCCATCGAGCGGTTGTACCGTGACGCACCGCTCATGATCGTGGGTGAGGGCACCAATGAGATCCAGAAGATGGTGATCGGCCGGCGCCTGATCGAGGACCACGCCATCTGAGCCCGCCGAGGCCACGTCCGTGCGCCTCCGATCCCGAACCCGTCGTCTTGCGAGAACTCCTGGAGCGCACATGACCTGGTCGATCCTCCCCACCCGGCGCGCCGCGCTCGGCGCGCCGATCGTCGCCGTGGCCCTCGCCCTGGCGCCGGCTTGCTCGAAGTCGGACCCCGCCCCCGCCGCGACAGGCGGCCCGGGCTCTTCCGCCGCCCCCGGCAGCGCCGCGCCGTCGGCCACCAAGCCGGTGGGGACCGCCGCCCCCGGCACCACAGTGCCGTTGTGCCGCAATGCGCTCTCGCTCCGGAACGCGGCGGCGGCCGACGCCGGGCTCGAGGATCGCCCCCTCGAGATCAAGACCGCGTGGGCCGACGCCGGCCCCCACCCGGCCAACACGGTGGACGACGACGACCACCTCGACGTGGCGCTGGCCGAGTTCGAGATCCCGAAGGACAAGCAGTTCGGCTACTCGATCCCCGTCGGCGATCCCGGCGCGCCCACCGGCAAGCTCTACCTGACCTTCCGGCTCCAGCTCGAGGGCACGGGGAAGGTCAGCGCCGGCCAGTCCTTCACCGACGAGGCGCGCGGATCGGACAGCGAGACCAGCGGTTCGACGCCGGGGTCGGCGGCCAAGAAGCCGGCGGGCACCGTCGTGTCCTACATCGTGTACGCCGGCAAGGAGCGCCTGCTGCAGGGCGACTCGACCATCACGATCACGTCGATCGACGACAAGCGCGTGTGCGGCAAGATCGAGTCCGTCACCAAGACCTCGATCCAGTCGTTCATCGGCATCGACGGCACGTTCGTGCTCGACCGGCTCCAGATCCTCAACGCCGACAGCTGACCACGCGGCGCGGCGGGGCTGTGGCGCTCGCCGTAGGCGTCGCCGGCGCCGCGGCGATACGCGTCGGGGGCCGACCGCTGATGCGGCCGGCCCCCGAGGAACTGCGGATGGTCCAGGTCAGACGATGGTGACGGGGGTGCCCAGCGGGAGCGTGCGGGCCAGGCCCGCGATGAGCTCGTTGGGCAGGCGCACGCAGCCGTGCGACACGCTGCGACCGATGCTCGACGGGTCGTTGGTGCCGTGGATGCCGATCTGCCCGTCGCCCCCGGCGAACTCGGTGAGCGTGTCGGAGTGGGCGGAGAGGCCGAGGGCGAAGGGCCCGTAGGCGCCCGACGGGTCGTCGTTCTCGAGCAGGTCGGTGATGTAGAACCGGCCGGTGGGCGTGGGCGTGCCCGGGGCGCCGACGGCGACGTCGGCGGTGACCGCCACCTCGCCGTCCTTGGTGACCGTCAGGCGGTGGGCGCCGAGCTCGATCCGGACCTCGTAGCTGTTGTCACGCTCCTTCACGTCGGTGGACCGGACCCAACCGGTGGCGCCGTTGGGCCGGGTGGGGAGGGCGACCTGCACCCATCCGTCCTGTTCGCCGAGGGCGAGGAGCGTCGTCTTCGAGCCGAGCTTGGTCTTGGCGCCGAGCGTGGTGACCGTCGCGGCCGAGTCGTCGGCGGCCGAGCGGACGGCCACGCCGTCGTGCAGGACCTGCACGTTGCGGCTGGCGGCCACCGGCGCCGGGGCGGTGGTGACCGGAGCGGCAGTGGTGTCGACACCCCCGACGGGCGGTGCGGTGCCGACGGTGACGGGCACGGCGTTCGTGGACGGAGCGTCGGCCTGGCTCGAGGCGGGGCCCGCCGAGCAGGCGCCGAGGGCGAGGGCGCCGGCGGCCAGCGAGAGGAGCAAGCCGGCGTGGCGGGTGGGGGTGCGGGGGTTCATCGGGTTCTCCAGGAGATCGGGGTGGTGGTGCAGGTCGGAGCGGGGTCGCGGGTGGGCGCCGGGTGCGAGCCGGCCGGGTCGGGCAGGAGCCCGACCCGGCCAGCCGCACCGGGGAGGACCGGGCCGGCGGGGATCAGCCGGTGAAGGTCGGGCGGGCCTTCACCGGGACGTCGGCGGCCGGGTCACAGCCGGTCGGGCCACCGGTGCAGTCGTCGGTGCCGTAGGGGCCACCGGGGTCGGGCACGGTCGCCGGGGGCTTGCAGCCCTTCGGGCTGAGCGCACAGGGGTTGATCGGCGGGATCGTGATGTGCGGCGGGATGGTGACCCCGGGCGGGATGGACACGGTGGGCGGGACCTTCACCGTGGGGGGCGGCCCCAGCGTCGAGGGCGGCAACGTGGGCACCGCGATCTGGCACAGCGCCGGCATCGTGGCGCAGTTGATCTGGATCGGCGTGCTGGCGTTGGCCGGCCCGCTGAAGGCGACGGCGACGCCGCCCAGGCTCGAGCCGAGGGCGAGGGTGGAGGCGAGGAGCTTGGTGCGCAGCTTCATGGGAGGTTCCTTTCAGGTGGCGCCGGTCCATCCGGCGGACATGGACCCCTGAGCACCACCTCCCGGGCCGCTTATGGCCGCAACGGCGTGTCGTCCATCACACCGGCGGGGGCGGTGCGAGCGCCGTCCGGGCTGGAGGCCGGCGCGGTGTGACATCCCGCACGTCGGGTCGTAAGCGCGGGCCCCGCCGACGCTCAGGAGTTCCGACACGCCACGTGTGCACCGCTTGAAGCCAGGGACGACCGGAGATGCGCCACAATGAAGTCAGCCCTATGGACGACCACGCCGCCGACGACGGCTCGGACCTCGCCGCCCCGATGGATGGCGACGACGAGCCGGGACGCTACGAACACCGCGCCCGCGACGCGTCGTTGGTGGAGCGGGTGCAGGGGGGCGACAGCCGGGCCTTCGGCGAGCTCTACGACCACTGGTTCGACAAGGTCTACGACCTCTCGTTCCGCATCCTCCGTGACCGCGAGCTGGCGGCCGAGAACGCCCAGGACACGTTCCTCTCGGCCTGGAAGAACCTCGAGCGCCTGCGCGACCACAACGCCTTCGGTGGATGGCTCCTGCGCATCGCCCGCAACGGGGCGTACAACCGCAGCGAGCGGGAGCGCCGTGCCAGCGCCATGGACGATCAGGAGCTGGCCGTGATCGAGGCGGTCGGCGGCGCGGCATCGAACGCCCCCGACGGGTTCCGCTTCGAAGACGGTCTCGGCCGGGTGGGCGACCCGGCTCGGGCCATGGAGGACGCCGAGCTCCAGGAGCTCGTGTGGGAGTCGGCCCGGGCCCTCGGGCCCCGCGACGCCGAGGTCCTCGACCTGCAGCTCCGGCACGGGCTGTCCCCGGCCGAAGTGGGCGAGGTCCTGGGCATGAACCGCAACGCGGCCAACCAGCTCGTCCACCGGGTGCGGGGGCGGCTCGACGGGGCGGTGCGAGCCCGGGTGCTCTGGCGGGGCGGCAACCCCCGCTGCGAGGTGCTCGAGCGCCTGCTGCTCTCGGCCGGCATCACCGAGTTCGACGCCGACGCCGTGAAGCTCATCACCAAGCACGCCGAAGGGTGCGACGTCTGCAGCCGGCAACGAGCCCTGGGTGTCGAGCCGGCGGCCCTGTTCGCCGCCGTGCCGATCATGGTCGCCTCCGACGCGCTCAAGGCCCAGGCGGCATCGTTCCTGCAGGGGGCCGGTGTGGCCCTGGGCGGATCGATCTTCGGAGGCGCCGGGGGAGCGGGCGCCTCGGCCTCGGCCGTGCTCGATTCATCGGTCAGCCATGGATCGGGGCACGTCTCCACGCTGAAGGCCCACCAGGGGCAGGGCCACGTGTCCCAGCTCCAGGGCCATGGCGGCCTCGGGACCGGAGGGACGGGCTCGGGCGGGTCGGGCGGCGGGATCGGCGGCGCCGGCCACGGCTCCGGCCCGTCGCCGTTCGAGCAGGCGTTCGACGCCGTGAGCGGCCCCGGCGGGTCGGGCGGCGGCGGTGCCGGGGGTGGCGGCGGTTCCGGCGGTGGCTCCGGCGGTGGTGGCTCGGCCTCGGGTGGCCCCGGCGCCTCTGCTCCCGACGCGATGGTCGGGCCCGGTGGCCCCGACGATGCCGGCGGGCCGGGCGGCTCGGGCGGCGGGTTCCCGAAGAAGTTCGTCGGTGCGCTCGGCGGCGGCGCGCTCGTGGCCGGCGTCACCCTCCTGCTCCTCATGAAGAGCTGCAGCACGACCAGCCCGGACCTGATCGCCGGCCCCGGGAGCACCGACGGCCCGGTGAGCTCCAGCGTGGCCCCGATGATCATCTCGCCGACCACCACCGATCCCGGCGGCGTGGTCGACCCGCCGTCCAGCGTTCCCGATGATGGCGGGACCCTCCCGCAGATCATCCTGCTCGATCCCACCGGCAGCGTCGTGAGCACCTCGACCACCCTGCCGCAGTCCACGACGACCACGTCGAAGGTCACGCCCACCACCAAGGTCACGCCCACCACCACGGCGCCGACCACCACCACCACTGGGGCGACGACGACCACGACGGCGCCGATCAGCGTCAAGTTCTACATCGATCCCACGCCGATGACGGTCCGCCGCTGGACGATGGCGGCGAACTCGACGCCGAAGCCGCCGGCCGCGATCTGGAGCGTCACCGGCGGACCGTCTGGGTACTCCGTGCGGGTCCACGGGCCGAACGACAACCAGACCGACACCACGCTCGGGACCCAGCTCACCAACCCCGGAGTGCTGCTCTGCCCCGGCAAGTACACGCCCCCGAACCCGCTCAACGGCGCCCCCGGCACGTGCAGCGCCGCCCTCCGGGTGACGACCACGTACGACTACTTCCTCGACATCATCGCCCCGGACGGCACCACCATCTGGCAGACCGTCAAGGCAAGCCTGACCGTCCAGTAGCCGCGGTGCGTCCTTGGGTGCGTAAGGGTGCGCTATGCGCGCCCTTACGCACCCAAGGATCGAGGGGCGCCCCGGGCGTCACCGACCCGGCCCGATTCAGCGACGTGCCATATCTCACAAACAAGCAGGGTTGACTGTTTGTTTGTGGGTCGGCTACAACCGTCGTCGTGCCCCCGACCCGCCGGACCCAGGCCGAGCGCAGCGAGCAGACCCGGACCAAGCTGGTCGACGCCGCCCTCGTCTCGATGGCCGAGCTCGGCTACGCCCGCACCAGCACCACCGAGGTGGCGGCGCGGGCCGGGGTGTCCCGGGGGGCGCAGCTCCACCACTTCCCGACCAAGACCGACCTCGTCGCCGCGTCGGCCCGCCATGTGCTCGCCGCCCGCCTCGAGGAGGTGCGCACCACCCTCGGGGCACTCCCGGCGGGGCCGGAGCGCCTCGAGCACGCCATCGACCTGCTGTGGGGCATCTACCAGGGCCCCGCGGCCACGGCCTGGCACGAGCTGTTGATCGCCTCCCGCACCGACCCCGAGCTCCAGCCGGTGGTCGCGGGCTTGGCCGCCGAGCTGCGGGCCGAGGTGCTCCGGGTGTGGACCGAGCTCTTCCCCGACGGGCTCACCTCCTTGCCGCCCGAGATCAACGCCGCCGTGCCCGCCCTCCTGTTCTCGGTCCTCGACGGGCTGATGCTCCAGCAGTACGGCGGGGGCCCGGACGCCCCGGCCGACGCCGAGCGCGTGCTCGCCCTGGTCAAGCTGCTCGCCGCCTACTTCGACAACGTCGATCCGCTCACCCGGGGTAGGGACATACCGCACCCCGACGATCCATCCTGAGAGGAAGCCCCCCATGGCGCTCACCCAGCACCCCACCCCCTATGGTGGCCCCCGTCTCGACGAGGAGGCCGACGTCGCCCTCGACCGCACCTCGGCCGAGAAGTTCGAGGCGCTCGTCCGCCGGTTGTCGGAGCAGTCCGTCACCAAGCACTACGACGCCTACGCCGACATCCCCTGGGACGATCCGGCCTTCGCCGTCGACCAGGACGATCCCCGCTGGGAGCTGCCCCACGTCGACCCGCTCGGGGCCACGGCGTGGTACCAGGCCCAGCCGGCCGGCGTCCGGTCGCGCATCGGGCTCTACCGCTACGCCTCGGCGGCCAAGCTCGGCGGCGAGTTCGAGAACGTGCTCAAGCGGGGGCTGCTCGAGCACGCCTTCCGGCTGGAGAACCACGACCCGACGTTCCGGTACATCTACCACGAGGTCATCGAAGAGGCCCACCACGGGATGATGTTCCAGGAGTTCGTGAACCGGTCGGGCCTGCCGATCCCGGGCATGCCCCGCCACCTGCGCCGGGCCGCCAACCGGGTCGTGCTGATGGGCCGGTTCTTCCCCGAGCTGTTCTTCATCTTCGTGCTCGGTGGCGAAGACCCGATCGACTACATCCAGCGCGACATCCTCCGCCGTCGCGACGACCTGCCCCCGGTCATCGAGACCATGATGCGACATCACGTCACCGAGGAGGCGAGGCACCTGTCCTTCGCCCGGCACTACCTCAAGCAGGAGGTCCCCCACCTCGGCCCGGCCCGCCGGTTCGTGATGAGCATCGCCGCCCCGATCATCCTCGGGATCATGGCCCAGATGATGATCAAGGCCCCGGCGTCGATGGCGAAGGAGTTCGGCATCCCCGACGAGGTCATGCGCGAGGCCTACCGAGGCAACGCCCAGCTGCAGGACGAGCTCCGCGACGGCGTGCGCAAGGTGCGCAAGCTGTGCCGCGAGCTCGGCCTCATCAACCCCGTGGCCAAGCTGCTCTGGCGGGGGCTGCGCATCTACGCGGTGGACTAGCCGCTCGTACCGGGCTCGGTGGTCGCCGGCCGCCGGGGTGGGGACCTCCCGCCGCCGGGTACCGTTCCTGCCGATGGTGCGAGTTGCCGCGGTGCAGACGACGAGCGGTCCCGACCGGGACCACAACCTGGCCCAAGCCGGCGAGCTCGTCGCGGAAGCGGCGCGAGCAGGGTCCCGTCTGGTGGTGCTGCCGGAGATGGTCAACCGCCTCGGGTCGGGTGCGGTGCTGCGATCCGGGGCCGAACCCTTCGACGGTCCCACCCTGGCCTGGGCCCGGGAGCAGGCCCATCGACACGGCATCTGGCTCCATGCCGGCACCTTCATCGAGGCCCTGGACCCGACCGCACCCGACCGCCGGTCCAACACAGCGGTCCTCCTGTCGCCGGACGGTACGGTCCTCGGCTCCTACCGCAAGGTCCACCTCTTCGACTGCGACGTGCCCGGCGCCGAGTTCCGCGAGTCCGACGTCACCGAACCCGGCGACCGCCTCGCCCTCGTCGCCCTCCCCGACCTGCACCCCGCCGCCGTCGTCGGGTTCTCCATCTGCTACGACCTCCGCTTCCCCGAGGTCTTCCGGGCGTTGGCCGTGGCCGGGGCCACGATCCTCACGGTGCCTGCCGCGTTCACCGCCCGCACGGGCCCGCCGCACTGGGAGGTGCTGCTCCGGGCCCGGGCCATCGAGGACCAGTGCTTCGTCATCGCCGCCGGCCAGCACGGCACCACCGCGCCGGGCCTCTCCTGGCACGGGCACTCGATGATCATCGACCCGTGGGGCGAGGTGCTGGCCGAGGCCACCGCACCGGGGCCGGGGGTGGTCACCGCCGACCTCGACTTCGGCCGTCTGGCCGAGGTGCGGGCCGTGCTCCCCAGCCTGGCCCGGCGCCGACCGGCCGCCTACGAGGTGCGGGCCGACAGCTGAAGCCGCTGGGCGAGGTCGTGCCGCTCCGCGGTCTGGAGCACGAGGCGGGCCGGCTGGTCGAGGGTGGTGTCGATCACGAGGACCTCGGGGTCGCGGTACACGGCCCACCACTGGCGCTTCCCCTTCTTCCCAGGAACGGTGAACCAGCCCGCGGCGAAGACGCCGGGCAGGTAGCTCCCGGCGACGCGCCAACCCAGCTCCCCCTTGGCCTCGCTCACGGTCACGACGCGGGCCGCGGTGATCGCGTCGAGGGGGATCTGGATCGACCGCCGCAGGGTCAGCGCCGTATCGACGCCGGCGGTGGTGACGGTCAACGTGGTGGCGTCGATGTCGATGCGCACAGCCATGGCGCCGAACGTAGCCGGGACCCGGTCCGTGGTGCGCCCCGGGTCGGGCGGCGCGGACCGGGCCCGTGCCAAAATGGGCGCGTGTCAGCCTGGTCGCCGCCCTCGTCGCCGATCATCGGCCGGTGAGCGGCGCCCCCCGAGGTCGCGGGCGGCCTCCGGCCGGCGCTGCGCCCGTCGCCACCGACGAGGAGCTCCTGGCCCTCGCCCTCGAGACCTTCGCCGAGCTCGGCTACGAAGGGACTTCGGTGCGCGACCTGTGCCGTCGCCTCGGCGTGAGCCACAACCTGATCCACCAGCGCTTCGGCACCAAGGACCAGCTCTGGTACGCCGCAGTGGACCTCGGGTTCGGGACGCTGGCCGCCCGGCTGGCCGAAGCGGTCGCGGCGGAGGACCACGCCGACGACCTGTCCCGGCTGCGGGCCGTCCTCGTGCGGTTCGTGGAGGTGACGGCCCGCTCGCCCGCCCTCATGCGGGTCGTCAACCAGGAGGGGGTGACGCCGGGGCCGCGGCTCGACCACATCTACGACCGCTACATCGAGCCGGCCATGGGGCTGGTGGAGGCCATCTTCGACCGCCTGGCCGACGACGGCCGGATGCACCCCGTCCCCCGGTCGGTGTTCTACTTCCTCGTGGCGACCGGCGCCGCCGGCCCCATGACCTGGCCGGCGCTGGCCGCTCGATTCGCCGACGCGCCCGCCACCCGACGTCCGGCCGACCTGCGGGCCTACGCCGAGGGCGTCGTCGACCTGGTCCTCGGCGGCATGGGGGTGGCGCCCGAGCGGTGACGGCGGCGCCACGTCGATGGCGAGCGCCCGGGCGCGGGTCGGGCATCATGCGGCATGGCCGTGGGTCGCTTCGCCCCGAGCCCGACGGGGCCGCTGCATCTCGGGAGCCTCCGCACCGCGCTGCTGGCGTGGCTCTTCGCGCGGTCGGCCGGGTCGGCCTTCCTGCTGCGGGTCGAGGACCTCGACCTCGTGGCCGCCCGACCGGAGATCGAGGCATCGCATCGGACCGACCTCGCCGAGCTCGGACTCGACTGGGACGGCGAGGTCATCCGACAGTCCTCGCGGCGCCCCGTCTACGACGAGGCCATCGACCGGCTCGTCGCCGCCGGCCGGACCTACCCGTGCTTCTGCACACGCCGCGAGATCGCCGACGCCGCGGCCGCCCCCCACGGGGAGCATCCCGACGGGGCCTACCCCGGCACCTGCCGGGGCTTGACGCCGACCGAGGTCGAGGATCGGCTCGCTGCCGGTCGGCCGGCGGCGCTGCGCCTGCGGGCCGAGGGGGCGAGGGTGGCGGCGGTCGATCGGCTCCACGGCGCGGTGGCGATGGTCGTGGACGACTTCGTGGTGCGCCGCAACGACGGCGTGCCGGCCTACAACCTCGCCGTCGTGGTGGACGATGCGGCGCAAGGCGTGGAGGAGGTGGTCCGCGGCGACGACCTCCTCCCGACCACCCCCCGCCAGGTGCTCCTCACCCGCCTGCTCGAGCTGCCACCGGTGACCTACGCCCACGTGCCCCTGGTGCTCGGACCCGACGGCCGGCGCCTGGCCAAGCGCCACGGGTCGGTCACCCTCGACGACCTGCGGGTCGACGGGCTGACCGGGGCGGACGTGTGCGGCCTGCTCGCCGCCAGCGTCGGGCTGGCCGAGCCCGGTCGACCCGTGCGGCCCGCCGATCTCCTCGACCGGTTCGACCCGGATCGGCTGCCCCGCCGACCCTGGATATTCGAGGGCGCTCGACCGCCGGCCTGACCGCCGGCCGCCGGTGCCCGCGCAAGGGCCCCGGTGTTACAGGAGGATGGGCTCGATGCCGAAGTCGTCCCAGGTGAGCACCGGCACGTAACGGACGCCCCGGGCCTCGATCACCGCCCGGGCCGCCGGGCCACGGTCGAGCAGCACGGTCGCCAGCACCACGTCCGCCCCCACCTCGTCGAGCGCATCGAGGGTCTTCACGATGGCCCCGCCGGTGGAGGTGACGTCATCGACGACCACCACGGGCGTGCCGGCGCCGATGGCGGCGCCCTCGACCCGCTTGCCCTTGCCGTGGCCCTTGGCCTCCTTGCGGACGCTGAACCAGCTCGTTCCCCCCACCACGGCCACGGCGTGGGCGATGGGGTCGGCCCCCATGGTCATGCCCCCGACGGCGTCGTAGCGGACGCCGCTGGCCCCGATCACGTCGAGCACGGCCTCGGCTGCGGCCTGCAGGGCGTCGCCGGCGGCGAGGGCGGACCGGCAATCGACGTAGTCGTGGCTGGTGCCGCCCGATGACAGCTGGAACGGTTCGGCCCGCCGCTCGTAGCCCCGTGCCTTGAGGATCGTGAGGAGCGTGATGGCAGCGGGTGAGAGGGCGGAAGCGTTCACGACGGCGACCCTACCGTGCGCGGTACAGTCCGCTCGCCGGCGGTCTGTCGCGACCGGCCGGCGGTGGATCGGGAGGGTCGATCGACGTGGACGAAGCGACCGACGCAGTTCGGGTGATCGATCTGGCCGACGAGTTCGGCCTGCGGACGCTCGATGCCCTCGACATCTGTGCGGCCATCGGCATCCGCGACGCCGCCGGCACCACGATGCTCGGTGCCGGCGACGCCGAGCGGTTCCGCGCTGCCGCGTCCGGCGGGGCGGCGGGTCTTCACGGAGCGTCGACCTGGGGTGCGGCGTCGGTGGGCGGTCAGCCGTCGACGGCAGGAGATCCGTCCTCGAGCGCGCCCTGGTCGGGTGCAGGCGGCACGACCCCGCCAGGGGCGCTCTTCGCCGCGCTGACTGGTGCGGCGTCGGGCCCCGGGCCGGTGCCATCGCCATCGCCGGCGGCTGCGCCATCGCCGGCGGCCGCTCCTCCCGGCCCGCCGGTCAGCCCGTGGTCGCCGCCCTCGGGCGGGGTGCCGACCGGTGGTGGGCCGGCCACGGCCCCGTCACCGTGGGGTGCCCCGTCCCCGGCGCCCCCGGCGTGGATCCCGACGGGCGGGACGCCTCCGGCACCTCCGGCCTGGGGAGCGCCGACCGGCTATGGCCCCGGCCCGGCTCCGTACGGCCCGAATCCGGGCTACGGCGCCCCGAGTGCGGGGTCGTACGGCTCGGGCGTTCCCCCGTTCGGCGCTGGCGGCTACGGAGCCGGCGTCGGACCCCCGACCGGGTTCCCGGTGCCGCCGCCGTCCCATCCGGCCTCCGTCGCCGCGGCCATGGCCCGCGCCAACCGCACCCTCTGGGCGGGGGTGGGGGTGCTGGCCCTCGGCCTGGCCATCCCGGCCGTGACCTTCCTGTTCCCCATCGGTGGGCGGTACTACTTCTTCTTCTGGCCCATCATCGCTGGGGTCGTCATGGTGGGGCGCGGGTTCCAGGAGCGCAGCGCCGCCAAGGCCCACCGTCGTCGGTACGGGCCCTGATCGGCGCGGGCGCGTAAGCGATCCGGCCCCGGCCGGTCAGGGAGGGCAGCACCGCCGGAGCGGTGCGTCCCCGGACCCGGAGGTGGGCGATGCCCGTGACCTATCCCGCTCGACCGATCACCGACCACGAGCGTGAGGCCGACGTCGAAGGCTTCGCCGCGCCTGGCGACGGTGGCCAGCCGCCGGCCGGCCCCTTCGACGGTGCGGCGCTGGGCCTGCTCCTCCCCGCCGTCCGGCAGATCCTGCCGGCCCGGGTGCCATCGTTCCTGCCGCGGTGACGGGCCGGCGCCGTGCGCGGCCGGTTCGCAGGGTTCAACGCCCGAGGAGGAACGCGGCGTTGTCGTGGAAGAGCGCGGGTGCGACCGCCGGATCGATCCGGTAGTCGGGGAGCGGTGTCGCCGTGCCCTCCGAGTGCGGGTAATCGCTGCAGGCCATGAGGATGTCCCGGCCGCCGAGCTGGTGGGTGAGGCGTTCCGGGAGCTCGTAGGAGAACGACGACACGCGCACCTGGCGGAACAGGTATTCGCTGGGCCGGAGCGACAGCGGTGCGACGGGCCCCCCGTTGAGCTTGGTGGTGAAGTCGACGCCACCGTCGAGCATCAGCACGAACATGGGGAGCCACACGGCCGACAGCTCCACCACCCCCAGCCGCAACGCGGGGTGGCGCTCGAGCACGCCGTTGACGATCAGGTCGGTGAGGGCCAGGGCCGGCGCCGTCCAGAGGAACACCGACTCGAGGGTGGGGACGAACGCCCGGTCGAGATCGGTGTACCAGGCGTCGTCGAACGGTCGGCGCTGATCGGCGACGTGGAACACCGGGGTAACGCCGTGGTGCTCGAAAGCCGACCAGCACCGGTCGAGGTCGGGGTGGGAGAGCGGCCGTCCGTCGACGAGAGCGGGCGCGATCATGCCCAGCCGGACGCCCGCTGCCGACAGGTGCGCCAATTGGGTGTCGAGCCAGTCCGGGTCGCGCAGGCTGAGGTGGGCGACGGGGTGGAGGCGGCCTCCGCCCTCGTCCCTCACGGCACCGCACCAGCGGTTCCACGCCCCCATGTTGGCGAGGAGCGCGGGGAGGGAACGGTCGAGCGTGCGCTCCCAGAGCAGGCCGTAGTTCGGGAAGAGCACGGCCTCGTCGAGGCCGAGGGCGTCGAGCGTGGTGCACCTCGCCGCCGGATCCCAGTGGTCGCGGGGGAGCTGGTCGTCGTACCGCATCTGGGCCGGCTCGCCGGCGAGGTAGCGGCGGTGGCGTTCCCCGATCGTCGCCGTGTCGCCCGGCGTCTGCACCTCGGCCAGGCCGATCGTCCGGCCGTCCCACACGATGCGGGTGTAGCCCAGGTCGTCGTCCTCGAGCCGGATGGCCAGGGGCCGGTCGGCCGGGTCCATCCACGCCTCCCACAGTCCCCGTGGTTCCACGAGGTGCTGATCGCTGTCGATGACCCCCATGACCGACCGAGGGTACCGAACGCCGGCCCGCCCCGCCGCGGTGACGTCCTGTTCCTTGGGTGCGTAAGGGTGCGCTATGCGCGCCCTTACGCACCCAAGGGGTGGGGCGTCAGACGAGGGCCGGTTCCCGGCAGCCGGCGTCGCTGTTGCTCAGCGGCCCGAGGGGGAGTCGTTCCGTGGCGGGCTCGTCCATCAACGAGCGGCGGTCGGGGATCGTCGCTGCGATGGCGGCGGCGATGGCGTCGCCCTCGGCGGCGGTGACATCCGGCCGGGCGAGAAGCCTCGCCTCGTCGGGGCCGGTCAGGTAGGCCGCCTCGGAGAGCACCGCCGGGACACCGGTGGTGTAGCGCAAGAGGCCGTAGTAGTCGCGGCCCGGCGTGTCGTCGCTCTCGCGGCTCGTCGCGCCGGCCCCTGGGTTCTGCACCCAGGGCCCGCCGAAGGGATCGAGCGCACCGGCCACACCGTCGGCGACCGCGATCGAAGTGCGGCGGCCGTGGGCCGACCCGACTTGGTGGAAGACCTGCGGGGCGGGGTGCGGTCCGGTCGCCAGGTCATGGGTGTCGCCACCGTTGTGGTGGATCGACAGGAGCAGGCGAGGCTGGAGAGCACGTGCGATCTCGGCGCGGGTGCGGACCGAGAGCCACGTGTCCCCGGAGCGGGTGAGGGCGACGGTGAAGCCCCTGGCCCGCAAGGCCATGGCAGCGCGGGCCGCTACCGCGGCGTTGACCGTCTTCTCCTGGAGACCGTCGGCGGCCACCGCGCCCTGCTCCTCCCCGCCGTGGCCTGGGTCGAGGACGACGTCGACTCGTCCGACGACCTCGCCGCCCCAGACGGCGGCGATGCCGAAGCACGGGGTACGCACCCAATGGCCGGCCCCCGCACCGAACGCGCCGAGGATCGGCGCCACGACACCGCTCGGCGTGATGAGCACCCCGGAGGCGATGGTGGCGGGAGACGGGGGATCGAGCGGCACCTGCGCCGCGACCCGCGATTCTCGACCGCAGGCCGACGCGCCGATCGCCACGGCCAGGACGACGGCGCTCGACCGCATGCTCGTCGCCGCGCCCTTCACCGTGCGAGCACGCGCTCCGGGCACGGCCCTGGGGCGTGGGAGGAGGGCAGGTCGCTGCCGTCGGGCGGCTCGCATCGTCGCACGCTAGCGGTGACGTCCTGTTCCTTGGGTGCGTAAGGGTGCGCTATGCGCGCCTGTGATCTTGCAGCACATCCCTCACACATGTCGCGGGACATCCCTCACGGTCTGACCTGACCCCCGTGAGCCTTGAGCTCATGGCCCAAGAGGAAGTCCCTATGAACCTTCGGCGAACCATCGTCGAGATCGATCTCGACGATCTGAACGTCACCAAGTTCTGTGCCC
>JAKOVR010000044.1 GCA_029782025.1 Actinomycetes bacterium | reverse complement strand
GCCGCGTCCCTCGGGGTCCGCACCGGCGATCGCATCGAGCTGTTCGCCTACGGGGCCAGCCGCACCTTCACCGTGCGGACGGTCGTCCCCGAGATCGGCCTGGCCGGCTACGCCGCCGTGCGCGAGCTCACGTTCAGCCCGGTCCCGCCCCGGTCGGTGTTCGTGGCCCCCGGCACCATCGCCTCGATGGCGTCGGGCACGACGGCGGGCGGGGCCGCGGGCACGACGGCGGGCGCACCGGGCTCGTCGGGCGCGGCCACGCCACCCAACGCCGAGGTGCTCCTGTCGGTACAGGGCGGCTTGTTCCCGCCGGCCGCCGACCTCGCCGCGGCCAAGACCGCGCTCGATGCGACGGCGGCCCGCGTCGGCAACGTCGAGGTGGCCGCCCTCAAGGCCGACGTGGTGAAGAACGCCGACGCGCTGGGGGCGTCGATCGGGCAGCTCTACACCGGCATCGGTGGGTTCAGCGTGATCGCCGGCGTCCTGCTGCTGGTGAACCTGTTCGTGATGCTGGCCGAGGAGCGCAAGGTGGAGCTCGGCATGCTCCGTGCCCTCGGGTTCAAGCGCAACCACATCGTGCGGACCTTCGCCATCGAGGGTGGCAGCTACTCGGTGGTGGCGGCGCTGCTGGGCGGGATCGTCGGCATCGGCGTGGGGGCGGCCATCTCGAGGTTGGCCAACGCCATCCTCACCAGCGACGGTTCGCAGCTGGCCTACCAGCTCGCCGTGGAGCCGGCCTCGCTGGTGGCCGGCATCGGCACCGGGCTCGCCATCTCGCTCGTCACGGTGTGGGGCACCAGCCTGCGCATCAGCCGGCTCAACGTGATCCGGTCGATCCGTGACCTGCCCGAGCCGGCCACGGCCGCCAGCCGGCTGCGCGGCGCCGTGTTCGGCGGGCTGGCGATCGCCGCCGGCGCGCTGCTGCTCCTGCTCGGGGTGTCGGGCAAGGCCCCGGTGCCGGCCCTCCTCGGTCCGGCCCTCGCCGCCTTCGGGTGCATCCCGGTGCTGTCGGTCCGCCTGCCCCGCCGGCCGGTGGTGATCGGCGGTGCCGCCGTCGCCCTCCTGTGGGCCGTGTTCGTGTTCCAGCTGCTGCCCGACGTGATGGGCACGGTGGGCATCGAGAGCTTCGTGGTGCAGGGCGTGATCCTCGTGGGCGCGGCGATCACCATCCTCCAACAGCTCGACGGGATGTGGTCCCGCCTCGCCGCCGCAGTGTCCCGGCTCGGCAACGGCCTCACCGCCCGCCTCAGCCTGGCCTACCCCTTGGCCCGACGGTTCCGCACCGGGATGCTCCTCGCCATGTACAGCCTGGTCATCTTCACCATGACCTTCCTCTCGGTGTTCAGCGGGCTCTTCGCCGAGCAGGAACCGACGATCGTCCGGGAGGTCAGCGCCGGTTACGACCTGATCGTCGACTCCAGCCCGTCGAACCCGATCAGCGCCGAGGCGTTGCGGGCCCAACCGGGCGTGGCCGCGGCCACCACCCTGCGGCAGGGGTTCCCGGCCTGGATCGCCGGCAAGAAGACCGAGCCGACCCCGTGGCCCATGACCGGCGTCGACGACGGGCTCCTGGTCCGGGGGCAGCCGCCCAAGCTCAGCAAGCGCCGCGCCGACCTCACGTCGGATGCCGCCGCCTACCGGGCCGTCATGGCCGACCCGTCGCTCGCCCTGGTGCCCGACTTCTTCCTGCAGAGCGGCGGCGGGCCACCCGAGAGCGTCATCACGCCGGGCGACAAGATCACGGCGGTCAACCCCCAGACCCAGGAGCGGCGGGAGCTGACCGTGGTGGGGGTGGTGGCCAACGACTTCGTGTTCAACGGGGTCTTCGTCAGTCGTGACCTGGTCGACTCCTTCATCGGCCCGGCGGCCTTCGCCCGACGGTCCTACGTGAGCGTGACCCCGGGGACGGACGCCGACGAGCTGGCCGCCCGCCTCAACGGCGCGTTCATCCCCAACGGGGCCGACGCCGATTCGTTCCGGTCCAAGGTCGGCGATCTGCTGGCCCAGAACCGGTCGTTCTTCGGGCTCATGAACGGGTACCTCGGCCTCGGCCTCGTCATCGGCATCGCCGGGCTCGGCGTGGTGATGGTGCGGGCGGTGCGGGAGCGCCGGCGCCAGATCGGCATGCTGCGGGCGATGGGGTTCTCGGCTGGCACGGTCCGGCGGTCCTTCCTGCTGGAGGCGGCGTTCGTGGCCTTCCAGGGCAGCGTGCTCGGCATCGCCCTGGCGTTGGTGACCTCGTACCAGGTGCTGGCCAAGACCGACGTGTTCGGCAGCGACATGGCCTTCGCCGTGCCGTGGGGATCGATCGGGCTCATCTTCGCCGTGCCCTTCGTCGCCTCGCTCCTGGCCACCGCCGCGCCGGCGGCCCAGGCCGCCCGCATCAAGCCCGCCGTCGCCCTCCGCATCGCCGACTGACGGCCCCCCGGTCCTTGGGTGCGTAAGGGTGCGCTATGCGCGCCTGTGATCTTGCAGCACATCCCTCACACATGTCGCGGGACATCCCTCACGGTCTGACCTGACCCCCGTGAGCCTTGAGCTCATGGCCCAAGAGGAAGTCCCTATGAACCTTCGGCGAACCATCGTCGAGATCGATCTCGACGATCTGAACGTCACCAAGTTCTGTGCCC
>JAKOVR010000043.1 GCA_029782025.1 Actinomycetes bacterium | reverse complement strand
CGAATTGTTCGCGAACGCGAACAATTCGCACCCACGAGGGAGGTGGCCGGCGACGGGCCGGACCGACGGGCGTAATGTCGGGGCGGTGTCGGGCATAGGGGGAGCGATGGAGACGCCCGCCGCGCCGCACGGAGCAACGCTCGGGCGTCCCCGCTGGTGGGTGGCGCGGGTGGTGGCGCCGTTCGCGTGGGGGGCCGGCCTGGCCGGGTTGGTCGCGCTCGCCTCGTGCGGGTCGGGGCCGGTCGCCTCGGGCGCGGGCGGCGCCACCGCACCGGCGACCGGGGTGCCGGGGAGCACGCCAGGGTCGTCGCCCGGGTCGACGCCGTTCGGTGGCGACACGTCGATCGTACCGCGGTGCCAGGACGTGCCCGCTCTCGGCCCCGTGCGCGACGGCGGCAAGGCCGGCGGCAATCCCCCGATCGGCCTGCAGAACGTGCTCGCCACCTATGCCAACCACCACCCCGAGAGCTTCGCCGGCTCCTGGATCGACCGCGACCACGGCGGCACGTTCGTCATGGCCTTCACCGGCGACCCTGCGCCCCGCCTGGCCGAGCTGCTCGAGCTCCGCCCCGCCCCCGGCGACGACAGCGTGGTGCGGCCGGCGGCCAAGGCCGACGGCACCACGGGATCGTTGCCGGCCGAGTTCACCGCCGACACCCGCGTCCGCGACAGCGGGTGGACCATCGACGTGGTGCGGGCCACTCACACCTCGGCCGAGCTCCAGGCCATCGCCGATGGGCGGATCCGTGGCGTGCTCGCAGAGCTGGGGCTCCGCGTCGGGTCCTACGGCGTCGATCAGACTGCTAACCGGGTGCAGGTGACGTTGGTCGACGGCGACGGCGTCGAGGTGCGCCGGCGGTTGGCCACCCGCCTCCCCGCCGACGCCGTCTGCACGGACCACCTGCCCACGGCCGACGAGCGCTGGCCGGCCGGTGTGCCCAAACCCGCCACCATGATCCCTGCGGCGGGGTCGGACCCGTGGGTGACCTGTGGGCTCTTCGGCACCCCCTTCCCGGCCTCGGCGCTCACCTCACCGCCCGCCCTCGCGCCGGACGATCCGTTGGCTGTCGCCTTCGCCGCCGTCGTGAAGGAGACGCCCGGCGGGACCTTTGGCGACCCGGCCGCGTATCACTTGCTCGTGCGCACCGACACCGCCGCGGTCTTCGTCAACGGCGCCGGCGCCACCATCACCGCCGTCGTCACCCTGGAGCGTCGGGGCGACCGCTGGATCGGGCGGGGCGGCGGCGTCGGCGGTGGGCCGTGCGACCTCCGGGCCCTGCTACCTCCGGGCCTCGGCGACGTGGGGTGGACCCTCGACGGGAGCTACCCCGCCCCCGGGCCGGCCGACACGACGGTCCACGTCCTGCTCTCCGAGACCGCGTGCCGGAGCGGTCGACCGATCGGCGACCGCCTCCGCGGCCCCGAGGTGGAGGTGCGCGACGGGCAGGTCCTCGTGGCCTTCGCCGCTGCCGAGCCCACCGATGCTTCGTCCTTCACCTGTCCGAGCAACCCGACCACCCCGTTCTCGTTCACCCTGCCGGAGCCGCTCGGCGCCCGCACGATCGTCGACGGCCGAGGCATCCCCCCGGTGCCCGTCCGCACCGGCTCTCCCCGCACCGCCATCAACTGACGAGAGGGCGTACATGCAGGAGGGACGTGGTGCGGCGAAACGGTGGCCGCGGTGGGAGGCTGTCGGTGGCCATCTCGACCCGCCCACTGGTGGCCATCAGGCCACCACCTCACGTTGCGTGAGGCCCCGGACCCGACAAGACCCGGGTGGGACCCGCGCAGAACCGGCGATCGGCCCGATCGCGAGTCGGGATTCTGCCCGCGCGTTCTGGGACGTTCTCGGGTACCAACAGCATCAACCGGACCCGCGGCCCGCCCGATCCACCTCCAGCGCCTCGTTCGCGAGGCTTACAAGTCGCTCGTAGTAAGGGCGGGCCTCGTCAGGCAGGGAGTCGAGGGAGCGGGCGAGGTCATCTCGGGCGACTTCGAGTCGCGGCCGTTCAACTGTGCCGAGGCTTGTGCCTTGGGAGACGCGCAGCGCCCATCCGTAGATGTCGGCGTCGATGAGGACGGGCTCGATGTCGCCGTAGTCGAGTCCCTTCTCGATGCTGCTCGGAAACGCGGCAGCACGATGCTCACGCATGAGGCTTTCGAGGCGGCTGTGCACGACGCCACTATTGCTCACGTCGACGGGCTCGGCGCCGTCCCGGCCGGACCGAAGTGGCTTACGCCAGCGAGAGCGCGATCGCGCGATCAGCCCGTCCTCGAGCCGGCGTACTGCGCGCTCACAGTGCGGGGAAATGCCCGCGCCTTCTGGGACACCTCCGCGGCTGCTATGGGCTCACCTCTTCGAGGAGGATGTCGCCATGTTCGAGGATGGCTTTCTGGTCGGACACGAGTCGAAGATGATCGGCTCTTACCTACGTGACAGGCGGGGCCACCGCCGCCTCCTCGCCGGACCGCTGGTACAGGACTGCTGTGAACTGCTCACCGCGCGAAGAGGTGCGAGTCCCCCCTCCCCGAGCACGATCCAGCCGTCCGAGGTCGGCTTCGTCTCATGGACGAAGAACGTGATTCGCCGTTTGATCGCATGTTCCATCACGCTCGTTCCCACTCGCTTAGCGTCGCGGTCGCGCTCAGCGAACCGCGAACCCTTCGATCGGTTCCCCAGTCATCGCGTCGAGCGACTCGAACATCCCCGTCGCCGGGACGGGTCCCCTCAGGCCGGCGTCGAACTCGGGTCCCGTCGTGATCGTGATCCAGGCGGGGCGGTCTACAATGTTGCGCCACTTCATCGAGGCCTCGGGGCCGCTTGCTGGTGGCATAGAGCTGGGGATAGTGATCCGTGCGAGGAAGACACGGCTGAGATGCCACCGCGTGTCGGCGGACGTCTGTCGTCCGACCTGATCTCTGGGCACGGCGCCGGGCACGGTCGCGGGATCCAACGGCATCAGGATCACCGAGTCGCCTCCACCGGCGTCTGCTAAAGACACGCCCTCTGGCGGGAGAGGATCAGGCAGATCGACCAATCGGCGGATCGCCAGTGGCGGCCTCGATCCTGTCGGCGTCGAGGCCGGGCCGCTCGGCCCAGACACGCTCTGCCCGCTGCTCCCGCACCCCGCGCCCGCGACGCCTACCCAGGCTGCAACGAGTGCCAGACCCACCCACTTCACCCTGTCGACAGTAACGCCTCGGTCCTCTCGCCGCCTTCGAGGTGCGCGCGTCGCGGAGAACCCGCCGACCTAGGCTCGGCGCACTCCCGGCGTTCTGCCCGCTCGCACGTGGCGACGTGCTTCAGCAAGGCGCATGTGGGGAGAAGGGGACCACAAGGTCGCCGGACTCGAAACTCCCTTCCGCTGTGAACGACAACGCGCCTGACGGCGAAGCGTTGTTTCGGACGAGGCGCAGTCGCCCGCGGTAGGTCCGTTCACGCTGGAGCGGGCTCGAGGAAGCAAGCCCCTTCTGGCACTCGAACCACACCGTTCCCCCCGCGCTGATTCTGTGAGTAGGGACGACGGTCTCCGTTCCCAGGTCGCCGACACCCACATGGTCCGGAACGGCGAGCACGTCATCCCAAGTCGTCCCCACTGCGAACTCGTCGCCTCGGGACCCCAACACGATGAGTACCGCGGCTGCCACGGCACCGACCGCTAGCAGGGCCCACCATCGGCGGGGTACCCCACTGCGATCAATGGCGGCCTCATCACGTTCTTCATCATCGGACATGGCTCAACGTTGCTCCACCGACGGATACCTCCGCTCGCCATCGCCCGTTACCGCCTGGCCGCACTGGCTCGCGTCCGCCACCCTCAGTGTCCCATAACCACGGCCGATCACCCGTATAACCGCGTCCCCGATGGGCCGTTCGGCCGCGCTTCGTATCGAGCCGGCAATCGTGGTTCAGGCGACTGTGGTCGACCGCGCTCGGTGGCCAAACGGCCATGATCGGGCAGGTCCTGTTGGCCACCAGCGGGCAGATCCCAACGGCGACCATCAGAAGCCTGCACCAGCCGACGGTGGCCGCCAACCCAGTCCCGTTCTCGTCGCGGCCGAATCAAGGTCAGTCGTCGTCCACCAGCGAGCGAATCGCCGTGGCGAGCTCGACGTCCATGGTCATCACTCCATCGAGCTTCTCGAACGTCGCTAGGACGCGGTCCGGACGCGGGAGGTCGGAGAGCACCGGTCAAGACCGGCCAGCGCCGGTCAGGAGAATGGCTAGGTCAACCGCAGTTCTCTGCGGTCTTCGCAGGCCACAGAATCGTGCGCCGTAGCGCCCCCGGTACAGGCTGCGGTGGCGGGTTGAGGGACCTGCGTGGATCACCTGTCGAGGGCGATCAGGCGTCGCCCCAGAAGTCGCGCTCGGCCTTGGGGGGCCGCCATGGCTTCTCGGGCTTCTCGGGCTCTGCCGCCGGCCGTTCCGACCGGCCGGGTCGGGGCCGATCCCGGCGCCGCTCTCGGTTCGGCGCCGGCGCCGTGACAGCGGGTTCGGTGGCCGCCGGCTCGCTGGACTCGGGTCCATCGTCCGCGGCCGCACGAGGGCTCGGGTTCGGTGCCGCCGACCGGTCCCGGGCCGCCGACCGCCGGTGCTCGTGGTCGGCCGACACCACGAGGGCGGCCACGAACGTCGTGATCGGGACCGAGGCGATCAGCCCGAGCGACCCCACCAGCGTGCGGACCACCTCCTCGGCCACGATCTCACCGGTCACCACCCGCCCGAAGGCCAGGTTCTGCTGCGAGAACAACAGGAGCAGGGGCAGGCTGGCGCCGGCGTAAGCCAGCACGAGCGTGTCGATGGTGGAGGCGATGTGGTCGCGCCCGACCCGCATCCCGGCCAGGTAGAGGTGGCGGCGGGACTGATCGGGGTTGGCACGGTGTACCTCCCACACCGCGGCGGCCTGGGTCACCGTGACATCGTTGAGCGCGCCGAGGGTGCCGATCACGATGCTGGCGAGCAGCACGCCGTCGAGGCTGATGGCGGCGTTGTCGACGTGGAGGAACGCCGCCTCGTCGGAGGTGAGCCCCGAGAGCCGGGTGACCGCCACGAACACCTGGGCCAGCGCCGCGGTCAGGCCGATGCTGAGCAGCGTGCCGAGCAGGGCGGTGGTGATGCGGACGTTCACCCCCGACGCCAGGTACAGCACGAGGAACATGATCAGCGTGCCGGCGACCAGTGCCACGGCCATGGGGTTGCGCCCGTCGAGGATGGCGGGCAGGGCGAAGCTGACGATGAGGAGGTACGAGGCGCCGAGCCCGACGAGACCTCCCAGGCCGCTGCGCCGCCCGACGGCGATGGTGGCGACGACGAACAGGCCGGCCAGCAGCAGTAGCGGCGACGAGCGCTCGTAGTCGCTGAAGTTGTAGATCGTGGTGCCGTCGGCCGGGTTGGTGGTGCGGGCGACCACGACGCGGTCGCCCACGGTCGGGGCCCGTTGCCCTTCCGTGAGCGCCCACCGGGGCAGGTCCACCTTGCGGCCGGCGTCGGGGCCGTCGGCGAGGAGCACGGCGATGTCGACGCACCGGCCGATCTCGCAGGGCTGGGCCCGGACCTCCTGCACGGTGGCCGTCATCGGGTCGCTGCGGAACCCGGCCCACTCGTAGCGCTTCGAGCCGTCCTCGGCCGTGGTGAGCTTGACGATGATGCCGTTGCCGGTGCGCAGCCCGGGCGAGTCGATGGGCACGGGCGCGGGGGCGAGCACGACCGTCGTGCCCGCGTCGGGGCCGCCCTCCATGCGGACGGTCATCTGGAGGCAGCCCGTGTTCTGGCACGGGACGACCTCCTCGGCGGTGATGGTGCCGGGGAGGGCGGCGGTGCCCCCCACGTAGTGGCGCGGCCACAGCAGGGCGAGCCCGGCCAGGGCGGCGACGAGGAACGGGACGGTGCAGGCGGCCAGCAGCAGCCGGATGCGGGGCGACCCCGGCGCACCGCCGTGGGCGTGCCCGTGAGCATGGGAGTGGGAGTGGCCGTCCTCGGTCACCCCGGCACGCTAGCGACCGTTCCCGGGCCGGTCGCGCCGTGGGTGCGGATTGTTGGCGTTCGCGAA
>JAKOVR010000216.1 GCA_029782025.1 Actinomycetes bacterium | reverse complement strand
AGGACCCGGTCGAGCTGCGCACGCTCACGATGCAGCTGGCCCAGGTGCTCCTCTCGATCGGGATCGATCCCGACGTCTCCACCCTCTTCATCCAGAGCCACGTCCCCGAGCACACCGAGTTGGCGTGGCTCATGGAGTGCACGGCGTCCTACGGCGAGCTGTCCCGCATGACCCAGTTCAAGGACAAGAGCGCGGAGGCCGACTTCGTGTCCGGCGGGTTGTTCACCTACCCCGCCCTCATGGCCGCCGACATCCTCCTCTACGACACCGACCGGGTCCCGGTCGGCGACGACCAGCGCCAGCACCTCGAGCTCACCCGCGACCTCGCCATCCGCTTCAACCACCGCTACGGCGACACCTTCGTCGTCCCCGAGGCCATGATCCCCACCGTCGGGGCGCGGGTCATGGACCTCCAGCACCCCACCAAGAAGATGTCGAAGTCGGCCGACTCCCCCGCCGGCACCATCGACCTCCTCGAGGACCTCGGCGCGGTGGCCAAGAAGATCAAGCGGGCCGTGACCGACACCGACGCCGAGGTCCGCTACGACCCGGTCGGCAAACCCGGTGTGTCGAACCTGCTCTCCATCCTCGGCGCCTGCACCGGCCGGAGCCCCGAGGAGGCGGCGGCGGCCTACTCCCAGTACGGCCCGCTCAAGGCCGACACCGCCGAGGCGGTCGTCGAGACCCTGCGGCCCATCCAGGAGCGCTACGCCACCTTCGCCGCCGACCCCGCCGGCACGCTGGCGATCCTGGCCCAGGGCGCGGCCAAGGCCCGTGAGGTGGCGGCGAGCACGCTGGCCCGGGCCCGCGCCGCCATCGGCCTGGTGGCGCCGGCCTGACCGGCGACACCCTCCGGACCGGCGTCAGTCGTCGTCGGCCGCCTTCAGCGCGTCGGCCACCGTACGGTCCAGCGTCCACTCCTCCGGGGGGAGGTGGTGCTCACGGGCCCACGCCACCGTCAGGGGGTCGGCGCCGGCCAGCACGAGCATGTCGGCCCCGAGGCGGTCGTGCTGGAGGTACAGGCCCACTCGGCGGGTGAAGCCCCGCGTCTTGGTCCAGGCCTTGATGACGTCGGCGTCGTGGCCGATGGCGGCGGCCGAGATGGTGGCGATCACCCGGCCGTAGGTGCCGAGCCCGGCGTCGAGCTTGCCGACGTCGTGCAGGAGGGCGGCGGCCACCACCGGCCGCGTGGCGCCGGGACCGAGCTCCTGCACCACGTCCCGGGCCACGCCCACGGCGTGGCGACGGTCGTTGCGGCTCATCCGGGCCCACAACGTCCGCTCCCCGTCGAGGAGCTGGTCGAGGGCCCAGGCCTCGTCGGCCGGCTTCGGTCCGCGGGGGATCACCGAGCCGAAGAAGCGCTTGACCAGGTGTGCCGATCGGGCCACGCCTGCCCCCGGGTCAGCTGGCGCAGTCGATGCAGAAGCGGGCCGCCGGCATGGCTTCGAGGCGGGCGTCGGCGATCTCGGTACCGCACTGCACGCACGTGCCGTAGCTGCCGTCCTCCAGACGGGCGAGGGCGAGGGCCACGTCGTCGAGCTGCTCGCGCAGCCGGGCGGCCAGCGCCTTGTTCTCCCCCTGCTCCGCCGCCACGGTCCCCCGGTCGCTCAGGTTCTCGTCGAACGACAACGCGTCGTTCTCGACGTGGTCGAGGTCCTCCACCTGGTTCGCCAGCTGCTCCTGTTCGGCCTCGAGGGCGCGTCGGATGGCCGAGAACCGGTCCTCGTCGCTCGGCTGGGCATCGGCTGCAGGTTCGTCCACGGGCGTCAGGGTACTCGGGCCCGCGGGTGCGCCGCGAGGTATGCCGCTCGCAGCCGCTCGGTCGACACGCGGGTGTAGACCTGGGTCGTCCCGATGTTGGCGTGGCCCAGCAGCTCCTGCACGGCCCGGATGTCGGCGCCGTGGTCGAGCATGTGAGTGGCACAGCTGTGGCGCAGGACGTGGGGCGTGAGGCGGTCGGCGAGCCCGACGGCGAGGGCGTGGCGGCGCACGACGCCCCAGGCGCCCTGCCGGCCGAGGCGGCCGCCGCGCTGGTTGAGGAAGACGGCGTCGGCGTCGTGGCGCCGGGCCCACTGCGCCGGGGCCATGGCCCCCCGCCCCTCGGGCCCGAGCCAGGCGACGAGGGCGCCCCGGGCCATCCGCCCGAGCGGCACCACCCGCTCCTTCCCGCCCTTGCCGAGCACGCGGAGCAGGCCCGCTTCCAGATCGACGTCCCGGAGCGACAACCCGACCAGCTCCGACACCCGCACGCCGGTGCCGTAGAGCACCTCGAGGATGGCCCGGTCCCGCCGGGCCACCGCGTCGTCGCCGGCCACCGCGTCGAGGAGGCGGGCCACCTCGTCCTCGGTCAGCGCCTTCGGCAGCCCCTTCGGCACCGGCGGCACGGGGACGTCGGCGCCGGGATCGACCACCGCCACGCCCTCCACGGCTAGGAAGCGGAACAGCGAGCGGACCGCCACCGTCGCCCGGGCGACCGACGCCGGGGCCCGCCCGAGGGCGCGGAGATGGGCAACGTAGGCCACGAGATCGGGCTCCCCTACCGCGTCGAGCGCCCGGACGTGCCGGGTCTCGCCCGCCCAGGCCCAGAAGGCGCCGAGGTCGCGTCGGTAGGCCGCCAGTGTGTTGCCCGAGCGCCCCCGCTCGACCGCCAGCCACGTGAGGAACTCCTCGGCCTCCACCGGGAGGGCCGACGGCAGCCCGGCGGCCGGGTGGTCAGCCCGAGCCATCACCCCGCCGGAGCCGGACCAGGGCCAGGGCGATCACCGTCTTGGCGTCGGTGATGTCGCCGGCGTCGACCATGGCCAGCGCGTCGGCCAGCGGGAGCCGGTCGACCACCATGTGGTGCTCCTCCACGCCCTGGCGGTCGTGGGGCACCGGGGCCAGCCCCGTGGCCACGAACAGGTGGACCTCCTCGTCGGTGAACCCCGGCGAGTTGTGGAACACACAGAGCGGGGCCAGCGTCGACGCCGTCAGCCCCACCTCCTCGGCCAGCTCCCGCGCCGCCGTGCGCTCGGGCGCCTCGCCGTCGACGTCACGCAGCCCGGCCGGGATCTCCCACAGCTCCCGGTCCAGGGCGGCGCGGTACTGGCGCACCATCGTGACCGTGCCGTCGTCGTGGAGCGGGACCACGCCGACGGCGCCGGGGTGGTGCACCACATCGCGTTCGAACGGGCCGTCGGGACCGGTGACGCGGCGTCGGACGACGGAGATGAACCGTCCCCGGAAGACCTCGGTCTCGCCGTCGCTCCCGAAGACCGCGCTCACGCGTCGAGGGTGAGCAGGTGGGGGTTGCGCCCCTCGGCCCTCGCCAGCGCGGCACCGATGAACTCCCGGAACAGCGGTGCCGGCCGGTTGGGACGGCTCTTGAACTCGGGGTGGGCCTGCGTGCCGACCCAGAACGGGTGGCCGTCGAGCTCGATGAACTCCACGAGGCGGCCGTCGGGCGACGTGCCCGAGCAGACGAACCCGCTGCCCTCGAACTTGCTGCGGTAGCGGGGGTTGAACTCGTAGCGGTGCCGGTGCCGCTCCGACACCACCTCCCGGCCGTAGATGCGGGCGACGTGCGAGTCGGGCTTGAGCTCGGCGATGTAGGCCCCGAGCCGCATCGTGCCGCCCATGTCGCGCACGTCGCGCTGGCTCTCCATGAGGGCGATGACCGGATACGGGGTCTGGGGGTCGAACTCGAGGCTGTTGGCACCGGCCAGCCCGAGCACGTTGCGGGCGTACTCGATGGTCATGACCTGCATGCCGAGGCACAGCCCGAGGCAGGGGATGTCGTGCTCGCGGGCGTACCCCGCGGCGGCGATCTTCCCCTCGATGCCACGCTCCCCGAACCCGCCGGGGATCACGATGCCGTCGAGCTCCCGCAACCGCCCGTCGGCCAGCAGCCCCTCGACGTCCTCGGCCTGGACCCATTCGATCTCGATGCCGGTGCCGTGGTGGAACCCGCCGTGCTTGAGGGCCTCGACCACCGAGAGGTAGGCGTCGGGCAGCGACACGTACTTGCCGATGATGCCGATCCGGACGGTCTGCTCGGCCGTCTCGATCTTGTCGATGAGGATCTCCCACTCCGACAGGTCGATCGGGTGGTCCTGGAAGCCGAGGTGGTCGCACACCACCTGGTCGAGCCCCTCGTCGTGGAGCACCAGCGGCACCTCGTAGAGGTTGCGGGCATCGGCGGCGTTGACGACGGCGTTGACCGGGACGTCGCAGAGGTTGGAGATCTTGCGCTTGAGGTCCGAGGAGATCGGTCCGGCCGACCGGCAGACGATCACGTCGGGCTGGATGCCGCGGCTGCGCAGCTCGGTGACCGAGTGCTGGGTGGGCTTGGTCTTCTGCTCCCCGCTCGGCCCGATGAACGGCACGAGGGTGACGTGCAGGTAGCAGACGTTGTCCCGCCCCACGTCGAGTCGGTACTGACGGATGGCCTCGAGGAACGGGAGGATCTCGATGTCGCCCACCGTGCCGCCGATCTCGGTGATGACGACGTCGACGTCCTCGACGGCGAGGCGCTGGATGCGGCGCTTGATCTCGTCGGTGATGTGGGGGATCACCTGGACCGTCTTGCCCAGGTACTCGCCCTTGCGCTCCGCCGCGATCACGGCCGAGTAGATCGAGCCGGTGGTGGCGTTGGAGTCGCGCGACAGGCCCTCGTCGATGAACCGCTCGTAGTGACCGAGATCGAGGTCGGTCTCGCCGCCGTCGTCGGTGACGAACACCTCGCCGTGCTCGAACGGGTTCATCGTGCCCGGGTCGACGTTCAGGTACGGGTCGAGCTTCTGCATCGTGACCCGGAGGCCCCGCGACTTCAAGAGTCGCCCGAGGGAGGATGCGGTGATCCCCTTCCCCAGCGAGCTGGCCACCCCGCCTGTCACGAAGATGTGCTTCGTCACCCGTTCTCCTTCACGAGGCCGCGAACAACAACGGGATTGCACCCTAGCGTGCTCCGACCGGGAAACCAGCCATCGCCCCTGACCTGCCGCTTCGCGCCCACCGGTGGCGTCAGCCCTCCAGCCGGAACACGGGGAGGTGGCGCCCGTCGCTCAGGGGCTCCCAGATCAGGACCACCGGGTCGCCCACGGCGACCGCCCACGGGTCGTCGGCGACGATGTTGGTCATCATCCGGGGACCGTCGGCCAGCTCCACGAGGGCCACGGTGTAGGGCACCATCTCGGCCATCATCGGCAGCGCCGGCTTCGGCATCACCGACACGGCGTGCACCAGCCCCCGACCCTCGGCCTCCCGCCAGTCGATGTCCATCCCGCCGCAGTGGGGACACCGCTCCCGCGGGTACCAGTGGGCCCGGCCACAGCGCCGGCACCACGGGAGGACGAAGCGCTGGTCCCGGGTGGCCGCCCAGAACGGCTCGCCGCTGTCGCCCACCGGCGGCTCGAACCGGCGCCGGGGACCGGGGTCGGCCCCGCTCATCGCGTGGCCTCCGTGCCCAGCACCACCGTGGAAGTGGACGACAGGACGCCACCGCAGCCATGGGCCACGGCGATCTCGGCCCCCGGGACCTGGCGCGGCCCGCACTCGCCCCGCAGCTGCCGGACGGCCTCCACCAGCAGGAACATCCCGTACATCCCCGGGTGGGTGTAGGCCAACCCGCCGCCGTTGGTGTTGGCCGGGCGGGCGCCGCCCGGGCCGAGGCGGCCGTCGGCGACGTAAGGACCGCCCTCGCCCTTGGCGCAGAAGCCGAGGTCCTCGAGGGCGAGCAACACGGTGATGGTGAAGCTGTCGTAGGTCTCGAGGACATCGACGTCGGCCGCGGTGATCCCGGCCATGTCGAAGGCCCGCGGCCCCGAGACGGCGCCGGCCGTGACGGTGAGATCCGGCATGGCCGAGATCATCGAATGGGTGTGGCTCGTGCCCGTGCCGAGCACGAACACGCCGCCCTTGGCGCAGTCGGCGGCCCGTTCGGCCGAGGTGAGCACCACCGCCCCGGCGCCGTCGGTGACGAGGCAGCAGTCGAGCTTGTGGAGCGGCGAGGCCTCGTAGGGCGACGCCAGCACGTCGGCGATCGTGATCGGGTCGCGCAGGCGGGCGCGTGGGTTCATCGTCGCCCACTCCCGCGTGCTCACCGCGATCCGGGCCAGCTGCTCGGGCGTCGTCCCGAACATCGCCATGTGGCGGCTGGCGGCCAGGGCGTAAGCCCCCATCGGGGCCCGCATCCCGAAGGGCAGCTCCCACTCCACCATCGGCGACACCGGGCCGGCGAGCGCGGCGGCCCGCTGGGCCCCGCCCCCGAACCCGGGCCCGCCCTTCTTGAACGAGGACTTCGGGGTGGCGGCGTAGACGATCACCGCCACGTCGCAGTGCCCGAGGGCGATCGCCGCCGCGGCGTGCTCGCACAGCACCTCGAAGCTGGACCCGCCGGTCTGGGTGGCGTCGGTCCAGGACGGCTGCACCCCGAGGTACTCGGCCAGTTCGATGGAGGGCATGAACGTCCCGCCGGTGCAGGCGAAGATCCCGTCGACGTCGGCCATCGTGAGCCCGGCGTCGTCGAGGGCGGCCTGGATGGCCTGCGCCTCGAGCCGCCGCGTCGAGCCGTCCAACTCGCCGGTGGGCGACACCAGGTCGGCGGCGCCGACGATGGCGGCCGCGCCCCGGCTGCGCCGCCGCACCTCGGTCCGCGGGTCAGAGCCCATACTGGTTGCCGGTCTTGACCTTGTAGATCCGGAAGGCGATCCCCGCCACCCAGATCAGGCCCCCCGACGCCACCCCGATGTACATCCAGAACTCGGAGCGCTCGGCCACGTAGCGGGCACCGGCCTCGTCGCCGGACCGCCACCGCCGACCGACCTGGAGGGCCAGGAACAGGGCCAGCAGCCCGAGCGGCGGGCAGCAGAAGAGCGTCGTGCACAGGGCGCCGACGAAGCTGGGAACCGGTGGAGGCGCGGGCCGATCCTTGGGACGCATCGCCCCGCTGAAATCGATGTCGCCCGCCGGGGTCCATTCGTTCGGGGCGTCGTCGGCGGCTTCCTCGCCGTCACCCTCCTTCTTCCGCTTCCTGATGGCCATCTGGCTGCCTCCTGCGGGCCCGTCACCGATCGGCGCGGCGAGGGCGCCGGGACGGTCGGGGCATTCTGGCAGACGACCGGGTCTCGGCGGTGCGAGCGAGCAGGTCGCGGGCGTTCTCGATCGACGCGTCGCTCGTGGCGTCGCCGGTGAGCATCCGGGCCAGTTCGGCGGCGCGGTCGTCGCCGTCGACCGCCCGGAGCGTCGTGCTGGTCGTGCCCGCCCGCACCACCTTCTCCACGACCAGGTGGTGGTCGGCGTGGGCGGCCACCTGGGGCAGGTGGGTGACGACGAGCACCTGGTGCTGGCGACCGAGCTGGGCCAGCGAGCTCCCCACGGCCAGCGCGGCGCGGCCACCCACCCCGGCGTCGACCTCGTCGAAGACGAGCGTGGGCGGTGCCTCGCTCAACACCAGGCGCAGCGCCAGCATGGTGCGGGCCAGCTCCCCGCCCGAGGCCACCTTGGCCAGGGGCAACGGTTCGCTCCCCGGGTTGGCGGCCAGCCGGAAGGTCACGTCGTCACCGGGCGGGGGCCCGACCGAGATGGCCAGGCGGGACCGCTCCATGGCCAGCGAGGCCAGGTTCGCCTCCACCGCGGCGGCCAGCGGGGGCGCCGCCGCGGCACGGGCGGCGCCGACCTCGGCCTCCCGCCGCCGGACCTCGGCCCGGAGCTCCTCCCGCTCGGCGTCGAGGGCGGCGGCGATCCGGTCGTGGGCCTCCAGCTCCCCCAGGCGGGCCCGTGCCTCCTCGCGGTAGCGGCGGACATCGGCGAGGGTGTCGCCGTACTTGCGCCGCAGCTCACGCAGGAGCTGCCGGCGGGTCCGCACGGCGGCGAGGCGGGCCGGATCGTCGTCGATGCCCTCGGCCGCCTCCCGCAGATCGCGGCCGACGTCCTCGAGCTCGGCCACGACCTGGTGGAGCCGGTCGGCCGAGGCCGAGAAGACGTCTCGCCCGCTCACCGCCGCCAGCGCCCGACCCACCAGCTCGATCGCGCCGTCCTCGTCGCGAAGGTGGGCCACCGCGACCGCCGCCGCCTCCCGGTGGGCCACCGCGTCGGCCAACAGCCGCTCCTCGCGATCGAGCGCGCC
>JAKOVR010000026.1 GCA_029782025.1 Actinomycetes bacterium | reverse complement strand
GTCGACGTGCTCATCGTCGACACCGCCCACGGCCACGCGGCCTCGGTCATCGAGACGGTCCAGGCGCTGCGCGGCGTGTGGGAGGGGCCGCTGGTGGCGGGCAACATCGCCACCTCCGAGGCCGCTCGGGCGCTGGTGGACGCCGGCGCCGACGCCATCAAGGTGGGCATCGGCCCGGGCTCGATCTGCACCACCCGGGTGGTCACCGGCGTGGGTGTGCCCCAGATCTCGGCCATCTTCGACTGCGCCTCGGTGGCCCGCCCCGCCGGCGTGGCGGTGATCGCCGACGGTGGGATCCAGTTCACCGGCGACGTCCCGAAGGCGCTGGCCGCCGGTGCCGACTGCGTGATGATCGGCAGCCTGCTGGCCGGCTCGGACGAGAGCCCCGGCGAGGTCGTCGTGGTGCAGGGCGAGCGCTTCAAGGAGTACCGGGGCATGGGCTCGATGGGTGCCATGAAGGCCCGGGGCTACTCCAAGGACCGCTACTTCCAGGACCACGTCGACACCGCCGAGAAGCTGGTGCCCGAGGGCATCGAGGCGCGCGTCCCCTACACCGGCCCGGTCAAGCACCTGATCCACCAGGTCACCGGTGGCCTCCGCCAGGCCATGGGCTACACCGGCTGCGCCACCATCGCCGAGCTGCAGACCAGGGCCAAGTTCGTCCGCATGTCGCCGGCCGGCCTGCGCGAGAGCCACCCCCACGACGTCACCATCACCGAGGAAGCGCCCAACTACCGCTGGCGCTGAGCGCGTTTCGGCGCGTTGCGACCGTCATCCGCGTCGGTCCCGGCCGCGACCTAGGCTGCCGGCGGGCCGGCCCTAGTGGATCCGACGTCGGAGGTCGGGATGGACGAGCACGACAAGGCGCCGGTCAGCCGGCGCGCCCTCATCGCCGGTGCGGGTGGCGTCGCCGGCGCGGTCGCCCTCGGCGGCGTGGCTGCCACGTCGGCGGCCGCGGCGACGCCGCCGATCGGCCCCGGTGACCCGACCACGGGTGCGGGCGGGAGCGCCCAAGCCGTCGGCTACCCACCCTTGGTGGTCACCCCCGGCGTCCACTACCGGACCTGGGGCATCTTCGCCTTCCGGCCGAACCAGTCCACCAACGGCCTCACGGTCACGCCGGCCGGCGCCTACTGCCCGGCGGCCAACGGCTACCTCGTCGCCTCTGTCGACCTGGAGGCGAACAGCCTGCTGACCGACCTCACCGTCGGCGTCACCAACTCCTCGGGT
>JAKOVR010000016.1 GCA_029782025.1 Actinomycetes bacterium | reverse complement strand
CGGCACCGCCCCGTGGTGACCGTGCCGTCGGCGGCCTGCCGGTCGCAGTCGACCATCCGCCCGGACGGATCGATCACGGTGCTGAATCCGGTGGGCGCGGCCTGGAGCTCCCACCGTCCGGTCTCGATGGCCCGCAGGCGGCTCGAGGCGATCTGCTGGGTCTGCACCTGGGTGAGCCAGTACGACGAGCCGTTGGTCGGGTTGGCGATGATCTCGGCGCCGTGCGCCACCCCGTCGGCGCCCCGGTCGGTGAAGAACACCTCCCAGCTGATCATCAGGCCCACCGGGCCGGCGGTCGTCCGCACCACGGCCGGCGCGGTGCCCGGGACGGCGTCCCGCGCGGGGATCCCCCCGGAGCCGACGGCGGCGGTGATGAGGCTGCGGAACGGCACCCACTCCCCGAAGGGCACCCGGCGGGCCTTGTCGTAGCGGTCGCCGACCGTGCCGTCGGGGTTGTAGACGATCGAGTAGTTGACGAAGGTCGACGGCGAGTCGTCCTCGGTGACCCCCACGATGATCGGCGCATGCAGGCGTTGGGCCAGGGCCCGGAGCTGGCGGTCCTCCGGCGACCCGTCGAGGTGCGGCCCGCTCGGTTCGAGGACGTTCTCCGGCCACACGACGAGGTCCACCGGCGCCGTGATGCGTTCCGTGGCCTGCAGGTGGCGGCGGAACACGTCGACGGGGTCGGCTTCGAACGGCGTGCGCTGCCGCCCGCCGCCCTGCACGATCGCCACCCGGACGGGGGCGGCACCCTCGACCACCGTGCCGCGGGGCGCCACCAGGCCGAGGAGCGGCACCGTCACGAGCACCGCCAGCCCGACCCCGGCCGCCCGCCAGCGCCGCTCCACCGCGGCGGCCACGGCCACGCCGCCCACGGCGACCAGCATCGACACCCCGATGGCGTTCAACAGGCGGGCGGCCTGGGCCAGCGGGGCGTCGGCCTGGCTCTCGGCCAGGGTGGCCAGGGGCACGCCCTCGAACGGCCAGCACCACCGCCACAGCTCGCCCAGGCTGATGGCCGCCACCATGCCGACGGACCGGAGGGCGGGACGGTGGGCCGGCACCCACACCACCAGCGACGAGAAGAACACCGAGTACCCGACGCTGGCGATGACGTACCCCGGAGGGGTGAGGTCGTACATCCAGAGCATCATCGGGAACAGCCAGGCGCAGCACACGAGGAACGTGCGCCGGGCCCGGGCGGCGGGACGCTGCCCGGCGACGAGCAGGTCCCACTGGGCCACGCCGAGGAAAGCGAGCGGCCACCAGCCGAACGGCGGGATCGACAGGGCGATGGTGGCCCCGGCGGCGAGGCACCGCAGCAGCACAACGGCCCGTCCGGCCCAGCGGCCCCGCCCGGTCGGGGGCGCGGGCGTGGGGGCGGGCGCGGGCTGCATGCGCCGCCAGTCTGTTGGATCGCCGCCGGCCCCACCAGTCAAGGCCGGGATCGCGGAGGCGACCACGCCCTAACGTGGCCCGATGGCTGCCGTCCCCGTCCCCGACCCGATCTCCCCGCTGGCGATGTTCGCCCCCGACCTGTTCCGGGGTCGGGTCGCGGTGGTCACCGGTGGCGGGACGGGCATCGGGCGGGAGACGGCGCTCGGCTTCGCCCGCTACGGCGCCTCCGTGGTGGTCGCCGGACGAACAATGGAGGCGCTCGAGGCCACAGTGGAGGCGGTCGACGCCCTCGGCACCGGCGCCCGCTGCGTCGCCGTGCCGACCAACATCCGTGAGCTCGACCAGGTCGAGGCGCTGCGCGACACCGTCCTCGAACGCTTCGGTCAGGTCGACTACCTGGTCAACAACGCCGGCGGGCAGTTCCCCGCCCTCCCGTCCCAGATCTCCGACAACGGCTGGCGCTCGGTGGTGGACCTCAACCTCAACGGCACGTGGAACATGGTCAATCGCTTCATGGGGCCGATGACCGAGGCCGGCTACGGCGCCATCGTCAACGTCGTGCACGTGTACAGCTTCGACCGCGGCGCCCCGCTCTTCGTCCACTCCGGCGCCGCCCGGGCCGGCGTGGTGAACATGACGCGCACCATGGCGCCCTACCTCGGCTACCACGGCGTCACGATCAACGCCCTCGCACCCGGCACCATCGGCACCCCGGGGATGCACGAGAACGAGGTGGGCAAGCTCGGCTACAGCGAGGAGACGTGGGCGGAGAAGGTCGACGAGATGGGCCCGATGCGGCGCATGGGGACGGCCGAGGAGATGGCGGGCATCATCCTGTTCCTGTGCTCGCCGGCCGCCCGGTTCATCAACGGCGCGGCGATCGTGGCCGACGGGAGCGAGAGCCAGGCCAACTGGGTCACGTTCTTCGAGCGCGGCGAGCTCTGAGCCGGCCAGCCTGTTCTCCGCCGGCCAGCCGGTCCTCCAGCCCATCGGGCCGGGCGCCGATCGGCGGCGCCCGCCCGCCGCGTCGCTCAGCGGACGGCGTGGGGGAGGCTGATCCGCACCGGCACCCCGGGGGCGTGGTGCACGACCGGCTCGTCGGTGAGCGGATCGGGCAGGCCGGCGGCCCGGAACAGATCGTGCTCGAGGTGCAGCAGCCGGGCCCGGTGGAGCACCCAGGGCGGGTGGTCGGCGAGGGCGTAGCGGAGCCGGCCGCGGCCGGCGTCGGCGAAGAGGCGCCACCGCCCGGTGAGCCAGTGGTCGAAGGGCCCGAGCTCGTGGGGGGCGAACCGGTCCCCGACCTCGACCGCGGCCGAGACCGACGCCCCCCGGGGCCCCGGCCACCACCGGCGTGACCGGTAGGTGAGGACGGGCCCGGTCTGCACCACCGTCATCTTCGACCAGTAATAGGGGAGCCGGAAGCCGGCCCGAGCGGCCACGACGGCGGCGAGCCGGGAGGCGTCGAGGGACAGGAACCACACCCCGGTGGTGCCGTCCGGGGCGGTGACGTAGGTGCGCACGTTGGTCTCGGGGAAGTACGAGAGCCACGGCGCCGGCGGGGGCCCGCCGGGCAGGTAGGCCGTCATGTGGAACGGGACCAGGGCCACCCACGCCAGGCCGTTCCATGTCTCGACCTCGAGGCCGTCGGGGAGCAGCGCCTGCACCGCGGCGGGCTCGTAGGCCCAGTGGAGGAACGTGAGCTGCTCCCACCGGTGGAGCTGGGTGGGCCAGCGCACAGGGTTGGGACAGACGGGGTGCACGGGCGGCCCGGCTCGTCCCGGACCATCGGCACCGTCGTGGCCGTCGTGGCCGACCTGGCCACCGTGGCCGTCCACCCCATGGGCCGGGCGCGCCGAGGGCCGGAGGGACGGGTCGCCGGCGGCCGACATGGTCGACAGCCTACGCCCCGGCCCGTCCGGCCCTGGGTGGGAGGGAAGGGTCAGCGCATGCCGTCCTGGACGCTGGTCACGTTGAAGTTGGCGTCGAGCTTGACCGTCGCCTTGGTGCCGTCGGCCTTGGTGACGTGGGCCTCGTAGGTGTCGCCGTCGACGTCGGTCTCGACCCGGTCGATCGTGGCGTCGGGCAGCTTGGCCTTGGCCGCGTCGGTCACCTTGGTGGCGGCGTCACCGGTGAGGACCTCCTCGGTCTTGCCGTTGGCCTGGTGCGGGCCCTTCTGCCCCCCTTGCGGGTGGCGACCCTGGGGGGTCTGGGCGCCCTGGGCGTTCGGGTCCGGCGGCTGGGTCTGGTTCTGCTGGGTCTGGTCCTGCGCCTGGGTCTGGGGCAGGACGGCGGGCTGGGCCGCGGCCGGCGCGCTGGCCGTCGCCTGGTTGGTCTCTTGTGCGCTGGACAGGGCGGGGCCGCCGACCAGGGCACCGACCAGGCCGCCGCCGGCGATGGCGGCGGAGAGGATGGCGGTGGTCATGAACTTGCGGGACATGGAACGCTCCTTTCGGGAGGGTGAGGGGGTGATGGGTCGCAGTGTGGGAGGGGCGCCTGGCCCGAGCGTGGGGAGCAGTTCAAGGGGACCTGTGCGTTTCGGCTTTCGCGCCCGACCCTCGTTGCGGCGAGACTGGACGGTCCATGGCCGTGATCGAGGTGAACGGGGTGGCCTACGCCCACCCGGGAGGCGACGAGCTCTTCGCCGACGTGTCGTTCCGCGTCCCGTCTGGCCGTCACGCCGCGCTCGTCGGGCCGAACGGCGTGGGCAAGTCGACCCTCTTCGGGGTCATCACGGGCGAGCTGACCGCGGCGGAGGGCTCGGTGTTCAGCGACGGCTCCATCGCCCGGATGCCCCAGGCCATCGGCGTCGGGGCCGACGGTGCCACCACCGTCCGGCAGCTCCTGGCCCGCTTCTCCGCCCCGAGGGTGGCCGCCGCGGCGGCGGCGCTCGACGTCGCCGAGGCCGCCAACGAGGCCGACCCCACCGATGCCACCGGCATCGCGCTGGCCGAGGCGTACCACGAGTGGGGGGAGGTGGGCGGCTACCAGGAGGAGGCCCGGTGGGACGCCTGCTGCGAGGCCGTCCTGCGCCAGCCGCTGGCCAAGGCCGGCGACCGGCCGATCAACGAGCTGAGCGGCGGGGAGCGCAAGCGCCTCGTGCTCGAGTCGCTCTTCGCCAGCGACGTCGACATCCTGCTGCTCGACGAGCCCGACAACTACCTCGACCTGAGCGGCAAGCGCTGGCTCGAGCAGCAGATCGTCGCCAGCAAGAAGACGATCGTGGTGATCAGCCACGATCGGGAGCTGCTCGTCGCCGTGGCCGACACGGTCGTCACCCTCGAAGGGTTCGGCGCGTGGGTGCACCCCGGGCCGTTCCGCACCTACGACGAGGCCCGCACCGCCCGCAACGCCGATCTGGGCAAGGCGCTGGAGCGCTGGACGGCGGAGGAGAAGCGCCTCCGCGAGCACTACCGCACCATGAAGGCCCGGGCGGCCACCTCCGACACCAACGCCGGCCGCGCCGACGCGGCCGAGAGCCGATGGAAGCGCTTCGTGGCCGCCGGCCCGCCCCCGCCCCCGCCCCCGGAGCGGGCGGTGCGCATGCGTCTCGCCGGCCAGCGGTCCGGCGACCGGGTCCTCGTGGTGGAGGACCTCGAGATCGTGGGGCTCACCGATCCGTTCTCGGTGGAGCTGTTCCGAGGCGACCGGGTGGCGCTCCTCGGGCCCAACGGCAGCGGCAAGTCGCACTTCCTCCGCCTCCTCGGTGGTGATCCGTCGGTGGTGGTCGACGGCGTGTGGCGAACCGGCGCGTCGGTGCACATCGGGCTGTTCCACCAGACCGACGAGGTGGGCTGGTTGACCGATCGCACGCCGCTCGAGGCCCTGGGCTCGCTCGGGCTCACCGACGGCCAGGCCATGGGGGCGCTGGCCCGCTACGGCCTCGAGGACTGCGCCCGCCGGCCGTACGAGACGATGAGCGGGGGGCAGAAGGCCCGGATGCAGGTGCTCGGGCTCGAGCTGCGGGGCGTGAACTTCCTCCTGCTCGACGAGCCGACCGACAACCTCGACATGGGCTCGGCCGAAGCGCTGGAGGAGGCCCTCGGCGACTTCGAGGGCACCGTGCTGTGCGTGACCCACGACCGCTGGTTCATGCGGGCCTTCGACCGGTACCTGGTCTTCGACTACGACTGCTCGGTCAAGGAGGTCCTCGACCTCGACTCGGCCCTCCACCTCGTCACCCAGGACGGCGCCTATCCGTTCCGACGGTCGTCGGTGAAGGACCTCCGCACGGCCTGACGGCCCGGCCGCCCGGACGCTCGGACGCTCCTGGTTCGCCGGCCCCGGCGGGATCGCCGGTGCAGTTCCTCGGCCTCCGCCGTTCGCCGGTGCAGTTCCTCGGCCTCAGGCCGTGTTTGCGCGCCGGCGACGTCGCCGGCACGAGAAGGTGCACCGGCGATGGGGGCGGTGGGCGCCGGTTTCGCTCCCGACATTCGACGGCGCCGCGAAAATCGGGGGGTGACAACAGGGCGACGGCGTGGCAGAGTCCGTGCTGCGCGGGCTCGTCGCCCCCCGTCGAACGGCATCTCGCACCGAGGACCACCCGGCCGGTGCGATCGCCAGGGCCTCCAACCGTCATCCCATCGCGTGCCTCGCCACGCACGGAGTCGAGGAGTGGTCCCCATGGCCGATCCCACCGCGCCCGATCGCATCGCCGCCGCCTTGGCGGAGCTCCAGCACGGAGCGTTCTCGCGCAGCCAGCTCGTCAACCGCGGCGTCACCGACGACGCCATCGCCACCCGCCTCGCCCGGAAGCGGTGGGAACGGGCCGCCCGCGGGGTGTTCTACCTGCGGGGCACGGCGCCCTCCTGGCGACGGCAGGCCATGGCCGCGACCCTCGGTCACCCCCACGCCCTCCTGGCCGGCCACTCGGCCGCCACCCTCCATCGCCTCCCCGGGTTCGAAGAACCGCGACCGGGACCGATCCAGGTGGCCGTGCCCTACGGCGAGTCGTACCGGAGCGGGCTGGCCGAGGTCCGCCGGTCGAGCCTGCTCATCCCCCACCGGGTGCTCCTCATCCCCACGATCTCGCCCGTGCGCGCCTTCTTCGACGTCGCCACGACCATGCGGGAAGCTCGAGCCGTCGCCATGCTCGAGGACTCGCTGCGGCTGGGCCGGTTCTCGCCGCAGGAGCTGACGGACGCGTTCGAGGCCTGGGCTCCGAGCCGCCGCCCCGGCGTGGGCATGCTCCGCGCTCTGGTGGAGGCCTTCGGTGCCGGCGTCGGCGCCGGCGGCGTGCCCCGTACGGAGCTCGAGCGACAGCTGCACCTGATGATGGGGTTGCCCGGGATGCCGTCGTGGGAGGCCGAGGCCCCACCGCCGTGGTGGTCCCCGGCCCCGGAACGGGTCGACGTGTACGTCGGCGGACACCTCCTCATCGTCGAAGGCGACAGTCGAGCGTGGCACCAGCGCCGAAGCGACATGGCGAACGACCGTCGCCGCGACAACCTCGCCGCCGCGCACGGGCACCGGGTGTTGCGGTTCATGTACCACCAGCTGCTGACCGAGATGCACGCGTGCGCCGAGCTGGTGCTCGTCACGTGCGGGCTCGCGTCGTTCCGGGCTGGGTAGGCCTGGCCCCGGGCCGATCGCTGGTGCACATTCCTGCACCAGCGAGTTCGCCGGTGCGGAAGCTCGTCGTCCGGCCGGGTAGATGCACCGGCGATCTGGGGACCCCGGGCAACTGCACCGGCGATGCCGCCGGCCCGAGAGGATGCACCGGCCGTGCCGGGATCGCCGCGGCGCGGCGCGGGGAGGGGTGGTCGCCGTAGATTGCCGGGATGGGGTTCTACGACGACCAGGTCCTGCCGCGGGTCATCGACAAGCTGCTCGGCAACCGGCGGATGGCGCCGTTGCGGGAGCGGGCCATGGAGGGGCTGCACGGCACCGTGCTGGAGCTGGGCTTCGGGTCGGGGCCCAACGTCCCGCTCTACCCGGCGGCGGTGGAACGGGTGCTGGCGGTCGATCCCGCGGTTGTCGGCCGCAAGCTGGCGGCACCGAGGGTGGCGGCGTCGCCGGTGGCGGTGGACTACGTGGGGCTCGACGGGCAGACCCTTCCCGTGGAGGACGCCTCCGTCGACTGCGTGCTGTCCACCTGGACCCTGTGCACCATCCTCGATGTCGGCGCGGCGCTGGCCGAGGCCCGGAGGGTGCTGCGCCCCGGGGGCGCGCTGTACTTCCTCGAGCACGGCCTGTCCGACGACCCGCGGGTGGCGGCCCGGCAGCACCGATGGAACGGCCTGCAGCAGAAGGTGGCCGGGGGCTGCAACCTGGACCGCCCGATCGACGAGCTCATCGCCGCCGCCGGATTCGAGGTGCAGCGGTGCTCGACCTTCCGGATCGCCGGCCCGAAGATCTCCAGCTTCATGTACTCCGGTGTGGCCGCCCGGGACTGACCCGGCTGCGCTCCTCGATCAGGGGAGGGGCGATCAGGCGAGGGGCGATCAGGCGTTGGCGCGCAGTGCCGCCCGCTTGCGGCCGGTGCTGATCGCCACCACGGCGCCGCCCGAGAGCAGGAGGAGCACGCCGACCCGGACGAGCAGTAGTCGGAGTCAGCGCCTGGGTCTCGAAAGGGGCTTGCCGAGGCGGGCCGATCGCGTGGCCCCGACCCCGGCCGGCACCCTGACCGCTGCCCGTGGCGGACGATGCGTGGATGAGGGGTGCTCCGCCGGTTCCACATGCCCTGAGGTACCGCCACCGCTGCTGTTCTGCCTCCGCGAGCGTCGACGGGAACGCGATCAGTGGCCGAAGTCCTGCCAGGGACCCTTGCTCGGCACCTGGCCGACCCCGGGCTTGGACCAGTCGCAGACGCCGGCGGCGAACAGCGAGGCGAACCGCTGGCGTTGGGCCTCGGCGAAGGGCACCGTGATCAGCTTGGCGGCGCCGTCGAAGGCGTTGGCGGCCGGTTGGAGCTGGCACTTGCCGATGTCGTTGCGCAGCGGGGCGCCGGCGGCGGTGCGAGGGTCGCCGTGGACCGGGTACCGGTCTCGGCACGGACCCGGCGTGTCGTAGATGTCGAGGCCCGAGATGCGGGTGCCGTCCTCGGCCAGGCAGTTGTCGATCGCCTTGGCCGGCCGGCTCCGCTCGAGCTTGGCCGTGCGGTCGCCGCTGCCGGTGTCCTTGTCGAGGGCGGTGAGCCAGTCGTCGAGGACGGTGACGAGCTCGGTGCCGACGTCGACGGTGCCGGTCAGGGCATCGATGAGCGTCTGCCCTTTGGGCACCCCGCGGGTCCACACCATGTGGTTGGGGGCCATGGAGCCGTCGGGCCGCTTCAGGCGCTCCCGGACGGAGAAGGCCCGGAACCGGTCGTGGATGTCGCCGAGATCATCGGTGTAGACGTTGACGGTGATGATCGGGACGGTGTCGAGCGGGCCGCCGCCCTCGATCACCCGCCCGCTCTCGTACACCGGCCGGATCACGTCGGCGGTGGTGGTCATCCGCTCCTTGGTGGGCCGGCCGTCGACGTCGGTGCCGCCGATGCGCTCGTTGAGGTCGAGGAACTGGTCGGGGGTGATCGTGCCGGCGTTGAGGGCCGAGAGGCCGTAGAGCACCCCGGTGTTGTCGACCGGCCGGCGGGCGAACCCGGTGGCCGGGTCCTTGCCGAGCTGGTTCACCATGCTGTCCTGCATGGTGCAGCGCAGGCCGGAGCGGTTGGTGGCCGGGTCGTAGCGCTTGTCGGCGGGGAGCTTGGGCAGCCCGCTCCCGCCGCCGGTGCCCTGGGGCAGTCCCTTGATCATGTCGCCGGCGTTGGCCAGGATGTCGAGGGCGCAGCCGGAGTCGGGTCGGATGTTCTGGGCGAAGGTGCTCTCCCAGAAGTCGCAGGTCTTGGTGGACGCCTGCCCGTTGATGGCGCCGCGCTGGGCCTCGCTCAGCCCCTTGCCGGCATCGGACCGGTAGTAGGCGTTGAGGAGCATGCAGTCGACCACCCCGGGGGCGATGGAGAAGGCGTCGGGGAAGGGGAGCGTGGCGCCGACGGCGTCGAGGATGCCCGGGTAGTTGTAGGCGATCAGGTACTGCTGGATGGCCCCGCCCGACCCGCCGGAGCCGATCGTGTACACGGGCGGCCCGTAGGTCTCGGCGAAGTGCTCCTTGACCATCAGCGCCGTCTCGGCCGACAGCACGTCGTTGCACATCACCTGGTAGGTGTTCAGCGTCGAGGTGGCCGTGGCGTAGCCGAGGGCGAGGACGTCCATCGGTGCGCTGTTCAGGAGCAGGAACCCCTGGGTGTAGGTCGTGCCGCAGCCGCCGCCGAACTGGTACACGAGCCGACCGTTCCAGCCCGAGTCGTTCCACGGGGTGGCGGCGCCGGCCGGCGCGCCCGGCTCGGGGTCGAGCACGTTGATCCAGTAGATGCCCCGGTTGATCACGCCCTGCTCCTCGCGCACGATGAACGCCTTGCCCTTGTTGGGGCCGTCGGCGATGGTGGCGAGGTCGGCCGGCTTGGCCGTGGGGTCGGGGAGCGCCTTGGTGGAGCCGTCGGTGGCGCGGTAGCGCCAGCGGACCTTGGTGGGGGCCGAGCAGTCGGCATCGGTGGCGGGGCCGAGGTCGTAGGCCTCCGTGCTGCACACGGGCATCGGGATCTTCGGTCCGGAGAACAGGGGCCCGGTGACGGGGTGGTTGGTGACCGTGAGCGAGGCGGTGGACGAGCCGAGGGTGGCGACGATCTCGTTGGCGCCGTCGGCCAGCCCGCTGAGGGTGGCGATCGTGCGGCCCCGGCGGTCCTTGCCCATCCGCGCCGTCGCCGGCTTGCCCCCCACCGTGAGGGTGGCCGTGGAGGCGTCGGCGCTGCTGCCGGCCGGTGGGAGGATCGCCACCGTCACGTCCCCGCCCGAGACGTAGTCCGCCTTCGTGGACACCGCTTCGACCCCGAGCGCGGCCGGGTCGCGGGTGCCTTGCGTGGCCACGCCCGAGGCGGGGCTGCCGGCGGACCCGCCCGGCCCGGCCGAACTGCCCGAGCCCGGCGAGCTGCTGCAGGCCCCGGCGACGAGCCCGGTCAGGGCGACGGTGATGACGAAGCGCAGGCGACGAGACGGTCGCGACGCGGTGCGGGACATGGCGGTGCTCCCCCCGGTGACAAGAATTCAGTAGTGGTTTACTTCTAGGGGGCGTCCGCCGGCAAACCGGCCGGGGACATCAGCGCCGGTTCTTGGCCGTGCCGCTCCCGAGGACCCGGTTCTTGGCCAGCACGATCGTGGACCAGTTGCGGGCGAGGACCCGCTTGACCGGCCCGGCCCCTTCGGGGCGCCAGTCGGTGGTGCGCTTGGGGATGGAGCCGGCGGGCACCTCGCTGTAGCCGTAGGCCGCCACGGACTTCCGGAACGAACCGTCGGGAAAGGTGATCCGCTGGTAGCCGTGGAACGAGTGGTCGGAGCACTCCATGATCACCGCCCGATTGAAGATCGGCGCGATGCGCAGCCCTTCGACCGACGGGTCGGCGGTCAGGCGGAGGTGCCCGCCGTAGTGCTCCTCCCAACCCCGGTTGAGGTAGATCAGCACGTTGACCCGTCGGAGCCAGGTGTCGTGGAGGGGGTGGATGTTGAAGTCGACGTGGAGGTCGAGGAAGCTGCCCGGCGTCCCGACGTGGAACCCCCCGCCGAGGTAGTCGGGGTCGACGAAGATCTCGTCCCCGCCCATGGCCGAGAGCAGACGGGCGAACGCCGCCGAGCCGAGGGCTTCGTGGAGCTGCTTCGAGTCGTCGTTCCAGAAGTCGAGCGAGGAGAGCTCCCGCTTGTCGCTGAACATGTAGTCGCGGGACTTGGGCATCTCGTCCGGGTTCGGGAACCCGGCCTCGAGGCGCTCGGCGAAGTCGACGTCCAGGAACCCGTCGATGACGACGTGGCGCACCGGTTCGGACGCCCGGAAGGAGTCGACGAGCTCGGTGGCCCGTTCGGACACCGTCGCGGCGATGGGGTGGGGAAGGGCGCCGATCCCGGGTTCGACCATGGTCGCAGCCTACCGATCGTCCCGCCGGGGCCTGTCGGAGGCCGTGTCTGTCCGGCGTGGGGGTCAAGCCCAGAGCGAGCCGTCGACCAGCCGGTCCATGGCGTCGAGCATGGCGGCGAAGTGGCCCTCCCGGTCGAGGGCGGCGAGGGCCAGGCCCATGCCGAGCGTGTTGAGCAGCATCAGCGCGCCGGCCGGGTCGAGGTCGGGGTGCACCTCGCCGTTGGCGAAGGCGTCGTCGACGAGGACCTGGAGGAACACGCGCAGCGCGGCGCTGGCGCCGTCGAGCTCGGCGCTGGCCGCCGAGGTGCCCTGGCCACCCGCGGCCACGTCGGAGGAGATGGCCTCCACCAGCACCATCCCCACGAAGGACAGCAGGTGAGGGTCGCGCTCGTGCAGGGCGCGGTAGACGTCGACGTAGGCCCGGGCCCGGCTGCGCAGGTCGGGATGGACGAACACCCGGGCCGCCACCTCCTCGCCGAAGCGGGCCATGGCCTCGTGGGTGGCGGCGGCGAACAGCGCCCGCTTCGACGGGTAGTAGTGGTACAGCGCCCGCACCGTGAGGCCGGCCTCGGCGGCCAGCCGGTCCATCGACACGCCCTTGAACCCCGAGGCCCCGAAGAGGCGCTGTGCCGTGGCCAGGATGGCGGCGCGCGTGTCGTCGCTGCTGTGGTCGGCGGGGCGGCCCCGGCGCCGGGGGGTGGCGGGGGTCGCGGGCACGGGCCCAGACGCTAGCCGTCGGGGGTCAGGCCGACGCCTCGAGCGTGAAGCCCTCGTCGAGCCAGCCGGTGACGCCCCCGATCATCTTCTTCACCGGGCGCCCGAGCCGGGCCAACGCTACCGCCGCCTTGTCGGCCCCGTTGCAGTGGGGGCCGGCGCAGTACACGACGAACACGGTGTCGGCCGGCCATGGCGCGAGGTTGCGCTCGTTGATCCGGCGGTGGGGCAGGCTCACGGCGCCGGGGACGTGGCCGGCGGCGAACGCCTCGACCGACCGCACGTCGAGCAGGACGAACTCGGCGGTACCCGTGGTGAGGTCCTCGTGGACGTCCCAGCAGTCGGTCTCGTAGGCCAAGAGGGCCTCGAAGTGGGCCAATGCGCCGGCCGCCGGGGCCGGCGGCGTGGCGGTGACGTGGGCGGTGGGCGTGAGGTCGGGCATGCCGCCAGCATGGCGCGGGGCCGGCCGCGCCCGCCGTCGCTTTCCGGTACGGTGCCGCCACGGTCCGACGTTCGAGAGGAGACGCGTCGTGGAGATGACCTCGTACAAGCCCGGCACCCCGAGTTGGGTGGACATCGGCCTGCCCGACATGGACGCGGCGATCGCGTTCTACGGGGGCCTCTTCGGGTGGGACATCGAGCCCGGCCCGCCCGAGGCGGGGGGCTACGCCATGTGCCTGCTGCGGGGCCGGCCGGTGGCCGGCATCGGCCCGCAGATGAACCCCGAGATCCCGCCCTACTGGGCCAGCTACGTCACCGTGGCCGACGTGGCCGCCACCGTGGCCGCGGCCACCGCGGCCGGCGGTTCGGTCCTCGTGCCCACCATGGAGGTGATGAGCGCCGGCGTCATGGCGATCGTCGCCGATCCGACGGGCGGGATCATCTCGCTGTGGCAACCGATCGACCACATCGGCGCCCACATCGTCAACGAGCCGGGCACCTTCTGCTGGAACGAGCTCATGACCGACGACGTCGCCGCCGCCACCGCCTTCTACACCGGGCTGTTCGGCTGGGAGGCCGCCGTCCACGACAACGGCGGCGAGCACTACACCGAGTTCCTCCTCGACGGCCGCTCCACGGCCGGGATGATGGCCAAGCCGGCCGGGGTGCCGGCCGAGATGCCGTCGATGTGGACCGTGTACTTCACCGTGGAGGACTGCGACGCCGCCGTGGCCAAGGTGCAGGAGCTCGGCGGTGCGCCGATCATGCCGGCGATGGACATCCCCCAGGGCCGCTTCGCGCCGGTCGCCGATCCCTTCGGGGCGGTGTTCAACGTGATGGCGCTGGCCGAGGGGATGGGCACCTGATCGGGTGCCCGCCCCACCGCGGCGTCACCCCACGGTCTCGTCGCGAAGCTGCCGCTTGAGGATCTTGCCGGTGGCGCCACGCGGGAGCGGCCCGGGCCGGAAGTGGATCCGGGCCGGCACCTTGAACTCGGCCAGATGGGCCCGCACGTGGTCCTGCACCTCGGCTTCGCTCGCGGCCGCGCCGTCGCGCAGCACCACGGCCGCCACGACCTCCTCGCCCAACCGCTCGTGGGGGATGCCGAACACCGCCGCCTCGTAGACGGCCGGGTGCTCGTAGAGCACCGCTTCGACCTCGGCGCAGTAGACGTTCTCGCCGGCCCGCAGCACCATGTCCTTGGCCCGGTCGACCACGTAGACGAAGCCCTCGTCGTCGAGCCGGCCGAGGTCGCCGGTGCGGAGCCACCCGTCGTGGATCGCCTCGGCCGTGGCCTCGGGCTTGTTCCAGTAGCCCCGGATCAGGTTCGGCCCGCGGAACTCGATCTCGCCCACGGTGCCGGTCGGGACCTCCCGCCCCTGGTCGTCGACCACGCGGACCTGCATGGTGGGCACCGTGCGCCCGGCGCTGGTGGGCTTGCGGACGTAGTCGTCGCCCAGGTTCTGGGGGCCGTAGCCGTTGGTCTCCGTCATGCCGTAGCCGATGCTCGGCCGCCCCCGCGAGAAGCTCTTGTCGATGCGCTTGACCAGCTCGGGCGGGGCCGGTGCGCCTCCGCCGCCCACGCTGACGAGGCTCGAGGTGTCGCGCCGGGCGAAGTCGGGGGACTCGAGCAGGTCCCAGCTCATGGTGGGCACGCCGACGAAGGTGGTGATGCGCTCCCGCTCGATCAGCTCCAGGGCCCGCTCGGGGTTCCACTTCCGCAGCATCACCAGCTTGTAGCCGCCGAGGACGCAGCCCAACATCACCGGCACGAGGCCGGTGACGTGGAACAGCGGGACGACGAGGATGAAGCTCGTGGGATCCCGCCGGGCCGCCGCCGGTGCCACCGCCTCACCCTCGGGGCGCGGGGGACGGGACAGCGCGTGGGCGGTCGAGCGGCAGGCGAACGACAGCAGGCCCGAGAGCACGGCGTGGTGCGTCGACACCGCCCCCTTCGGGTGACCGGTCGTACCGGAGGTGTAGAGGATCGTGGCGTCGCTGAACGGGTCGATGTCGACGGCCGGGAGCGGCCGTCCTGCGACCACGACGTCGTCCCACCCGTCGACCCCGGGCGGCCGGGGGTCGTCACCGCTGCGCACGGCGAGCAGGCGGAGGGCGAGGGTCGGATGCCCGTCGGGCGGGTGCAGGAGGGGGAGCACGCGCTCCACCCGTTCCGGGTCGGCGATCAACAGCGTCGTGCCCGAGTCCTCGAGGCCGTAGGCCAGCTCCTCGGTCGTCCACCACCCGTTGAAGCAGACGGCGACGGCGCCGACGGACACGATGGCGGCGAACGACACGATCCACTCGGGGAAATTGCGCATGGCGATGCCCACGCGGTCGCCGGGGACGATGCCGTAGCGGTGGACGAGGGCGTGGCCGAGCCCGTCGACGCGGGCCATGACGTCGGCGAAGTCGAGCCGCTCGTCTTCGTAGACGAGGAAGGTGCCGGTGCGGTCGCGCAACCCGTCGAACAGGGCCCGCAGCGACGCGGGCAGGCCCGTGAACACCCGCTGGCGCTGCCCCTCGATCGTCAGCTCCCCGATCTCGAAGGGACCGCCCGGGGCGGTGATCTCGGCGATCGCCTCGTCGAACGTCATCGTCATGGCGGTCACCCTAGGGGTCGCGCCCCGCGGTGCTGTCGCCGGTGCCCGTCCTCGGTCCCGGTCCTCGGTCCCGGTCCCGCCGATCGCCGGTGCACCTTTCGGGGTCCGGCCGATCGCCGGTGCAGTTGCGCGGTCCAGGGCCGAGCAACTGCACCGGCGACATCGGTGGCACGGGAAGCTGCACCGGCGATCCCCCGAGCACCGCGGCCGCGGTGGGCGGATGCCGACGGGCGTGTCGGTCTGACGGGGTGTCAGAGGCGGGCGCGGCGCCGGAGCGGGGCCGTAGCCTGCACCTCAGTGTCACTCTGGTCGTCGTCCGGGGGCTTGGCTCGTAGCCTGCCTGTCCTTCGTGGACAACATGCTTTCTGCCGGCCCCTGGACGCGCGGAACCGGCCGGCGTGGCTTGATAGGAGCGTGGCATCGCCCCCACTGAGGTGTGCCCACCGACCGGTCCCGTCTCTTCCACTCGTTCAAGTGAAAGGTGACGTGAACATG
>JAKOVR010000011.1 GCA_029782025.1 Actinomycetes bacterium | reverse complement strand
GCGAATTGTTCGCGTTCGCGAACAATTCGCACCCACGGACGGGCGGGGCTCCGACCCGAATCCGCGCCTGCCCTCGGGAGGACGGCGATGATGGGGGCCCCGGGATGTCGGCCGGGTCGAGGAGTACGGCATGAGCGACGTGGTGTTCGAGGGGGTCACGAAGCGGTTCGGTGACGTGGTCGCCGTCGACCACCTCGACCTCGTGGTCGCCGACGGCGAGTTCCTCGTGCTGCTCGGCCCGTCGGGGTGCGGGAAGACCACGGCGCTGCGCATGGTCGCCGGGCTCGACAGCATCACCGACGGCACCCTGCGCATCGGCGACCGGGCCGTCAACGACGTCGAGGCCAAGGACCGCAACGTCGCCATGGTCTTCCAGAGCTACGCGCTCTACCCGCACATGACCGTGGCCAAGAACATCGAGTCCCCGCTCGTGGCCCGGTCCTTCTCCGTCGACGGCGGCCCGCCCCGCAAGCTCACCGCCGACGAGCGTCGCACCCGGATCCACGACGCCGCCGCCACCCTCGGCCTGACCGAGCTGCTCGACCGCAAGCCCGCCGCCCTCTCCGGGGGCCAGCGCCAGCGGGTGGCCCTGGCCCGGGCCATCGTCAGCCGCCCCGACGCGTACCTGATGGACGAGCCCCTCTCGAACCTCGACGCCAAGCTGCGGGCCGAGACCCGCGTCGAGCTGGCCGAGCTGCACCGGTCCCTCGGCACCACGATCCTCTACGTCACCCACGACCAGGTCGAGGCCATGACCATGGCCACCCGGATCGCGGTCATGGAGGCGGGCCGGCTCCACCAGGTGGGGAGCCCCCAGGAGGTGTACGACCAGCCGGTCGACCTGTTCGTGGCCCGCTTCCTCGGCAGCCCGCCCATGAACACCCTCGCCGCCACGATCGCCCTCGACGCCGGCCAACCCCACGCCGTGATCGGCGAGGCCGGCCGGATCCCCCTCCGGGCCAACGGCGACGGCGACGCCACCCGCCTCGAGTCCGGACGGCCGGTGCTGGTCGGGGTGCGGCCCGAGCATCTCCGGCTCGACGGCGACGACCTGCGGGGCCACGTCACCGCCGTCGAGTGGCTGGGCTACGAGCGCCACGTGCTCTGCGACATCGGCGGCTCGCCCGTCACCGTCCGCACCACCGCCGAGGGTGCCGGCCCCCGCCCGGGCGATCCGGTGGGCCTGCACCTCAGCCACCCGCAGTACCTGCTGCTCTTCGATCCCGCGTCGGGGGCGCGTCTCGGATGAGGGGCCGGCGCTCGTGGAAGGACACCGCGCTCGGCCTCGCGTTCCTCGCGCCGTCGGCCGCCGTCTTCGTGGCCTTCTTCTTCCTGCCGCTCTACCGCCTGATCCGGCTCGGTCTGTTCCAGCAGAACCGCTACGGCACCAAGGAGACCTGGGTCGGGTTCTCGCAGTACACCGACACCCTCACCGGCCAGGAGTTCCTCGACGGCGTGCGCATCAGCGCCACCTACGTGCTCTACACCGTGCCCCTCGGGCTGGTGCTCGGCGTCCTCCTGGCCGTGGCCGCCAACCGGCGCCTCCGGGGCATGAAGGTGTTCCAGACCATCTTCGCCTCGACCGTGGCCTCGTCGGTGGCGGTGGCCTCGGTGGTGTTCTTCGTGCTCATCAACCCCCAGGTCGGGTACTTCAGCGACGTGCGGTTCCTCAGCCTCGCCCACCCCGACTCGGCCCTGCGCGGCGTCGCCCTGTCGTCGGTGTGGCAGAACCTCGGGCTCACGTTCATCATCGTCCTCGCCGCGCTGCAGGCCGTCCCCGAGGAGATCAACGAGGCCGCCACCCTCGACGGCTACGGGCCGGTGCGTCGGTTCTTCCGGGTCACGCTCCCGCTCATCTCCCCGTCGCTGCTGTTCCTCGTGGTGGTGCTGGTGATCTTCGGGTTCCAGGCCTTCGCCCAGATCGACATCCTCACCGGGGGTGGTCCGGCCGGCGCCACCGAGACCCTCGTCTACAAGATCTTCGACAGCCGTGACCCCTATCGCCAGGGGACCGGCTCGGTGATGGCCATCGGCCTCTTCGCGCTCACCACCGTGGTCACCGCCCTGCAGTTCCGCCTCCTCAACCGCCGCGTGCACTACGGGAACTGACGATGGACGACCCCGCTCTCCTGCCCGCCTGGAAGAAGGCCCTGTGGTACCTGGTCCTCGGTGCCCTCTCGCTGCTCGTGCTCTTCCCGGTGTGGATGGCCCTGGTGCGGGCGCTGTCCACGCCGGCGTCCTACGTGCGCGACGGCCAACCCATCCACCCCGTCGACGTGCAGTGGGACATCTTCGGCCGGGCCTGGACCGAAGGCGACCTCACCCGCAAGGTGCTCCTCAGTCTCGCCGTCACCGTCATCGTGGTGGTGGCGCAGCTGATCACCTCGGTGCTGGCCGCCTACGCCTTCAGCTTCCTCGAGTTCCGCGGCCGCACCGCCTGCTTCGCCGTGTTCATGGGCACGATGCTGCTCCCGCTCGAGGTCACGCTGATCCCCAACGTGCAGACCATCCGTGACCTGCACTGGCTCAACTCGATCCAGGGGCTGGCGGCGCCGTTCCTGGCCACCGCCTTCGGGGCCTTCCTGATCCGGCAGGGGTTCATGGGCATCCCGCGCGACCTGCGCGACGCGGCCCAGCTCGACGGCTTCGGCCACCTCGCTTTCCTGCGCCGCGTCGCCATCCCGGTCACGCGGCCCGTGATCGCGTCGTTCGCGGTCATCTCGTTCCTGTCGGCGTGGAACCAGTACCTCTGGCCGCGCGCGGTCGTGACCGAGGGCCGATGGGCCACACTGCAGATCGGGCTCAAGGACCTCGCCGCCGCCAAGGTGGAGCAGAGCAACATCGGCGTCGCCGCCGCGCTGCTCGCCGCTGTCCCGGTCCTCGCCCTGCTCATCTTCCTGCAACGCCACCTGATCCGCGGCCTCACCGCCGGAGCGGTGAAGGGATGACCGCACCGGAGTCCGCCATGCCCGTCCCCCTCGGTTCCCCCGCCTCCGTCCGGTCCGGTCGTGGCCGCCGGCTGGTCCCCACCGTCCTGGTCGCCCTGGCCCTGCTCGCGTCGGCCTGCGGCGGGGGCGACAAGGGGGGCGACGCCGCCGGCGGGGGTGGCGGCAGCGGCAGCGGGGGCACCGGGGGGAACCGGGGCACCATGCCGGGCGGCCTGCCCGTCGTCGACAACCTCCCCCCGTGCCCACTCGACGCCCTGCAGAAGGCCAGCGGGCCGGTCGAGGTCGTGGTGTGGCACTTCCTGCAGGGCGAGACCCGGCGGGCCCTCGAGGAGATCGCCGCCGCCTACAACGCCTCGCAGAGCAAGGTGAAGGTGCGGGTGGAGAACCAGGGCACCAGCAACGACGAGATCTGGGACAAGTACCGGGCCGGCATCAAGAACAAGGACCTGCCCGGGATCGCCATGCTCGACGACACCGTCACCGAGCAGATCATCGACTCCGAGACCGTGCTGCCGGCCCAGTCCTGCATCCAGGCCGACAACTACGACATGAGCGACTTCCTGCCGTCGGCCCGGTCGTTCTACACGGTGCACGACGTGCTCTACCCGGTGTCGCTCAACCTGTCGGGCGCCCTCCTCTACTACAACAAGAACCACTTCACCCGGGCCGGCCTCGACCCCAACAAGACGCCGGCCACCCTCGAGGAGGTGCGCGACGCCGCCCGCAAGATCAAGGCCGCCCGCATCGTCGACAAGCCAGTGGTGCTCCAGATCAGCCCCCCGATCATCGAGATGCTGCTCACCGGTGCCGGCATCCCCATCGTCGACAACGGCAACGGCCGGGGCGGCGGCACCACCACCAAGGCCGCGTTCGACCGGCCCGAGGCGGTCGCCCTGTTCCAGTGGTTCCGCTCGATGATCGACGAGGGGCTCCTCGACGCCCTGCCCCAGACCCCGGGGCAGATCGGCCAGTACCTGGCCATGGGCACCCAGAAGTCGTCGATGACCATCGAGACCTCCACCGCCGCCACGTCGATCCAGGCCTTCCTCCAGGGGAAGCTGAAGACCGACGGGCTCCCCGCCGGCATCGACCCGACCTCGGTGAACGTCAACGATCTCAACATCGGCGCCGGCCCGGTGCCGGGGATCCAGAAGCCGGGCCGCCTCGCCATGGGCGGCGGGGCCTGGTACATCACGTCGCTGACGGCCCCGGAGGTGCAGGCCGGGGCCTGGGACTTCGTGAAGTTCTTCAACAAGGTGGAGAGCCAGGTGACGTGGACCACCATCGGCGGCTACCTGCCCTACCGCGTGTCGGCCATCAAGGATCCCAAGCTCGAGGCCCAGTGGACGACGACCCTGGCCGGTCGTTGGCTGGCCATCGCCCACGAGGAGCTGCTCGAGGGGATCGACCCCGCCTTCCCCGGGCCGCTCATCGGACCCTACGACGACGTCCGGAAGTCCATCCGCGGCGCGGTCGACGACCTCATCTTCAACAACGCGTCACCCGAGGCCGTGGTCAAGAAGGCCGCCGACGGCACCACCGACGTGATCACGAAGTACAACAAGGAGAAGTAGCCGTGGCCCATCGAGCATCCCCGTTCCGTTCGATGCTGGCGGCGCTCGCCGCCGTCACCGCCCTCCTCCTGACCGGCTGCAGCGGCTCCTCGACCGACGGGGCCGGCGGCGGGTCGTCGGGGACGGCACGGGGCGGCGGCCCTGGTGGCGGGGCGGCCGCCGCGAACCTGCCGCCGTGCCCGCTCGACGCCCTGGGCAAGGCCGGCGCGCCGGTCGAGGTGGTGGTGTGGCACACGCTCACCGCCAAGCCGCTCGAGACGCTCCAGGCGCTGGTCGAGACCTACAACGGCTCCCAGACCAAGGTGAAGGTGCGCCTCGAGAGCCAGGGCAGCACCTACGACGAGATCCAGGCCAAGTTCAACGCGTCGGTGGCGTCCAAGCAGCTCCCGGCCGTGGTCGTCGTCGACGACACCTTCACCCAGTCGATGGCCGACAGCGGGGTCATCCTGCCGGCCCAGTCCTGCATCGACGCCGACAAGTACGACACCAAGGACCTGCGCAAGGTGGCGGTCGACTACTACACGATCGACGGCGTGCTCTGGCCGGCGTCGGCCAACATCGGCAGCGTCCTGCTCTTCTACAACCGCGACCACTTCCGCAAGGCCGGGCTCGACCCCGACAAGCCCCCGACCACGTTGGCCGAGCTGCGGGCGGCGTCGGAGAAGATCAAGCAGGCCGGGGTCGTCGACAAGCCCCTCGTGCACGAGCTCGGGTCGTGGAAGACCGAGTTCTTCCTCACCGGCGCCCACGCCTCGGTGGTCGACAACGACAACGGCCGGGGCACCGGCGTCACCTCGAAGGCGACGCTGGTGGGCAACGACAAGGCGCTCGAGCTGTTCCGGTGGATGAAGAAGATGAAGGACGACGGGCTGATGGACGCCGTGCCCTACGCGCCGGCCCAGATCGGCCAGTACCTCGCCATGGGGGGCCGGAAGAGCTCGATGCTGATCGAGTCGTCGTCGGCGGCCACGTCGATCGAGGCCTTTCTCAAGGGCAACCTCGACACCAGCAGCCTGGGGAACGGCGACCTCGGCAAGGCGGACGCCAGCGGGCTCGAGGTGGGGGCGGCGGTGATGCCCGGGTTCACCGAGCCGGGGCGCACGCAGATGGGCGGCGGGGCCTGGTACCTGACCAACACCGTGCCGCCCGAGCAGCAGGCGGCGGCGTGGGACTTCATGAAGTTCCTCAACTCCGACGAGTCCCAGGCCAAGCTCCTGATGGGCGGGTCGTCGCTCCCGTTCCGGGTGTCCACCGACTCGCGGGCCGACGTGAAGGAGTTCTACGCCAAGTCGCTCTCGGGCCGGTGGCTGCAGCTGGCCAGCGACCAGGTCAACAAGATCGACCCCGCCTTCCCCGGGCCGCTGATCGGCCCCTACGACCAGGTGCGGGTCGCCATCCAGAAGGCGTCGGACAACCTGCTGGTCAACGGCATGTCCCCGGAGGACGCCCTCAGCGGTGCCCAGTCGGAGATCGACAAGCTCCTCGCCCAGTACAACAAGGACGTCCACTAGGGCTGGGGGACGTCCCGTGGGTGCGAATTGTTCGCGAACGCGAACAATTCGCACCCA
>JAKOVR010000210.1 GCA_029782025.1 Actinomycetes bacterium | reverse complement strand
GATCCACGCCGATCCTGAGACCCGTCAGCCCGAGGTCGTTGGGGCCGAACTACAACCCCTCTTCGAGAAGTTGCTCGATCCGGCCCTACCGGCCCACCTGGGCGTCCCTGGGCACCATCAGGGCCGACGGACGCGGGAAACAAAGAACCGTGGGCCCGTTTCCGTGGCCCACGGTTTGAAAGAGAACGATCTGGTGGAGCTGATGGGACTCGAACCCACGACCCCCTGCTTGCAAAGCAGGTGCTCTAGCCAACTGAGCTACAGCCCCGAGGAGGGCCGAGTGTACGTGCCGTTCCGCTCGGCCCGGGAATCGCTTCGGCCGCGGCCCCAATGCGGAAGCCGTAGGGTCACGTCAGGTCGAGCAAGGAGGCGAGCCCTATGACCACACCGCACCGTGACGTCTTCGAGGCGATGCTCGAACGGCTCGAGGAGCTCGGCGAGGTCACCGGCAAGGCGATGTTCGGCGGGTACGGCTACTGGGAATCCGGCGATATGTTCGCCTTGATCCACGATGGGCGGCTCTACTTCAAGGCCGACGAATCCTCCGAGCCCGAGTACCGCCGGGCCAGATCGACCCAGTTCTCGCCGCCGATGCCGGGGGGACGGGCGCCGATGGCGATGCCCTACTGGACGGTGCCGGCGGGCGTGTTGAAGGACGACCGGCGGTTCGCCGATTGGGCCGCGACGGCCATCGCGGTCGGTCATGCGACGTCGAAGAAGGGCAAGAAGGCTCCCGCAGGTAAGGCACCGGCGACGGACGCCCCCAAGAAGGCCGCCCCCAAGAAGGCCGTCGCCAAGAAGGTCGCCGCCAAGAAGGTGGGGGCCAAATCGCCGGCCGAGCGGGCGGCCAAGGCGTCGTCCCGGTCGGAGCGACCCGCCCGCACCAACCGGTCGGACGGATGACGAGGCGCGTCACCCGGTGGGGCGCCGGCCGCCTGCTGGCGGCGGTGGTGGCGCTCGTGGCCGTCGCCTCTCCGGCCGGCGCATCCCCGACACCGGCCTCGCTCGGCGACGGCTACTACTCCCGCACCATCCGCCTGGCACACGCCGGCGCAGAGAACGGCACCATCCTCACGTCGTTCCAGCGGGGCAGCCAGGGCGTGGTGATGCGCAGCGTCGACGGCGGGGCCAGCTTCCAGCCCTTGAGCACCATCGACGCCGCGCCGACGCCCGGTGGCGTGTGCTGCATCGAGCTGTTCGAGTTTCCGCAACAGCTCGGCGCCTTCCCCGCCGGCACCCTGCTCTGGGCCGGCTCGGTGGTGCTCGGGACGACACCCCCGCGGCACATGCGCCTCGCCATCTGGCGGAGCGATGACCACGGGGCCACATGGCAGCCGCATGGCGCCTGCGCCGAGAGCACCCACCCGACCGGGGGCTTGTGGGAGCCGCACTTCGACGTGGCCGACGACGGCTCCCTCGTCTGTCTGTTTTCCGACGAGACCCAGTCGCCGGCACACAGCCAGATCCTGGCCGAGGCGGTGTCCACCGACGGCGGCGTGACGTTCGGCCCGCGCCGCGACGTGGTGTCTCTCGGCATCGCCGGCATGCGGCCGGGGATGGCCACCACCGTCCGTCTCCCGGACGGCACCTGGCTCCTGACCTTCGAGCTCTGCGGGTGGCTGCCCGCGTGCCAGGTCCGGATCCGGCGCGGCGTCGACGGGGTCGACTGGGGTCCGGTCGACGACGCCGGTGCGGTGGTCGAAGGCCCGGGCGGCCGGTACCTCGCCCACACGCCCGTGCTCACGTGGTCCCCGTTCGGCGGGCCGAACGGCACCTTGCTGCTGACCGGCCAGCTGTACGTCCAGCCCGACGGCTCGCCCGACCCGGCCAACGGCTCGGTGGTGCTCCTCGATCGGTCCGGCGGGACGGGCCCGTGGTCGCCCATGCCGGCCCCGGTGCCTGTTCCCGATGCCTTCGATCACTACTGCCCCAACTACAGCTCGCCCGTGGTGGCGCTCGACGGCCCCACGGTGATCGAGACCGCCACCCGCTGGGACGGGCAGCAGTGCACCGTGTGGTTCGCGACGGGCACGTTGCCGGCGACGTTGGTCACGCCCACGACGGCGCCGCCCTCGACGACGGCACCCCCGGTTGCCGTCCCGATCGCGACCCCGTCCTTCACCGGCTGACCGAGCCCACCGGCGCTCGACCCGGCGCCGACCCCGTCAGCCGATCACGGACAGCACCAGCAGCCCCGCCACGCAGACCCCGACGAGACCGATGGTGATGCCGTAGGCCCACTGCAGGCGGTGGCCGGCCACGTGGGGTCCGAGCAGGCTGCGGTCGCCGGCCAGGCCCCGCATGAAGAACAGGAGCGGCAGCAGCAGCACGGCGTTGACGGCCTGGGTGAGCACGAGCACCGGGACCAGGGGGACGCTGGGGATGAGCACGACGGCGGCACCGATCCCGGCCACCAGGCCGTAGGTGACGTAGAAGACCTTCGCCTCGGCGAACGTGTCGTCGAGCGCGGCCTCGAACCCGACGAACTCGCACACCGAGTAGGCGGTGGACAGCGGCAGGATCGAGGCGGCGAGGATGGCCGCACCGATGAGGCCGACGGCGAAGAGGGTGGAGGCGAGGTTCCCGGCGAGCGGCTCGAGGGCCCGGCTGGCGTCGGCGGCGTCTTCGATGTGGATGCCGTGGAGGTGGAGCGTCGCCGCATTGGCGATGGCCACGAAGCACCCGATCACCCCGGTGAGTGTGGCCCCGACCACCACGTCGACCGTCTCGAAGCGGAGCGCGACGGGCGTCAGCTTCTTGTCGGCGGCGTAGGACTGGATGAAGCTCAGGCCCCACGGCGCCAGCGTGGTGCCGACCGTCGCCGTGGCCAGCACCACGGCGTCACGCGTCAGGGGCATCGAGGGGGTGACGAGCCCGGCGGCGGCGGCGCCCCAGTCGGGCCCGCTCAGGAAGGTCGCGCCGATGTAGGTCAGGAAGACGGCGCTGAGGGCCATGAGCACGTGTTCGATGCGGTGGAAGTTCCCTCGGAGCACGAGGAGCGACACCCCCACGGCGGCCGTTGGCACGCTCACCGCCCGGGGGATGCCGAGCAGTTCGAACCCGGCGGCGATCCCGGCGAACTCGGCACACGTCGTGCCGAGGTTGGCCAGCACCAGCAGCCCGAGCGCGGCGGCGGCGAGGCGGACGCCGTAGCGGTCACGGATCAGCCCGATGAGGCCCTGGCCCGTGACCACCCCCAACCGCGCCCCGAGATCGTGGAAGAGGATGAGCGCGGCGGTGGAAACCACGATCAGCCAGAGCAGGCGGTAGCCGTGGTCGGCACCGAGCACCGAATAGGTGGTGATCCCGGCGGGGTCGTCGTCGGACAGGCCGGCGAGGAGGCCGGGGCCGAGCACGGCGAGCAGTCCGGCCAGGCCGGTGGCCTTGGCCACGGTCCGGGTGGCGCCGGGTGCGGTCATCGGCGGGGACCGGGGTCGTCGGCGACCGGCGTGCCGGGGCCGTCCTCCGGCACCTCCCGGCGCCAGCCCCGCAGCCGCTTGAACCGGCGGGGGGCGGGGCGGTCGAAGGCCACCGTGTGTCCACGGGCGGCCGTGGCGGCGATCAGGTCGTCGTGGGCGTCGTGATGGAGGTGGCGCAGGATGCGCTCGCGGGTGGCCGGGTGGGAGTGGTGCAGGGCGCCGGCCGCGGCGGGGAGGGGAAGGCGGTGGAGGAGGTCGGAGGCCCGATGCACCGGGATGCGGGCCACGACCTCGGCCAGCTCGCGGTCGTCGAGATGATGGATGACCGACGACGGCGCCTCGATCTGCGCGGCGTGGCCACGAGCCGACGCGAGATGGAGCTCGCCCCACGGGATGACGTCTCGCGGTCCGGCGGGTCGGTGGGGCGCGGCACGGCCGAGGATCCGCCGCAACAGCGCGCCGGTCCCGATGTCGACGCCTCGCACGACCGCCGGCGTCCCGTCCTGGGCCAGATCGAGCACCACGTCGGCGACTCGGGCGAGGCGCCGGCCTTTGATGTCGACCGCCTGGCAGTCGAGGACGTCGCGGGCCAGCGCGATCTCCGTGGGTTCGAGGAGATCGTCGAGGTCACGACGCCGACAGTGATCCCCGGTGGGGACGACCGTGATGATCTCGCGGTCCGGGTCGATGTCGGCGATGTCGGCCCGGCGCAGGTCGGGACCGGAGCGGAGCATTGCGTGCCGCACGACCGGTGTGCCCTGGTCGATGTCGGCCACGAGGTCGTCGAGGCGCCCCGCATCCCGCCCATCGCTGTCCACGGCGCGGAAGCGCAGGACCTGGGTGAGCAGCGCCACGGCGAACAGTCTCGCCCCTTCCGATGCCGGGCCGACGGCATTCACCGCCGTGCCGGCTCGCCGGCAGGACCGCTCCTACGCCCGGCCGCCGCCCTTGCCCTTGCCCTTCTTCGACCGCTTGGTGGCCTCGGTCCAGGCGGCGATGACCATCTCGGCCTTCTCGTCGAAGGCAGGATCGGCCCAGAAGAGGCGACCCTCCACCGGGGCGGCCAGCCGGTTGATCTTGCCGAAGGCCTCGATGGTGAGGCCCCGCCCCCCCAGGACCTCTTCGACCCGCAGGTCGGTGATCTCGGCCCACGGGATCGATCCCTTGCTGAACTGGCTGTACACGATCAGCGCTTCGTCGGTGAGCTCGAGGTAGCGGCGGGCCGACACCACCAGCAGCACGATCCCACCGATCAGCGCACCGACGAAGAGGCTGCGCACCGATCCGGCGTTGGTGGAGAGGCCCAGGGCGATCGACGAGCCGATGATCAGGATGCCGGGGAGCAGGACCCGCTGGACGGGCGTGGTCTGGATCACCGGGTTGTCGGTGCGGGGCAT
>JAKOVR010000215.1 GCA_029782025.1 Actinomycetes bacterium | reverse complement strand
ACCGACGCCTCGGCCGAACGGATGCGGGCGTCGAGGTCGATCACCTGCTGGGTGACGTCCTCGGTCTTGATCTCCTGCTTGCTGAGCTGGCCCAGCCCGCCGAGCGCCTTGAGCACCTCGTCGAACTTCTCGGGCGGCACCTTGAGCGTGAGCACGCTCGTGCCCCGCTGCCCGAAGCTGCTGCTCTCCTGGTACACGTCGCCGCCGGCGGCCTTCACCGTGGCCGCGGCCTTGTCCTTGGCCGTGGGGAGGTCCTCGGTCTCGACGGTCAACGTCGCCGACGACACCACCTTGCGGCCGGTCTCGGCCGGCGAGGCGTCCACGGCGTTGACGGCCGTGGCCGAGTTGTTGCCCGAGCCCCCGGCGGTGCTGTCGGCCGCACCGGCGGCGGACCCGGCGCCGGCCGCCGCCGGCTGGCTCTTGGCCTGCGCCGCCGGTGCGGCCGCCGTGTTCGAGTCCTTCAGGGCGGCCGAGCAGCCGGCCAGTGCGAGGGCCGACGCCCCGAGGGTGGCCGCCACCAGAGGCGAGCAGGCGCGTCGAAGCAAGGGTGGGGGCATGGTGCATCTCCCGGGTCCCGGCACGGGCACCGTTGCCCGCGCTCCGGGCCTACGACGATGCGACCGCCGGCCCGGTTCCCGTCGACGTCCCGGCCGCCATCTCCGGCCGGGAGCGGCGCCGCCGCCGGGAGCGCCACCACAGCACGAGCGACAACGGGCCGAGGACGATCCCGAACGGCAGGACCGCACCGACCACGGCGAGGCTCACGCTCCCGCCGTCGGTGAAGGCCTTCCAGCCCGAAGTGAGCCCGTCGGCGAACCCCGGGAGGCGGGTCGGCTCGAGAGATCGGGTCGTGGAGGTCGTGGCCGGGCTGGCCCCTGGGCCTAGGAACGTGGCCGTGATCGTGGCCAGCGCGGTGCGGGCCCCGAGGGTGCGCTGCTGGCCCCGCAGGTTCTCGAGCTCGGCTTGGCGGCGGCTGACCTCACCGTCGAGCAGCGCGATGTCGGTGAGCGACGACGCCTTGTCGAGGAGCAGGCGGGTGCGGTCGAGGCTGGCCGCGGCGGCACCGATGCGGGCGTCGAGGTCGACCACCTTGTCGGTCACGTCGTCGGTGTGCACCTCCTCGGCCACGGTCTCGCCCAGCCCCTCGAGCGCCGAGAGCGTCGACCGGAACTGGTCAGGGGGGACCTTGAGGGTGAGCTCCACCTTCGCCGTCGAGCCGAAGGTGGAGCTCTCGCCGAACAGCCCGCCGCCCCGGGCCTCGGCCGCGGCGATGGCCCGCGCCTTGGTCTGGGCGAGGTCGTCCGACCGCACCGAGACCGTCGCCGTCGACACGAAGTCGTGCCCGGCGGTCGCCGCCGGAGGGAGGGAGAGCGCGTCCACGCCGTAGGGCGCCGCGCTCGGCGCGGGGCCGGCCCCCGCCGCCGTGGCCGTCGGCGCGCCCTGGGCTCCCGCGCCCGCCGCCCCGACGGCGCCGACCGGCCCGCCGCCACTGATGGCGGAGCCGACGCCGGCGAACTTGCTGGACGCCGCCCGCCCGAGGAAGGTCAGCGACACCAGGGTCACCATCGCCACCAGGGTGGCGACGGTGAGGAACGGGAGCACCCGGGCCCGCCGACCGACGGGCTCGCCCGGTTCGACGGGCACGGCGGGCCCTGGCCCCTCGACAAGCTGGGCGTGGCGCATCTCGACCTCCGACGACCGGTGGGACCCGCGCCCACCCGGACGCTCGGTGATGCCACCGGTCCCCGCGGCATTACCGGCACCGTCGCCCGTTCGTTAGGTTGTCGCCCATGAGCGACGCCCCGCCCGATCCCGTGTCCGCCTCCGCCGACGGCGCCGTCTGCGTCATCCGCATCGACGACGGGAAGGCCAACGCCCTCTCCCACCAGGTGCTCGACGGGATCGACGCCGCCCTCGACCGCGCCGAGGCCGACGACGCTGTCGGCGCGGTGGCGCTCCTCGGGCGACCGGGCCGGTTCTCGGCCGGGTTCGACCTCAAGGTCATGCAGAGCTCACCTGAGGCCGCCCGCGACCTGCTGCGCAAGGGCGCCGAGGTCGGCCTGCGCCTCTACACCTACCCCAAGCCGGTCGTCCTCGGCACCACCGGCCACGCCCTGGCCATGGGGGCCATCCTGCAGTTCTGCGCCGACGAACGCATCGGCGCGGCGGGCGACTTCAAGATCGGCATGAACGAGGTGGCCATCGGGATGCCGGTGCCGCGCTTCGCGGTGGAGCTGGCCCGCGACCGGCTGACCGCCACCGCCTTCCAGGCCGCCACCCAGCAGGCCCGCATCTACGACCCCGAGGGCGCCCTCGCTGCCGGCTACCTCGATCGCGTCGTCGCCGGCGATGAGCTCGAGGCCGAGGTGGTGGGCCACGCCGCGATGCTGGCGGCCGGGCTCAACCGGGCCGCGTTCCAGCTGACCCGGCGCTACGTCCGCGCCGCCCTGGCCGACCGGCTCCGGGCCGACCTCGACGAGGACATGCGGCTGTTCAACATCACCAGCTAGCCGGTGAAGGCGGGCGTCACCTGGGGAACGGTCTGCGCCCGGACGACCGCCGGTGCGCAGGCCACCGGCCCGGTCACCGACACCGAGATGTCGCCGTCGCCGGGGTTGTAGGTGGCGGTGACGTCGAGGGTGGCCGACACGATCGCGTCGCGGCCGACCGCGGCCGCCCCTCCGGCCAACGCGACCGACACCGGTCCCGGCGGCGCCGCCGTGGTGAAGGCGACGTCGGTGTCGGCGGCGAGACCGGTGCCAGCGACGGTCAGGTGGCGGAGGGCCACGCTGATCCGGGCCGTGCCGAGGGTGGCCGGCGGGTAGGCCACGGCGAAGTTGCCCGCCGCGAACGCGGCCGCCGACTGCGCCAGCGCCGAGGTGTCGACGACCAGCTTGGCCTGACCTGGCGCGGTGTTCTCGATCTGCATCGAGCTCTGCACCGGGGTGCCGGCCAGCAGCCGGGCAAGGAACCGGCGGGCGAACGGGTCGCCCGAGCCCTGGAAGTCGGTGACGGTGCCGCGGCACTCGCCGGGCGCCGGCGGGGCGGGCACGCGCGGCGGCTCGGCGCTGCCCTGGTAGCCGGCGGCGTGGGCGCCGCGCAGGTAGCCGGCGAACGCATCGGGGGCCACGGCCTCGAAGCCGCTCCCGAGCGCCGCCATGGCCGCCTCGGCGTCGGCCACCTTCGTCCCCCACGTCGTCAGGCCGATCGACACGAACCGCGGCCCCGGCGGCTGGGTCGCGGCCACGGACCGCACGATGGCGGCGATGTCGACCGAGCCGTTGGGCACCAGCACGGTGTGGACCACGGGCACACCGCCCACGAAGGAGACGGTGGGCGGTTCGGGCGCCCCGCCGCCGTAGTCGGTGAGCAGGAGCGATGGGCTGGTGCGGGCGACGAACCGCTGGAGCACGTCGAGCGACGGCGACGCCGTCAGCGGCGGCTCGAGGATCCAGGTCGAGCGCAGGCCGAGCGGGTCGAGCATGGCCCGGCTGTGGTCGAGGTACCCGTCGAGGTCGGCCATGGCGTAGGGGTAGGCGTACCCCGCGCCGCTCGGGCCGGCGACGTAGCGCACCTGGTCGGGCACGTTCAGCATGAGCCAGTCCCAGATGCGGGGGGCGTCGGTGGCGAGGTACGGCGAGATGCTCACCCCGATCGGCACCGAGGACGGGCCGAGGGCGTCGAGCTGCAGGTGGCGCAGGAGCGTCTGGTCGTAGCCCATGGCGTCGCCGTCGGAGATCGTGAAGGCGACATAGGTCTTGGTGGGGTCGGGGGTGCGGGGCGCGTCGTCCCACTTCGCCTTGGCCGTGGCCGGGCCGAGGTGCGAGTGCACCGACAGGTTGGCGGCGTCGGTGGTGGGCACCAGCCAGTGGCCGGCGTCGGCCACCAGCGCGGCGGCGATCGCCTCGTTGATCGCCAGCCCGGTGCGGGCGTAGACCTCGGTGTCGAAGAACGGGTAGCCGTAGACCGGGGTGCCGGCCGGGAACCGGGCGAACACCCGGCGCAACAGGGCCGGCTCGGAGGCGGGGTCGGCGTCGAACACGAAGGCCCGGTGCATCACGGCCCAATCCCGCAGGCCCGGCTGGATGGCCTTGCCGTTGCGGGGCCGGCCGGTCCAGACGGGGAACTCGAACGGCGTGGCCGGGTGCAGGTTGTCGAGGGCCCATTGGATGAAGGCGTACCCGGTCGGGATGTGGAGGTCGCGCAGGTCGCGCACGACCGCGGCGCCGAAGGTGGTGGTGAGCCGGCTGGCCGTGGACGGGTCGACGGGCACCAGGTCCTCGAGGCCGGCGATGGTGGTCGCCACGTCCTGGCTCTCGTAGGGCACGGCGGGATCCCACACGACCAGGCCGTTGGTGCTGGGCAGCAGCCGGAGCAGCGCCTCGTCCGGGGTGACCCGCTCGATCGACAGCGGCACCGCATCGGCCAGCCACGGCTCGGCGGAGGGATCCACGTCGAAGTCCTGGGCGCTGCGCAGCCCGACGAGGTAGAGCGTGGGGGTGGTGCGGTTGACGATGCCCTGCAGGGCGGCGAAGGTCAGCTGCTCCTCGACGGTGAGGGGCCCGACGTCGACCACCAGCATGGGCACCGGCGGGGCGGCGGCGGCCGGCGGCTCGAGGATCCCGGGGCACCCGGCCACCGTCGCCGCCAGCAGCGCCACGACCCCGAGGGTCAGGCGCCACCGGCCGGTCCGCCGGCCGGTTCGAACCCCACGGCCACCATCACCCACGCGTCCCCAGTTATGCGACATCATGGGCTTCAGTGTATCGATTCTACCGACAGCCGCAAGACCCTCGCCGCGGGCCGTCACCCGTCGATGATGGCGGGGAGCAGGAACGTCTCGAGCTCGTAGCGCAGCCGATCGAGACCGAGACCGCCGAGGCCCGGCACGGTCAGCTGCATCACGGTCGTGCGCAACAGCCAGTCCAACACGTCGTCGACGGGGGCGCGGAAGCGCACCCCCTCGGCCGCTGCCCGCTCGAGCCAGGTCCGGAAGAAGGCCAGCACCCCTTCGGCGAACTGCCGGTCCGCATCGATCCGGGGCCAGGTCGCGGTGACCTCGCCGCTGCGCACCAGCGTCTCGAGGTGCGGCGTGGTCCGGATCTCGACGACCACGGTCACCACCGCCTCGACCAGACGCTCCGGCCACGGCCGGTCCGACGCCAGCACCTCCTCCAACCGGTCGCCGAGCCGACCCGCGGACCGGACCACCATGGCCACCAGCAGATCGTCGCGACCGTCGAAGTGCCGGTAGACCGTCGGGCGCACCACCCCGGCGGCCGCGGCCACCTGCTCCATCGACAGCCCCCACCGGTGCTCCACGAAGGCCACCTCGGCGGCGTCGAGCAGCCGCTCACGAGTGGCCCGCCCCCGGGCGTTGCTGGACATCGCCGGTCATTCTGGTCCGCGGGAGGCCGGCGTCGCGCCGGCGGCCGGACCGTCGCCCGAAGCGGGACGCCGGAGCCTGCGGCCCGAGTCCGCGGCGGGCGGCGCAGTAGCGTGCGCGCGGTGACCCCCGCCGCCCCCCGCTCCGCCGCCGTCGCCGCCGCCCTCGCCGCCGCCCTCACCTTCGCCGGCGCCTGCAGCACCGGCAGCTCCAGCGGCAACAGCGCCAACGCCACCACCGCCTCGTCGGCCGCGACCGCGACACCGTCGACCGGCTCGTCGCCGGGGACGGCGACCGGCGGCTCCCGCCCGGCCGCCGCCGCCACCTATGGCGTCCCGGCCCAGCACCCGAGCGACTGGAGCGCCCCCGAGCTGCCGTGGCCCGACGTCCCGCGCCCGGACCCCCCGAGCCCGCGCGCCACCGCCAACCCCGCCTTCTACGACCTGACCACCCTCGACCCGGCGGCCGTCGCCGCCGCGGCCCGCGGCGCGGTGCTGCGATCGGAGAAGGTGGCCATGACCGGCCCGCTGGCCGGCGTCACGGGCACGCGCATCCTCTACCGGTCGGTCGACGCCGACGGCGCACCGGCCGTCGTCAGCGGCATCGTGCTCGTGCCCAACGGCTCGGCGCCCAACGGAGGCCGGCGGGTCGTGGCCTGGGCCCACGGCACCACGGGCATCGCCGACCGCTGCGCCCCGAGCGCCACCGGCAACCTCTTCTACGACGACTACGGCCAGGTGGGCCGCGATCTCCTCGACCAGGGGTTCGTGGTGGCCGCCACCGACTACCACGGCCTCGGCACCGCCGGCGTGCACACCTACCACCGCAGCAAGGAGATGGCGGCGGCCACGGTCGATTCGGTCGCGGCCGCCCACGTCCTGCCCGACGTGGGGCCGCTGCAGCCCCAGTGGCTCGTGGTCGGCCACTCCGAGGGCGGGCTCGCCGCGCTCGCCACCGACGCCATCGCCCGTCGCGAGCTGCCGAACCTCGACTACCGCGGTGCGGTCGTCGCCGCGCCGACACCGCCCTTGGCCACCTACGCCCCGCTGATGTTCCAGATCAAGGGCCGCGGCTACGCCGTGCTGCTGCTCGAAGCCGCGGCCAAGGTCGCGCCCGATCTCGACCCGACGGTGGCCCTCGGTCCGGAAGCGGCGAAGCGGGTGGCGCTGGTGACCCGCGGCTGCTGGGAGGAAGCGGTCCCCGGCTTCGACGACATCGACCCCGACAAGATGCTGTCCGACCCCGCGGTGGGTCGGCGCCTGGCCGAGGTCATGACCGAGTGGGCCGCCTACGACCCCGCCACGGTCCAGGGGCCGCTGCTCGTCGTGCAGGGCGAGGCCGATGATTCGGTGCTCCCCCCGATCACCGCCAAGCTCGTCGACGACCTCTGCACCCACAGCCGGGCCGTCCGCTACCGGACCTTCCCCGGCGCCGGGCACGACGAGGTGATGGCCGCCTCCAAGGCCGACGCCGCCGCCTGGATCGCCGGCCGCCTGGCCGGCGACCAACCGCCGTCGAGCTGCCCGGGCTAGCCGGAGGGGCGCGGCGAACGACCATGGACGGGACGTGGGTGTGCGGACGGTGCGGCACGGCCAACGCCGCGGACCGGGGCTGGTGCGCGACCTGCGCCGGACCGGGACCGGCGCCGGGGTGGCCAGCGCCGGAGTGGCCCGCGCCGGAGGCCGGGCCACCGTGGGCCGGGCCGCCATCAGGTCGGACGCCGCTCTGGCTGATCGGCATGGGAACCGCCCTGCTCGCCGTGCTGCTCCTCGCCGTCGGCCTGGTCGCCATCACCCGACGCAGCGACGAGACGGCGTCGCCCCCGGGGATCGTCACGACGACGACCACCACGTTGCGGCAGGGGCCAGCGACACCTCGGTCATCCACCGTGCCGCCCAGCCGCCCGACCACCACGACCACCACCGGCGCGGCGGCCGGATCGCTGGGCGCCGTGCCGCCACCCTCGACGATCCCCGCCTTCGGGCCGCCCCGCACCGGGGGCAAGCTCGTCGTCGGGGTGCAGTCGGAGGTCGCCGGCTTCGACCTCACCCAGGGGCAGCTCGACACCTCCGGGCTGCTCGTGGCCGGCGCCATCTTCGACCCGCTGTTCACGTTCGACGGCGACGGGCGGCCCGTGCCCTTCCTCGCCTCGGCCGCGACGCCGGAGGACGACGGCCGGGCCTGGACCATCGAGCTCCGCCCCGGCGTCCGCTTCCACGACGACACCCCCGTCGATGCCGCGGCGGTCGTGGCCGACCTCGACGCCATGCGGCGCGCTCCTCGCTTCGCCCCGGTCCTCCGTCCGATCGAGGCCGTCGAGACCACCGGGCCCACCACCGTGCGGGTGCGCCTCCGCTCACCGTGGTCGACGTTCCCGGCCGCGCTCACGGGGCAGGCCGGCATGGTGGCCGCCCCGAGCACCATCGGGAAGCCGTCGGCGTCCTCGGCACCGGTGGGGTCCGGCCCGTTCCGGTTCGGGTCGTGGCAGCCGGACCGGGAACTCAGCCTGCTCCGGAACGACCGCTACTGGGGGCGCGACCCCGACGGGCGGTCCCTGCCCTACCTCGATGCGGTCGAGTTCCGCCCGATGCCCGATGCGTCCACCCGCCTCGAGTCCACCCTGGCCGGCGACGTCGACCTCGCCATCGCCACCGAGCCGGCCACGATCCGCACGGCCCTCGACAGCAGCTACCTCCAGTACGTCGTGGAACCGGGGGCGACCGCCGTGCTGGCGGTGGCGCTCAACACGCGGACGGCGCCGCTCGACGACGTGCGGGTGCGGCGCGCCTTGGCGATGGCGACCGACCAGGCCGAGATCGCCGACGCCGTCGGCACGTTCTACGAGCCCATCGACGGCTCGGTCCACGGTCTGCCGAGGGCGCGGGCCACGGCCTACCCCGCGACCGACGCGGCGAAGGCCGCGGCGCTCGTCGCCGAGTACCAGCGGGACACCGGCCGCGCCCCGTCGTTCACGCTGGCCGTGCCGTCCGACCCGATCCGCATCGCCACCGCCCAACTCCTCCAGAGCCGATGGCGCGACGCCGGCATCGAGGTCTCGATCCGGGCCGAGGAGCGCACGGCGATCGCCCTCGATCTGGTGACCGGCCGCGGGCAGGCGACGCTGGCCCCGATGTTCGGGGAGTCCCACCCCGACCAGCAGGTGGCGTCCCTGGGCGGCGACGGGGCCGCCGCACCGGGCGCGCCGGCCATCAACGTCGCTCGGCTCGCCGATCCCGAGATCGACGAGGCGTTCGCCGCCGCCCGGGGGACGACCAGCGATACCGCCCGCTGGGACGCCTACGCCAGGGTGCAGGACCGGCTGGCCGAGCTCGTGCCGTACGTGTGGGTGGCGCCGGAACGGATCGCCGTCCTCGCCGGACCGCGGGTGCGCGGCCTGGCCAACGGTCCGGGACCGGACGGGGGCACCACGCTCCCCTACGACGGCGGCGCCTTCCGGCTGTCGACGACGTGGCTGGCCGACACCTGATCCACGGCTAGCCCACCGGGGCTCAGGGGGCCGGGTTCTCGATCGTGTTCCAGGTGCGGGCCTGGAGGTAGGGCGCGAAGGTGTCGGCCACGATGCGGATGTCGCCCGGCCGCTTGGGGTGCTTCAGCTCGTAGAGGCCGGGGAACCGGTTGGCCTGGATCAGCAGGTCGAACAGGGCGACGGCGTCGTCGGGGTCGTCAGGGGCGGGCACCAGCTGCTGGTAGACGGCGGTGCGGGTGTCGCCGGTGGGGAACACCAGGGTAGGCACGCCGAACGCGCCGTAGGAGCCGACGGCCTCGAGGTGGTCGGCCTTCACGTCGTCGGCCGTGGTCGGGTCGGCGATCGCCGCATCGAGGAGGGCGGGATCGAACCCCGCCTCGGCCAGCACCGCCCGGTGCACCGCCGGGTCCTGGGTGGGGCGGGCGTGCTCGTGGAAGGCCTCCCCCACCGTGGCGTACCAGCGGTCGAGGTCGGCCATCGCCGAGCGGCGCAGCAGCGCCCCGATGCGCATCTGGCTCCACCCGAACGACCACGGCCGCTCCCACGGG
>JAKOVR010000191.1 GCA_029782025.1 Actinomycetes bacterium | reverse complement strand
AGGTCTTCACGACTCGGCTCCCCGTGGCCGACATGGTCAGCGAAGCGCTCTCCGACGACCTCGCCACGGCAACCGGCGCCGCCAGCATCTGGTACCTCAACGCCAACCCGCGCCCCGACGACCTCACCGACAAATCCGGCCGCGGACATCACTTCCGCTGGCTCGACGACCGCTTCAGGGCTAACCTCTACACGGGGCCGGGTTGAACCGGGATCAGCGAGTCTGACTTTCCAGATTCGCCGGCTTCGACGGCGTTCGGTCGAGCCGCAGGGCCGCGAGGCGACCGCCTCCGGGGCCCCTGACATTCGATGCGGATCGCCTGCCGAACGGCTCGCACGCGGCTGTTGAACGCGCGATGATTGGGAGTGGGGAAGGGGCAGAGCGTCTGTATGGCACGACCAGCCGCTTCCTCTTAGCACGCGAATTGCGGCCAGCAGGCCTCTCGCCTGCATCCCGCCTCGCCCCGGTATGAGTCTCACCGCCGAGGGAACCCATGGGCAAGTCTTCAAAACCTGATGACACCGGCACGCCGCTGACGCGGCGCAGCTTCCTGAGTGCCGCCGCGGCATCGCTGGGCTCGCTCGCAGTCACCGGCTGTGGGTCCGGCGATTCCACGGATGCCGGAACAGCAACCGAGAAGGGCATCGGCGCAAGCCGCAGCCAATGGCCGACCCCGAATCGCCCGCGTCAGTCATTCGCGCCGCAGACTCCGAACGGGGTGCCTCCCATCGCGTCTGCTCCGGCACCCGCTCCGGCACCCGCTCCGGCCCCGGCCCCGGCCCCGGCGCCTACCCCGAACAACCCACCTCCTGCGCCAGCACCCGCCCCGGCTCCGGCGCCCGCTCCGGCACCCGCTCCGGCACCCGCTCCGGCACCCGCGCCAGTTCCGGCTCCGGCTCCAGCTCCAGCTCCGGCCCCTGCGCCGGCCCCTGCGCCGGCCCCTGCGCCGGCCCCTGCCCCGGCCCCTGCCCCGGCCCCGGCTCCGGCCCCCGCACCTGCGCCCGCTCCAGGGGTCACCACCGCCCTAGACTTCCCCGGTGACGCCTGGGTCAACCGCCAGTTCCACCGCACCCTGCCGGCCGACTCCATCCCCGACGCCTACCCCCTCACGCTCGTCATGAGCGTGCTGCCTCGCGACAAGGGCGTCACCTACCAGACCGGCTTCTTCCACGGCATCCGCGGCGACTTCGGCTCGGCCGGCGACCGCTTCTACGGCGCCGGCCCCTATCCTCGCGTGCCC
>JAKOVR010000187.1 GCA_029782025.1 Actinomycetes bacterium | reverse complement strand
GGCGGTGATGGTCCACCGGTCCGGGGTGATGTCGGAGCGCACCAGCGCGGGTGGGGTGATGCGGATCACCTGGCTCCCGTTCCGCACGACCACGCCGCCGACGGCTCGGCTGATCGGGCCGAGTCGGAGCAGGCCGCCCGTGAAGACGACCGACAGGTCGTGGCCGGGGAAGTCGTGGGCTTGTCCCCACCACCAGAGATCAGGGAACCCGGCGCCCCAGTTGCGTTCGGCGTACACGGCGTCACCGTCGATCTGGCTGCGGTCGTCGCCCTGCTGCAGGTGTCCGGTGGCGGTGCCGCCGAGCCGGTAGGGGTGCCAGTACTGGTTCAGGAAGGGCAAGGCCGAGAACAGGCCGCCGCCTCCGAGCCCCTTGGGCCAGTCGAAGGAGTCGGCGAACCGCACGTCGAGCCGGAGGTCGCCGAGCTCGACATGGAGGTGGTCGGCGGAGGCTTCGATGCGGTCGCCGCCCGCTGACCCGGCGAAGAGGAGGAGCTCGTCACGACTGGCGTCGGCCAGGTCGAGCACGGCGCTGCGGACGAACTGGCCCGGATGCACCGCGACAGCGACCGTGGCCCAGTCGCCGTCGGGATGACGGTTGACGCCGCACAGCGCGACGACAACCCGACCTGATCGCTGGTCGGTGATCCGCCAGAACCACCCCTCCATCTCGGTGCCGTGCGAGGGCAACGGATCTCCGTACGGCACGTCGGCGCCGGTCCGGCGGTAGGCCGCCGCCAGTCGGTGAACCACATCCGACCACCGCGCCAGCCGCGGCAAGGTCGGCGGGCGCGATGGTCGGATGTGTGGTTCAGCTGGCATGTGAGGTTGGGACGCTGTGGTCGACCGAGCGACACGGCTGCTGGTGGTGGCCGGTGTCGCAGGGGGCGGTCACCCCCCGAATTCAGGTCCCCGGATCGGGGATGATGTCACCGTCGACCTCGTCGCCGTCGGGATTGACGGCGGCAGCGATGCCGTGTCCGGCTGCGCCCCCGAGGACGCCCCCGACCACGCCGCCGACGGCGGCACCCACCGGGCCTCCGATGACCGTGCCGACCACGGCACCGGTGACGGCACCGGCACCCGTGCCGCTGGTGGTCCCGATGGGATGCTGGTCGCGATGCTCGACACCGGGATCGGCGATGCGCCGATCTTCGGGGCGGAGGGCCCGTCCTCCATCGGCTCTCTCGTCGTTCGCGTCGTCACGGTGATCATTCACGGTCTTGACATCCTTCGTGTTCGAGTGTTGCTGCGTCTCTACCCGTCTGGCCGGGTGCTAGTACCGCATCGAAGGGGTCATTTCCGGGTATCAGGACACCATGCGAACAGGAAGCTTCTCCGTCCGGCCGGCTGGGGGCGCGAAGGGTTGTCTCCTCATGCTTGTGGTGTCCGTCGTCGCCTCGGTTGCGCTCACGCTCTTGGTCAACCTGGCGCTCCGCTGAGATCGCTGGTCGGCCTTCGACCGTGCCGCCCGATCAGGTGAGCTGGATGCCTTCGCCCGGGCACGGTCCGCCGGGGCAGGTGGTGGCGAACACGTCGTAGACGATCGCCTTGCCCGAGTCGGCCTGCCAACCCGCCAACATGAGGCTGAGGTCGGCGCCCGCCGCCAACGTGAAGGGCGCGACCGACGCCGGGTCGGCGGTGTACGGCGAGTCGCCCACCGCCCAGGTCTTCACCGCGACGGTGTCGGCGGAGCCATGGCTCCCGCACACGTCGGCGGAGGTCATCACCCACGGCGTGGTGCTCGATCCGATCGTGGGGTAGCCGACCCAGAAGCTGACCGGCCCCGCCAGCTGGTCGCAGTTGTAGACCACCACGCGGAGCTCGGTGGCGACGCCGGTGCCGTTGTGGAGGGTGTCGCTCCAGCCCATTGCCGGACCCAACCGGGGCACTTCGCGGAGTGTGGTCACCCAGCAGCCCGACGCCCCGAGGATCACCACGGCCATCGCTGCGACGACGGTGAGACGGGGGCGGGCCATGGGGCGACGCTACTGCAGTGCCACGCGTCGCGGCGCGCTTACCCGGTCGGCCATCCGGTTCGCGTGGTCGAGGTCACGCCGTGAAGGCGGGCACCACCGTGGGCGGAGGTGGGGGCGGTGGGGGACCGGGCTCGTAGGACACGGTCTCGTTGGCCAGCGCCTTGTAGGCCCGGCAGGGCTGGCCGCGGAGCCAGTCGCAGGGCGGGTGGTCGGCCTGGGCGGCGAACTGGGCCGGGATCCGATAGGGGACGGCGGCCGGGAGCATCGAGAGCACCAGCGACGACGGGTGGGTACCGCCCCAGCCCACGTCGTGGGTGGTGGCCCCGAAGCTGTCGGACTCGAAGTCCCACAGGGAAGCGTCGCCCCCGGCGGTGTTGACCTCGATGCGCAGCTTGCTGCCCTTCCGGAAGGGGTGGGCCACCGCGCTCACGGGCACCTGCAGGTTCACCCATTCGCCGGGCGTGAGCGGGTGGTAGTCGGCCGCATAGAAGAGGTGGTCGACGAGCAGGCCGCGGGAGCGGTTCGGGTCGACCGTGTGATAGGCGGCCCGGAGCAGGCCGTGCTGGACCCGCACCTCCTGGGGGGGCACGGCGTCGGTCGGATCGGGGTCGGCGTAGACCTCGGAGAGCACGACCTCGAGCGGGGCGTCGGTGCCGGTGGAACGGAACCACAGGTCGACGTAGCCGGGCCCGGCGATCACCATGTCGTCGGCTAGCGGTGCGGTCTCGTAGGCCAGGCCCTTGCCGTCGGCCGTCGGCTTCCAGTTGTTGACGGTGTTGATGGCGCCCTGGTCGCCGCTCACGTAGTAGTGGGTGGGCAGGACGGCCGCGTCGAACGAGAAGCGGTCGACGCCGTTGCCCCCGTCGGGCGTCGGGGTCAACGAACCGTTGGGGCCCAGGTACCAGCGGTGAGGCGAGGCCACCGGTGGCGGCCAGGAGGCGAAGGACATCTCGAACCGTTGCCGGTGGGCCATCGGCTGGGTGGGGAAGTCCGGGCTGGCACCGACCTCGAAGAGCACCCGCACCTGGGGCTCGGCCTGGTAGGCGGCGAGCGTCCCGCCGAGGTCGCCGTAGATCGGCTGGCCGCCGGCGTCTCGGAAGCGGTCGGGCTCGAAGCCGAGCCCGTCGGCCCCGAAGAAGTTCTTGAAGAACCCCGGGGCGCCGGCCCGGACCAGGGGGTTGACCTGGGGCACGGTGCCGCCGACGTACAGCGACAGGAACTCGAACCACCGCGAGTTGATCACGGGAGAGAGGCCGTCGGGGTGGTGGCCGTTGAACATGGTGAACTTGGACTGCCCTGGTGGGACCGACACGAAGTTGTCGAGCAGGTTGGCGAACTGCGGGCCCGTCTGCTCGTCCTGCCAGGCGCCGGTGAGGAACGTGGGCACCTTGATGTCGCGGACCTTCAGTGCGAGGTTGCGGGCGTCGGCGTCGGCGGGCCGCCGCTCCAGCGAACGGGCGAAGGCCTCGAACGGGATGTTCTGGCTTCGGATCTTCAGGTTGTCGGCACAGGTCGTATCGCCGCCGCTGACCCGGTTCTTCACCCACTGGGCCCCGCCGGCGGCTTCGTCGTCACGGTGGGACAGCCACTGCTTGGTGAAGCCGCCGTTGTAGATGCCGCCCGGCCACTGCTGGGTCCACGGGTCCTCGATCACCGACAGCGGCGTGATGGCGGCGAGGCTGGGGGGTTGGGTGGCGGCGACGTAGAGCTGGGTGATGCCGGAGTAGGAGATCCCCATCATCCCGGGCCGGTGGTTCTTGACCCAGGGCTGGCGGGCCACGGTCTCGACCACGTCGTACCCGTCGGCGGCCTCGGCGGCGTTGAAGGTGTCGAACACGCCGCCCGAGCACCCGCTGCCGCGCAGGTTGACCCCGACGTAGGCGAAGCCCATGGCGGTGGCCAGCACGCCGCCGGCGTCGCCGCCGCCTGGCGCGCCGGGCTTGGACGGCGCGTAGCCCGAGTACTGGATCACGGTGGGGTAGGGGCCGGGTCCGTACAGGGCCGGCATCGGCAGCCGGACGTTGACCGACAGCGTGGTGCCGTCACGGACCTGGAGGTAGCCATAGCCCTCCTCGTCGGTGTGGCCGGCCGCAACGGCGCCGGTGACATCGGTGGGGACGAACGGGAGGGTCTGGTTGTAGAGCGAGGTCGGGGGCAGGTCGCCGACGGCCAGCACGGTGAACGGCGCGCTGGCTTCGACCGGGCCGGCGAAGGGCTGGCCGGGCACGCCTTCGCTGATCACCCGGTAGGTGCCGGGCGGCACGACCCCTCCGTCGGTGGTGGGCAGCACCCCCGACTGGGGGTCGAACACCAGGAAGTTGTTGGGGAGGTACTGGAAGGTGAGCTGGCCGAGGTTGTCGGTGTAGAGGGTGACGATCCGCTCGAGGGTGGCGGCGTGGACGAGGGTGAGCGGGGCCCGCACCGGCCCGCCGGTGACCGTGGCCTGCTCCACCCCCGGGGTGACCGTGAACGTGGCGGCGACCGACCCCGTGAGATCGACCACTCCGCCACCGGCAGCCTGGGCCGGTGCGATCGGTGTGGTCACCGTGGCCACGGACGCGCTGAGGACCAGCGCCACCGTCACCAGCATCTTCATCGCGCCCGTCCGCTTCGGTCCCGTCGGCATCGTGCCCCCGTTCGACGGCCACGTCGGTGTGACTGCGTCATCGCCCATCGTATTCGGACCCCTGTCGACGACAGGTAACTCACGCCAAGGGCGACGGCGGGCGCGCTCAGCCGTCCCAGTGGCGGCACTTCTTGTAGCCGGCCTTGGCCTGGAGCCCCACCTTGCCGCCGCCGGGGGCCTTGATCGGGATCTCGGGCTCGAAAGAGTCGGCGTAGCCAAGGTCGGCGATCACCTTCGAGCCGGTCTGGAGGTCGGTCTTGGCGCCGAGGTGGGACTGGATCGGCCCGGCTCGGGCGTCGAGCGTGGCCTGGAAGGTCTTCTTGCCGCAGTCGTCGGTGAACGACGAGGCGGTGGTGCCGATCTCGGCCGCGAAGTTGCCGAGGCTGATGTTCCCGACCACGCCCGAACCCCCCGGGTTCGAGTTGCGGCTGAGCGGGTCGGCGCCGACCGACGCCCCGATGCCGAAGCCGGCGGTGACGCAGATGGTCCAGCCGTCGGCGCCCCACGAGAGCTCGAACTCGCCGCCGGGACCGGCGAAGAACCCGCCGCTGATCGAGTAGGTGCCGGTCGGGTCGACGTGGTTCACCGGGTCGTCCTCGGCGTAGGCGTAGAGGTTCAACGACCCGTCGAAATCGGTCGGGTCGACCGACGTGAAGCGGCCCGTCGCCGGGTCGTAGTCCCGCAGCCCGAAGCGCACCCACCCGGTCCGGCGATCGGGGATGCCGCCGGCGTACCCGACGGCGATGGCGAACGTCGGGTCCGAGTCCGACAGGACGTTGCCCCACGGGTCGTAGTCCACCGTCTTGACCGTGGTCCCGGCGGGGTTGCGGATGACCCGGGGCGACCCGACCCGATCGGTGGCCACGAGGAACCGGGTGCCGTTGCGCACGAGAGCGACCAGGTGGGGGCCCTCGTAGAGGTACTGCGTGATCTCGGCCCCCACCTTCGAGTGCGTGACGCGCATCGGGAAGCGCGGGTCGGCGTAGAGGTACTCGGTGGTGACCCCGCCCTCGGTGCGTGCGACCCGCCGCTGCATGGCGTCGTAGACGTAGGTGACGTTGACGCCGCCGACGGTGGCGGCGGTGAGGTCGCCGTTGCTGGCCCGGGTGAACGTGTCGGCACCGCGGGCGATGAGTGCACCGGCGGCGTCGTAGCTGTAGGGCACGACACCGACCGTGACGATCCGATCGACGCCGTCGAAGCTGGCCGTGCCGGCCGCCGTGGTGACGAGGTTGTTGTGGTGGTCGTAGGTGTAGGTGGTGGCCGGTCCCGCGCCCCGGGTGGTGCTGGCCAGGCGTCCACGGGAGTCGTAGCTGTAGGACTCGGTGGTCGTGCCGCCCGGGAGCGTGACCGCCGATGAGGTGATCCGCCCGACGGTGTCACGGGTCAGCGCCTCGGCGTACGCCGGGCCCGCCAGGGTCAAGGTGCGGTTGACCAGCCGACCGCTCGGGTCGTAGCCCAGCGCGATCGTGCCGGTGCCGTCGCCGATGGCGGACACCCGCCGGTCCGGGCCGCCGCGGGTGAAGGTGAGCGGGCCGTCGGTGATCACGGCCCCTTCGGCGTCGTAGGTGAACGTCTCGGTCCCGGGGAAGCCGTCGAGGCTCAGCGAGGCGAGCCGCAGGTCGGTGTCCCAGGTGGCGTGGGCGGTGCCGGAGGCCGCGCCGGCGAACGTCGTCGTGATCGGGAACGGGCCCTGGTAGGCCCAGCTCACCGACGCCGAGTCGGCGCCACGGGTGCGGGTCGCGTTCCCCATGCGGGTCGTGCTGTCGCCGTAGGCCACGGTGGTGGTGTCACCGGTTTCGGTGCGGCCCGTCCAACGGCCGCCGGCGTCGAAGGATCGCGTGGCGGTCGAGCCGGTCGCCGCCGTCGCGCCCGCCAGGTCGCCGTCGAGCGACCAGGTGCTGGTGGCGGCGGGCGAGCCGGGGATGGTGAACCCGGTCCGGCGCCCGGCCCCGTCGTAGGCCATCGTGTAATCGGCCCCGAGGGTGCCGCCCGGTGTCGTCGGAGCGTGGACCGACACCAGGTCGCCGGCCGGGTCGTAGCCGAAGGTGTAGGGCCGGGCCGGATCAGGTGAGGCCGTGGACACGAGCCGCGAGGCGCTGTCGTAGGTGACGTCGTTGCGCACACCGGTGGCGTCGACCACGCCGGTCATGCGCCCCTTGGCGTCGTACTCGTAGGTGGTCACCGTGGCGCCCTGGGCGACCCCGACGAGCAGGCCGTCGGCTCGGTAGCTGAACGTGAACGGGGGCACGCCGCCGGCCGGGGTCCAGGACGCCACATGGCCCTCGCCGTCGTAGGTGTAGGTCGAGGTCGTCCCGGCCGGCGCCACGACCGTGCGGGTGCGGGTGGCCGCCGTGTAGGTGCTGGTGGTCGCCTTGCCGTTCACCGACACGGTGGCGGTCACGGACGAGGGGTGGAGCACATCGGCGACGTTCATCGTCACGGTGCGGGACACGTCGATGGTGCGGACCAGGCCGCCGGGGTAGGTCTCGATCCGCTTGGACAGCGAGGGTTGGACGAAGCCGAAGCGGTCGTCGAGGGTGGCCCGCTCGGTGACCGTCACGCCCGTCGGGTCGGTGATCGTGGCGCTGCCGTCGGGTTGGCGGACGTTGGTGACCACGGCGCCTCTGGGGTCGGTCGTGGTGGTGGTCTGGGTGCCGTCGATGCCGACCTGGACGTCGATCGTGGTGGTGCGTCCTTGGCCGCTGGTCATCGTGACGCGGTAGCCGCCGGTGATGGCCGACTTGGCCAGCGTCGTCGCCGCCCCGGTCGGGTCCGTGTCGCTCGTGAGGAGGCCGGTCGGCCCGTAGGTGAAGGCATGCGGGCCGGACCCGCCCGGTTCCGTGAGGCCGGTGAGGAGCCCGGCCGGGGACGTGGTCAGGGCGACGGTGAGGTTGCCAGGGGCGACGACGCTTGCCAGGTTCCCGTTGCCGTCGACAGTGAGGCTGGTGTGGAGACCGAAGGGCGACATGATCCCGGTCGGTGTCCCGTCGGGGGAGCGCTCGATCACCGTCGTGTTCCCATCCCGATCGGCCATGGCCGTGAGCCGGCGGTTCGTGTAGCTGAACGACCGGACGGTGTCCCCGGTCCGCGCGTCGACGGTGCGGCGGTGCAGGCCGTCGGTGCCGAACAGGTACACCTCCTCGCCGTCGGGGGAGGGGATGGGCAGGAGGCCGTCGGGTGAGAGCGGCGGCGGCGAGATGATCCGGAGCTGCGCCGGCGACTCACCGATCGTGTACAGCGTGCCGTCGCGGGTGACGGCGAGGGCGCCCTGCTCGAAGCGGGCGTTGAGCGCGGGGATGTCCGTGCCGCAGTTGAAGAGGTGGTCGCAGATGACGGGCTGGCCGGCGATGCGTTCGATGTCGCCCCCGATCTTGAAGCGGAGGATCTGGAACCCGGTCCCGTAGGCGTCCAGCACGTAGATGGTGCCGTCGGCGCCGACGGTCATCTCGAGGGCGAAGGTGAACCGGTAGGTGGCCGCCGGACCGAAGATGCCGCACTCCGTCCCGCCACACGATGTCGTCCCGGCGACGACGTGCAGCACGCCGAGCGAATCGATCTGCAGCACCTTGTCGTGTACGGAGTCGAGGACGATCAGGCTCCCGTCCGGGGCGACCCCGATCGACGCGGCGGTGAAGACGGCCCCGGCGGCGTGGGTGCCGTCGGGTGACGCCGCGAGGAACTTGCAGCCGTCGGTGAGGCAGCCGTACTGGGTGGTGATGCGCCCGTCGAGGCCGACGGCTCGGATGCGGTTCAGGCTGGTGAAGTCCTCGACGATCCACAGCACCCCACCGCCGTCGACGGCCAGCGACGCCGGGTGGACCGGGATCGACGTGGCGGCCACGTTGTTGCCACACGTGGCCGGATCGGTACACGAGAGCCCATTGCCGGCAACGGTCCGGATGATGCCGGACGGGTCGATGCGGCGTACGACCGAGCCCTGGCAGAGGAAGCCGACGCAGCCCACTCCCTCGACGAAGAAGATCGAGCCGTCGGGTCCCTCCGCGAGGTCCCCCCGGGGGCGCACGCTGATCGACGTCGCTGGGACGTTCTCGCCGCAGGGAGTGGCCTGCGAGCATTGCGTACCGGTGCCGGCGATGGTGGTGACCACCCCGGCCGGGGTCCGGCGGAAGAGCCGTGAGGTGGTGTTGTAGACCGCCGACCCGTCCCGGGTGGCGATGACCCCGAGGGCGTTGAGCCCGGTGTTGTGGACGATCCCGCCGGGAGCGCCGATCGGGATCGAGCGTCCCGACCCGAGGAACAGGCGGCCCTGCTGGTAGACGTGATGCTGGTCGAAGCTCCAGCCGGCAATGTCCGCACCCGGAGGACGGTGGTTCCCGACGATCGCGGTGGATCTGGTCGTCCGTTCGACGGCTTTGGGGGCCGGGGCGAGGATGTCGGGCACACCGGGGATCGGTTGGCCGAAGTCGTCGCGTTCCGCTCGGGCCCAGAAGCCGTTGTACCGGTACCGCACGGTGATGTCGGCGGGCGTCGAGGCGTAGACGTAGCGACCGTACGCGTCTTGACCGTCCCAGGTGAACTGCACGTGCTGGTTCGGGGCGACGGCCACGGGGAACTGGAACCGGCGGCCCAGGATGTCGACGAGGACGTCCACCTCGGCGATCTCGGCCGGGAGGACTGCCGGGGTGGCCACGATGTCGAGGTGGTTCGGGTCGGTGTAGCCGGCGGCGTTGGCGCTCTCGTAGGCGAGTGCGTCGGTGGTGCCGGCGATCGGGATCTCCTCGCCGAGCGACTGCATCGTGCAGTTGATGATCGACCCCCGCTTGTCGCACGGGTTCTTGGGCGGATCGGGCTTCTTGGGCGGCGGCACCACGGTGGCCGGCGGTTCGCACTGTGCGGTGCAGACCAGTATCGGGTTGTGGTCGTACGGGGAGAAGTGGGGGATCGGCACCCGCCACAGCTGCGCGCCGGCCGCGTAGAGCCCGGCCAGGGTCGTTCGCTCGGTGTCGTCGATGCCGAGATCGGTGAGCGCGGTGCCGGTGTCGGCGATGCCGTCGCCGTCGACGTCGACGTCGGCCTTCCCGGCGGTGATGGCCGTGAGGCGGATGACGGTGCCGCCCGGCACGGCCTGCCATTGGCCAGAGGAGCGGTCGTAGTAGCCGTTGGGGATCGGGGTCCCCACGGGGAAGCCGAGGAAGTTCTCCAGGTAGTGGATCAACGGCTTGGAGAAGGTGACGGTCCGAGCACCCACGGCCGCGGCCTCGTCGGCCGAGAACTCGACGGCGTAGGTGTACCCGGTGTTGGTCGGGAGCTCGGCCGGCATCGCGTTGTGGCCGAGCGACCCGACCGTGAACTCGGTGGCGTGGATCGTGACGCTGGACAGGTCCTGGATCGAGCCGTCGGCCAGGACGAGCTTGGCGTCTTCGGACGGGGGGACGAGCAGGGTGGATCGGCGGGCCCCGCGATCGTCGGCGACGGCGTCACCCCGAGCGACCTGGATCGAGGGGGATCCGTCGGTCACCACCGTCGCCGTCGCGGACTCGGCCACCATCGCCACGTCGTCGGCCACGGCGTACTGGCCGGCCGGCGCAGGGACCCAGCGTTGGACCTCGATGCGCCCCGGTTGGGTGTAGCGGAACAACGTGCTGGCGCCGCCGTTGATGACGATGTCGTACCGGCCGTCGGCGCGGGTGACGGTGTAGCCGAGCTCCTGGTGCTGGGGGGCGTCGACGACCACGCCACCGAGCGGCGCGCCGGCGGGATCGGTCACCTTGCCCCGGACCACGGTCGACCTCGGGGCGTCGATGGCACCCGGGGTCACACCGAACTGGATCTTGTTGGCGCCCGAGTAGAGGAAGGCGGTCGAGCTGGCGAAGTCCACCGGTACCGACGGATCCAGGGGGGTGGCCGCCGGCGCCGCCCCGGGCGACGACGACGTGGAGCCCCCGTACCAGCCGACCACATCGGCGATCACGTCGACGGAGCCGGAGTTGTTGAAGAGGTCGACGGTGCCGTCGGCGGAGACCTTCACCATGACGAGGTTGGGGATCACCTGCCCGGCTTTGAAGTTGAGGTTCGACGCCAGGGGGCGGCTCACATCGCTCGGCCAGAGGGTGAGGAACGACTCGGCGTTGCCGTTCACGGCCGTGACGTTGAGGACCACGGCCCGCACGCCGTACGGCGGGACGCCGCCAACCCCGGTGACGTCGATGCGGCGGGTCGCGCCCGGCGCCAGTGGCGCCACGGCTCCGCCGGTGCCGTCGCGCGTGTCGAAGATGCGGGCGGGCGCGATGGGCTGGAAGCCGCCGCCGTCGATCCCCGGCGTGCCCGCAGGAGCGAACCACCCGACCACGTCGGCGAGGAGGTCGACGAACCCGGAGTTGTTGAACAGCTTGACGTCGCCCGTCGCGCTCGTCTTGACGACCACGAGGTTCGGCCGGACCTGCCCGGCGAAGAAGTTGAGGTTCGACGCGTCGGGCTTGGCGACGTCGGCGGGCCAGACCGTCACGTGGGAGGTGGCCGAACCGTTGACGGCGGTGACGTTGAGCACGACGGCGGTCACGCCCGACGCCGGTACGCCCCCCACACCGGTCACGTCGAGGGTGCGGGTCGTCGCCGGCCCGAACTTGGTGGCCGGCCCGCCGGTGCCGTTGCGGGTGTCGAGTACACGGGCCGGAGTCACGCCCACGAAGCGGTCGCCGGCGCCGTCGCCGTCGTCGAACCAGCCGACGACATCGGCGAGGATGTCGACGGACCCCTCGTTGTTGAAGATCGACACCTTGCCGTTGGCGCCGACCTTCACGGTGACGAGGTTGGGCGCGATGTCGCCCGGCCCGTAGTTGAGGTTCGAAGCCACGGGCTTGGCCACGCCGGCGGGCCAGACCGTGAGGTGCGAGGCGTGATCGGGAAGCACCGCGGTGACGTTGAGCACGACGCCCGAGACGCCGGTGCCGGGTACGCCGCCCACCCCGGTGACCGTCAGGTCCCGGGTGGTGGCCGGCCCGAACTTCGCCAGGGGGCCGCCCGTGCCATCCCGCGTGTCGAGGATGCGCGCCGGCGTGATCGGGTGGAGCCCCGCCCGGCCCGGCAGGGCGCTGGCTGGCTCGGGAGTGGCATCGACCAGCACCGTCGCCGTGAAGAGCACCGCGATCGCCACGCCGAGCGTCAGCCCCCGCCTCGTTCGCCCGCTCCGACCCGCCCGCGCATCGCGCGTTCCACGCCCCATGATCTGCATCGCCGCCTCGCCTCCTCGTCGACCCCCGTCGCCGGGCGCCGTTTCCCGGCCCGGAGGCTACCCGTCGACCTGCGTCCTGTCTCGGGAAGACGTCTGCCCGACCGTGATCCGGCACCCCCGCCGCGCCCCACCCCGCGGTCTGGATGCAGATCGCGGCAGATGTGTCGCGCGCGGCATCCAGACGGGGTTGCGTATATGCTCATATCGGAATATAAATGCCCCATGGCGCGAGCAGCAACGGCTTCGGATGTGTTCAACGCCCTCGGCGACGCCCGTCGTCGCGACATCCTCGACGCGCTCGGGTCGGGCGAGGCCACGGTGGGCGACCTGGTCGACCGGCTCGGCTGCAGCCAACCCCAGGTGTCCAAGCACCTCGGCGTGCTCCGCGCCGTCGACGTGGTGCGCTGCCGGGCCGACGGGCGCCGGCGCCTGTACCGGGTACATCCGCCCGGGCTGGCCCCGCTCACCACCTGGCTAGCCCGGCTCACCGCGGACGTCAACGCCCACTACGACCGGCTCGACGACTACATCGCCGAGCTCGAACGTTCCGACCACCGCCCGACCGAGGGAGACCACTGATGGCAGTACGACACGGATCGGCGACGGTGGAGCTCCCGTCGGACACCGAGATCCTCATCACCCGCGCTTTCGAGGTGCAGCGGCCGCTCCTGTGGGAGCTGCTCACCCAGCCCCGGCACCTCCTGCGGTGGTGGGGCCCCGACTTCTGCCCGATGGTGAGCTGCGAGGTCGACCTCCGCGCCGGCGGCTCGTGGCGTTACCTCTGTCGCCACACCGACGGCGACCTGCTGGCGTGGCACGGCACCTACCGGGAGGTGGTGGCCGGCGAGCGCATCGTAGGGACCGAGGTGTTCGAGGGGTTCCCCGAGGCCGAGGCCGTCACCACCATGTCCCTCACCAGCGAGGGCCCGCTCACGGTGCTGCGGACCCTGGTGCGGCACAGCAGCCGCGAGCACCGGGACGGCCACGTGCAGTCCGGCATGGAGGCCGGCATGCAGTCCACCTTCGACCGGCTCGACGACCTGGTGGCCGCCAGCGGGGCGCCGGCCGAGCGGTTCCGCCGCGTGGCCGGCGCCTTCGCCGACCGGACCCGGGCGGTGCCGGAGGACGCGTGGGACAACCCGTCGCCGTGCGAGGGCTGGACGGCCCGCGACGTGGTCGCCCACCTCACCGAGTGGGTGCCGGCGGTGCTGGCTCGGGCGGACATCGCCTCCCCGCCGGCGCCGGATGTCGGCGTCGATCCGGCCGGGGCGTGGGACACCGTGGCCGCGACCATCCAGGCCGCGCTCGACGATCCCGAGATCGCCGCCCGCACGTTCGACGTGGGTCCGCCCGGGACGATGGCCGTCGCCGCGGCGATCGACATGATCGTGACCGGCGACGTGTTGGTGCACACCTGGGACGTGGCCCGCGCCACCGGCCTCGACGAGCACCTCGACCCGGCCATCGTTCCGGAGATGCGGGCCGCCCTGGCCGCCATGGGCGACGTGCTGGCCTCGAGCGGACACTACGGACCGGCCCGGCCCGTGCCCGAGGAGGCGTCCGAGCAGGAGGCCCTGCTCGCCCTCACTGGGCGCGACCCGGCGTGGCATGCCCCCGCCGATGGGTGAGGCCGGTCAGCCGGTGAAGGTCGGCACGACCACCACCGGCGCCACGGTGGTCGCCGTGGTGGACGTGGGCGGCGGCGGGCAGGCCGCCCACGGGCCGAGGGCCGGCGTTCCCGGTGGCGGGAACAGGGCCTGGTAGAGCGGTTGCCGCCACTGCTGGAGGTGGCGGTCCCACACGCCGAACCCGTCGCTCGAGAGCTCGAAGTAATGCCAGGAGATCCCCTCGGCCTCGGCCAGGCGGGCCACGGCGGTGGTCCAGGCGATGCGGGTGGCGGGATCGACGGCGGTGGTCGTCCCGAACTCGCTCATCGACAGCGGCACGCCCTGGGTGCGGGC
>JAKOVR010000214.1 GCA_029782025.1 Actinomycetes bacterium | reverse complement strand
TTTTTTTGCGCGTTCGCGAAAAATCCGCACCCACGGGAGAACGCAGAAGCGGGCGGGACCCCGAGCGCGGTCAGGGACGGCGGAGGGTGACGATCACGTGGTCGGCGACGACCACGCCGGGCGCCCGTTGCTGCGCCCAGGCGAGGATCTCGCCCCCGTCGAGCAGCGTGGACCGGACCTCGACGTCCACCCCGGCGGCGGTGAGAGCGGGGAGGTGGGAGCGCAGCGGTGCCCGACCGTCATCGAACTCGAGGTCGGTGCACGCCACGAAGGCCCGGCCACCCTGGGCCAGCAGAGCGGCGGCGCCGTCGAGGAAGCGGCGGGGCAGCTCGAACCCGGTCGGACCGCCGGCGGCGAAGCGGCGCCGGTCCCCCACCGCGTCGTCCGGCACCTCGGGCACCCAGGGGGCGTTGGCCACCACCAGGTCGAAGGCCCTGGGGCAAAGGCCGCCGGCGACGTCGGCGCGGACCACCGAGCACCGCGCCGCGAGATGGGGGTTGAGGGCGGGCACGAGCGCGGCAGCGGCGACGCAGCGGGGGGCGAGGTCGGTGGCGACGACGTGGTCGTACCGAGTGGCGAGGGCGGCGGCCAGCAGTCCCTGGCCCGTGCCGAGGTCGGCGGCCCGTCGCCCCGTGCCACCGGCCTGCCACACGGCCCGCAGCAGAGCGATCGAGTCGGCCCCGACATAGACGATGTCGGACTCCGGTTCGGGGTGCAGCTCGTCGAGGAACGTCAGGACCGACCGCATGGGGAGGATCTGGCCCCGGAGCCGGCAGCGGCCCGCCGGGAGCGGTCCGGTCTCGACCTCCCAGGGCACCACCACGCCCGCGCCCTCCAGGTCGACCAAGGCGTCGCCGAGAGCGGCGGCGCAGCCCGTCCGGTCGGCCGGGGCACCCGAGGCCAGGGCCCAGAGCGCGCCGGACGCAGCGTCGGGAGCACCGGCCGGGTCGGCGCCCGTGAACCGAGACCGCCGCAGCGCGTCGCCCAGCACCCCGAGCGCGCGGCGCGCCACCGGGTCACCGGCGACGCGCTCGAGGGCGAGCCGCGGGGGGAGGCCCACCGCTACTGGACGAAGCCGGCGTACTTGAGGGCGGTGTCGAGCTTGACCGTGAAGTTGAGGGCGCCGGCATCCTTGTGGCCCATGGGGAAGTGCTTGCTCGACGCCGCTTCCCGCACCTGGAGGTAGGCGTTGAGCGCGAACCCCACCACCTCGGGGAGATCGGCGGCGGCGTCGCTCACGATCGTCTCCTCCTCGGCCGTCAGCGAGTGGTCGCCGAGGGCCGCGAACTCGCCCGATTCGAACTGGGCCCGGATCTCCTCGTCGTCGAAGAGCTCGAGGGCCCGCCGCACGTCGTCCTTGCTCATGGCCGTCTCCTTGGTCGTCTGCCCCGGTGGGAGCGTCGGTCCCGACGGTGTAGCCGATCCCCGGTTACCGCGCCGGGCCGCGGGTGGTCGGTGCCGGCAAGGAACGCTGACATAGGCGTCAGTTGCAGGGGTAGTGTTCAGCGAGGACGCCGGTCGGGGGACCTTCGGGCCGGCACGCCGATGATGGGGGACGTCGTATGCGCAGCACGAGCCAGCCGGGTCGACGGTCGTGGCGGACGGTGGCCGCGGCCGCGGCGGTAGGGATCGCCCTGATCACCGCCGCCTGCGGCAACGTCTACGAGACCGCCGACAACAAGAAGAGCGGCGGCGGCGGGAGCGGCGGCGGGAGCGGCGGCAGCGGCAGCGGCAGCAGCGGCGCCACCACAGGGCCCGGGGGCGGCGGGGCCACCGGGGCGTTCGACCTGGCCAAGACGAAGCAGAAGAACCCGAGCAAGGAGCCGGGGGTCACCGACGACACGATCCGCATCGCCAGCGTGGTGGCCAAGACCAACATCCTCAAGATCCCGGCCGACCAGACCGTCTTCGGCGCCCAGGCCTACTTCGACATGGTCAACAGCCAGGGCGGCATCTGGGGCCGCAAGCTCCAGCTCGTCTCCAACCGCGACGACCAGATGGTCAAGAACAAGGAAGAGGCCCAGGGCGTCGTCTCGCAGGACAACGTCTTCGCCGTCGCCCCCGTCGCCACCGTGCTGTTCACCGGCAGCCAGGTCTTCGCCGACGCCGGCATCCCCACCTTCGGCTGGAACATCAACCCCGAGTGGGGCGGCCCGCCGAACCTCTTCGGCGAGAAGGGCTCCTACATCTGCGTCACCTGCGGGTACGCCTCCCAGTCCTTCGTGGCCCGTTCGATCGGGGCGAAGAAGATCGGCGTGCTGGCCTACGGCGTGGAGCAGTCGGCCGAGTGCGTCAAGGGCGTGCGGGCCGGCGTCGAGCGCTACAAGACCACCGAGATCGCCTTCGTCGACGACAGCATCCCCTTCGGCAACACCGACTACAGCGTGCAGGTCCAGAAGATGCGCGACGCCGGGATCCAGCTCATCGTCACCTGCATGGACACCAGCGGCGTGATCAACCTCGCCCGTGAGGTGGCCAAGCAGGACGCCAAGATCCCCCAATACGTGCAGATGGGCTACGACTACGACCTCGTCAGCACCTACGCCAAGGAGTTCGAGGGGTCGATCGTCATGACCCAGTTCGTCCCCATCGAATCGCCGGACAAGCCCAAGGGCCTGCAGGACTACCTCACGTGGATCGACAAGGTCCCGGGGGCCAAGCGGGGCGAGCTGTCGGTCGCCGGCTGGCTGGCCGCCGACATGCTCGTGCGGGGCCTCGCCCTGGCCGGTCCCGACTTCACGCGGCAGAAGGTGGTCGAGGCGCTGAACGGCCTCACCAACTGGTCGGCCGACGGGTTCACGCCGGGCTGGGACTGGACGGTGGTGCACACCGCCGACATGACGGTGGCCTGCCAGGCCTTCAGCAAGGTCCACGACGGCAAGTTCGAGCCCGCCTTCGCCGAGCCCGGCAAGCCCTTCACCTGCTTCGACAACAACGACGCCTCGATCCCGGACAAGCCCCGCCACAAGGCCGGCGGCGAACCGTGACCCAGTTCCTCACCTACCTCCTCCTCGGCATCCCGATCGGGTGCGTCTATGCCCTCATGGCCACCGGGATCGTGGTCACCTACAAGACATCGGGGGTGCTCAACCTGGCCTTCGGTGCCCAGGCCTACGTGTCGGGCTGCGCCTTCTACGTCCTGCGCAGCCCCGACCGCCTGGGCCTGCCGATGCCGGTGGCCTTCGTCCTCGCCGTCCTGGTGCTCGGCCCGGCCCTCGGCGTGCTCCTCGACCGCGCCCTCTACCGCTACCTGCGCACGGCGCCGCCGGTGGCCAAGCTGGTCACCTCGCTCGGGCTGCTCGTGGCCATCCCCCAGATCCTGCAGCTCAAGCTGGGGAGCACGCCGCTGACCAACCCGCCCGGGGTGGCCTCCGACAGCACGATCGCGGTGGCCGGGGTCAACGTCTCCACCAACCAGGTGGCCACCATGGTGATCACGGCGCTGGCCGTGGCCGGCCTCACCCTGATGTTCCGCCACACCTCCCTCGGGCTCCAGATGCGGGCCGTGGTGGAGAGCCCGCGGCTCACCTCGCTCACAGGCGTCGACGCCGCCCGCATCGGCACCATCGCCTGGATGCTGTCGAGCGCCTTCGCCGGCCTGGCCGGCGTGCTGTTGGCGCCGCTGTTCTCGCAGTTGTCCGACATCGACTACTTCACGGTCCTCGTCGCCGCGCTGGCCGCCGCCGCCTTCGGCCGCCTCACCAGCGTCGGCCTCACCCTCCTCGGGGGCGTGGCCCTCGGCGCGGCCCAGAAGCTGCTCGACGGCTACGCCCCGTCGGGCAGCGTCTTCTGGACCGGCATGCGGGGCTCGCTGCCGTTCCTCTCCCTCATCCTGCTGCTGCTGTTCTGGCCCGGTCTGCGCCAGAACCGGGCCGCCGCCGACCCGCTCGCCGGTGTCGACCCGCCCCCGCCGCCCCCCGCCGCCGCCACCCGCGACCGGCGTCTCACGGTCGCCACCTACGCCATCGCCGCCGTGGTGATCGTCGGCGGCAGCTACGTCACCTACGCCGTGGTCGACGACTTCTGGCTCCAGCTCGTCACCCACGGCGTGATCCTGGCGCTGGTGTTCCTGTCCATCACGCTCATCACCGGGATCGGGGGCCAGCTCTCGCTGTGCCAGGCCACCTTCTGCGCCGTGGGCTGCTTCGCCACCGCCCAGCTGACCGACCGCACCGGGATGCCCGTGCTGGTCGCCGCCTGCGTCGCCGCCGCCTTCACCGCCGTGGTCGGCGCCCTCGTGGCCATCCCCGCCCTCCGGCTCGGTGGCGTGTACCTCGCGCTGGCCACGCTGGCCTTCGCCCTGATGTTCGAGAACGTGATCATGCCCCTCGAGGCCGTGTCGGGCGGGAGCCGGGCGGTGCGGGTGCCCCGGCCCCGGTTCCTCGGGATCAGCTTCGGGGACGACCGCCGGTTCTTCCTCCTCTCCCTGGCCTTCCTCGGCCTGGCCTCGCTGGTGGTCGTGCTCGTGCGCGAAGGCACGACCGGGCGGTTCCTCCACGCCCTGCGCACCAGCGAGACGGCGGCGGCGTCGCTCGGCATCGACCCGGCCCGGGCCAAGGTCACCGTGTTCGCCCTCTCGGCCGCCATCGCCGGCTTCGGCGGCGGACTGCTCGCCACCTTCAACGGTGCGGCCGGACGCACCTTCTACCAGGCCGAGCTGAACTACTTCTACGGCCTCGTGTGGCTGGTGCTGGTGATCACGCTGGGGTCGCAGTCGGCCCAGGCCGCCATCAACGCCGGGCTGTCGTTCTTCCTGTTCCCCCGCTTTCTCGGGCTGATCCCCTTCCTCGACCAGTCCACCGCCCAGGGCGTGGCCTTCGTGCTCTTCGGCCTCGGTGCCATCACCTACGCCAAGTTCCCCGAGGGCATCATCGAGAGCCAGACCCGCCGCATCACGGGCCGGCTTTTCCCGTCGTCCCGGGCAACGGCGGAGGTGGCCCCGTGAACGACGCCCCCACCGCCGCCTCGCCCTCACCGGCGGCCACCACCCCGAGGCCCCTGCTGGTCGCCGAGGGCATCACCAAGCGCTTCGCCGGCATCTGCGCCCTCGACCGTGTGGGCATCGACGTCGCCGACGGCGAGCTCGTGGGGCTCATCGGCCCCAACGGGGCCGGCAAGTCCACCCTGTTCGCCTGCCTCACCGGCCTGCTGCCGCCCGACGACGGCGCGGTCCGCTTCGCCGACCGCGACATCACCGACACCCCGCTGCACCGCCGGGCCGGCCTCGGGTTCGCCCGGACGTTCCAGCGCATGGAGCTGTTCGCCGGGATGTCGGTCCGCGACCACCTGATCGTGGCCGTCCGCGCCCACAACGGCACCGGCTCGCTGGTGCGGGACCTGCTCTTCCGAGGCCGGCCCACGGCGGCCGAACACGACGCCGTCGACGCGGTCGTCGCCCTCGTCCCGTCGCTGCGCACGGTGATCGACCAGCCCATCGAGGCCCTCGGGCTCGGGCTCGGCCGGCTGGTCGAACTGGCCCGGGCGCTCATCACCGAGCCCCGGATGCTGTTCCTCGACGAACCCACCTCCGGCCTCGACCAGGCCGAGACGGCCGAGCTCGCCGCCGTCCTCCAGTCCGTGCAACGCGACCATGGCACCACCATCGTCCTCGTCGAGCACGACCTCACCACGGTCCAGGCCATCTGCACGCGGCTGTTCGTGCTCGACCACGGCGTGCGCATCGCCGCAGGGCCCACCGCCGACGTGCTCGCCGACCCGCGCGTGCGCGAGGCCTACCTCGGGGCCGGGGCCTGACATGGCCGGCCTCCTCGAGCTGCGCGACGTCCACGCCGCCTACGGGCCGTTCAAAGCGCTCTTCGGCGTGTCCCTGACCATCGAGCCCGGCACCGCCCTGGCCCTGCTCGGCACCAACGGCGCCGGCAAGACCACGCTCGCCCGCGTGGCGTCGGGCCTCCTCTCCCCGACCGCGGGACAGGTGCTGGTGAACGGGACCAACATCAGCCGGTACCCCACCCACCGGGTCGCCGCCCTGGGCGTGGCCCACTGTGTGGAGGGGCGCTCGGTGTTCGCGTCCCTCACCGTGGAGGAGAACCTCGCGATGCTGATCGGCCGGCCGGCCGAGGGCGGCCACGAGGCCGGCCTGGCCGGCCGGGTCGACGAGGCCTACCGGCTGTTCCCCAAGCTGGCCGAGCGCCACGGCCAGCTTGCCGGCACCCTGTCGGGCGGCGAGCAACGGATGCTGGCCCTGGCCGCCGTCCTGGTGGCCCGACCTCGGTTGCTGATCGCCGACGAGCTGAGCCTCGGGCTCGCCCCCGTGATCATCCGCGAGGTGTACGACCGCCTCGCCCAGGTCAAGGCCAACGGCACCACGTTGCTCATCGTCGAGCAGCACGCCGAGCACGCGCTGGCCCTGGCCGACCGGGTGGTGGTGCTCCGCCGTGGGCGGGTCGCCTACGACGGGCCGCCCGTGCCCGTGAACGAGCTCAGCTCCCACATCCTCGGGAGCTGACCCCGGCCCCGCCGTCGGAGGGGCTCAGCTCACCGTGATGTGCTCGAGCTCCGCCTTCTGCTGGAGGTGGCGGTCGTACATCGCCTCGAGGAAGTGCGACACGCCGTCGATCACGTGCTTCGTGCGGATCGAGGGGAACACCTCGAACGCGTGCTGCGCGCCCTTGAGCTCGAGGTAGTGGACGGGCGAGTGGGATGCCTTCCCCAGTTCCTCGGCGAACAGCCGCGCCCCTTCTACCGACGCCAGCGTGTCCTTGTCGCCGTGGACCACGAGGAAGGGCGGGGCGTGCGGGCCGACCTGGTCGAGGGGCGAGGCCAGCGCCCACATCTCGGGGGCCTCGTGGCGCTTGGACTTCATCACCCACGGCTCGACGAAGCGCTCCACCGCGCCCTTCTGCCAGTGACCGTGCCGGTCGAGGAAGTCGTAGATGCCGTAGATCGGGACGGCGGCCTGGACCGAGGTGTCGGCGTCCTCGAAGCCTCGTTGCAGCAGCGGGTCGTTGCCCGTGAGCCCGGCCAGCGCCGTGAGGTGCCCGCCGGCCGAGCCGCCGGTGATGGCGACGAACTCGGGGTCGGCGCCGTACTCCTCGGCGTGCTCGCGCACCCAGGCGATGGCCCGCTTCACGTCCTCGATGTGGGCCGGGAAGGCCACCTTCGGGCTGAGCCGATAGTTGACGTTGAAGCAGACCCACCCGTCGGATGCCATGCGCTTGATGAGGGGGAGGCCCTGCTCGCGCTTGTCGCCGATCACCCAGCCGCCGCCGTGGACCTGCACGAGGATCGGCCGCTTCTCCCCCGGAGGCGGCGGGGCCACGGGATGGGTGACGTCGAGCTTGAGGCGGACGCCGTCGACCTCGGCGAACACGATGTCCTTGGTGATCTTCACCGGGTGGCGGTGGGGGGTCGGCGGGGGGACGTGGAGCCCTTCCAGCGCCGCCTTCACCTCGTGGCGGGCGTTGAGGCTCTGACGCAGGGAGACGACGAGGCCGGCGATCGAGGCGACCGAGAGGCCGAGGGCCAGCTTGCCCTCCCGCGACCGCCACGCGCCCTTGAACCCGAACCAGGCCGTGGCGAGGACCTGCCAGATCAGGTGGAACCAGGCCAGCTCGATGGTGAGCCAGGCGGCGAAGAAGCTCTGCCCGAACAGCAGCGGGTTCTGCTTCACCGGGCGGAAGGCGTTCACCGTGTAGACGGCGTTGTTGATGCTGATGGCGAGCTCGATGCGACCGAGCCGCTGCGCCTCCGGGTCTGTCATCCCCCCATCTGACACCAACGTCACGGGCCCGGTCCACCCCACCGGCGCGATACTGCCGGCGATGGAACGCCTGAGCGGGATGGACGCCTTCTTCCTCTACCTGGAGACGCCCAGCCAGCACATGCACGTCACGCTGTGCGCCGTCCTCGACCCCGCCACCATCCCCGACGCCGAGCCCGCCGACGGCCCCGGCCGAGGCGGCCGCCGCCGGCCGGCCTGGCGCTCGGCCCCGGGCTGGGACTTCGAGCTGGTGAAGGCCCACATCGCCTCCCGGGTCGACCGCATCCCGCCGTTCCACCGGCGGCTGATGCCCGTGCCCCTCCGGCTGCACCACCCCGTGTGGATCGACGATCCCGACTTCTCCATCGACAACCACGTGTTCCGTGCCGCTCTGCCTGCGCCGGGCGGCCCGGCCGAGCTGACCCAGTTCGTGGCCCAGGTGGCCGGCGTCCCCCTCGACCGGTCGCGCCCGCTGTGGGAGGCCTGGCTGGTGGAGGGGCTGGAGGACGGGCGCGTCGCCCTCGTGGCCAAGGTCCACCACTCGGCCCTCGACGGCGTCGCCGGCGTCGAGAACCTCGTCCACCTCTTCGACCTGGAACCCCTCCCCGCCACCCCCCCTCCCGGTCTGGATGCAGAGAGGGACGCAGCGGTCGCGGACGGCATCCAGACCGCGGGGGGTGGGGCGCGGCGGGCCATGGCCATCGACACCGTGCCCACCGAGGTGGAGCTCATGGCCTACGCCACCGTGTCCCGGGTGAAGGGCCTCTTCGACGTGCTGCCGCTGCTCGGACGGACGGCGACGGGCCTGCTGGCCGTCCGCAACCGGCGCCGCAACGACCTCGACCCCCTCGCCTCCGACGAGCTCAACCTCGACGGGCGACCGGCCCAGGCCGGCACGCCGCTGTCGTGCCCGCCCACGCCGTTCAACAGCACGATCACCGCGCAGCGACGGGTGGCGTTCGCCCGGCTGGCCCTCGACGACATCAAGCGCGTCCGCGCCGCCGCCGGGGCCACGGTCAACGACGTGATCCTGGCCGTGTGCGCCGGCGCGCTCCGCCAGTACCTGCTCCAACGGGGCGACCTGCCGGACGAGCCGCTCGTCGCCGCCTGCCCGGTCAACGTCCGCACGGCCGAGCAGGTGGGCGCGCAGGCCGGCAACCGGGTGTCGGCCATGTTCACGCTGCTCCACACCGAGCTGGCCTCCCCCGCCGAACGGCTCGACGCGGCGAAGCGCACCGCCGCCGCGGCCAAGGAGGAGCACAGCCTCTTTGCCCCCGACACCCTCCAGCAGTGGGCCGAGGTCGCCGACCCGAACGTCTTCACCTGGCTGTCGGACCTCTACTCCTCGATGGGCCTGGCCGGCCGGCACCGTCCGGCCATCAACGTGATGATCTCCAACGTCCCCGGTCCACCCTTCCCGCTGTACCTGGCCGGCGCCCGCCTCGAACGGGCCTACCCGATGGGCCAGATCATCGACGGCGTCGGCCTCAACATCACCGTGATGAGCTACTGCGACGGCGTCGACGTGGGGCTGATGGCGGCAGCCAACCTGGTCCCCGACCTGGCCGTGCTGGCCGATGCGGTGGCCCCGGCGCTGGCCGATCTCCTCGACGCCTACTGCTGACGCTGGCGTCCTCGGCGACGACGGCTGACGGCTGGCGCCGGCCCTCGGGCTGGCCGCCGGTAATGGGCGCTCGGCGACCGGCATGATCACGGCATGGACGCCGACCCGGCCACCGCCGCCGACCGCCCCGCCCCATGGCGGCGCCGCCGGTGGCCGGTCGCCGTCCTGACCGTGGCACTGGTCGCCGCACTGGGCGTCCTGGTGGTGCAACGGACCCAGCTCTTCGACCCGTACCGGCCCGGCACCTCGCACCGCGTGACCGTCACCATGAACGGGTGCCTCCGTCCCGGCCCGCTGTACCTCGACGGCCGCACCTGGGACTCCCGGGAGCAGCCGCCCGCCCACTGGCCCAACACCTGGCGGGACACCGGCACCCCCGGCACCAACCGGATCGAGGGCACCCTCGACGTGGACGACACCGATCTCGGCCGCTTCACCGCCGACATCGGGGGCACCGTGACCTACCACCGGCTCCGGGCCGGCGCCTTCGCCAGCCTCGAGTGCCCCCTCGCCTGACGCCGCTGGTCTCTCCTGTGGGTGCGAAGTGTTAGCGTTCGCGAACAATTCGCACCCACAGGAGACAACGAGGCCCAGGGCGGCGGGGCGCCGACGGGACGGTCCGCTCCCAAACGATCGCTTGATTGGGAACGGGCGGCGTGTTCTACTGGCGCCCATGCCCTACAACGCCGCCGACATGTTCGAGCACTCCGTCGACGCCGTACCCGACCGGGAGGCGCTCGTGTGCGGCGACCTCCGCCGCACCTACGCCGACCTCGAGGCCCGCACCAACGGCCTCGCCCACACCCTGCTGGAGCGCGGCATCAAGGCCGGCGACCACGTCGGCATCTACGCCATGAACTCCATCCAGTGGATGGAGGCGCTCCTCGCCATCTTGAAGGCGCGGGCGGTGCCGGTGAACGTCAACTACCGCTACGTCGAGGACGAGCTGCGCTACCTCTTCGACAACGCCGACATGATCGGGCTGGTCTACGACGAGCAGTACGGCCCCAACGTGGCCTCGGTCAAGGACACCCTCCCCCTTCTCAAGACGCTGGTCATGATCGAGGACGGCTCCGGCGAGTCCCAGGACGGCCTCGACGCCATCGCCTTCGAGGACGCGGTCGCGCAAGGCTCCCACGAGCGCGACTTCGGGCCCCGCAGCGGCGACGACCAGATCATCATCTACACCGGCGGCACCACCGGCATGCCGAAGGGCGTGATGTGGCGCAGCGAGGACATCTACTTCGCCTTGGCCGGCGGCATCGACCCGTTCACCCGTGAGCCGGTGCAGAGCGAGTACGAGCAGTCGCAGAAGGCCAAGGAGTCACTCGGCCAGCTGATCTTCTACACGCCGCCGCCGCTCATGCACGGGGCCGCGTTCGTGGCCTCCCTCATGCAGCTGTTCCAGGGCAACCGCAACGTGCTGTGCCGCAAGTTCGACGCCGCCGACTCGTGGCGGATCATCGACCGGGAGCGGATCAACTCGGTGCTCATCGTCGGCGACGCCATGGGGCGCCCGCTCATCGAAGCGCTCGAGGACCTCGAAGCGGCGGGCGAGGAGCTCGACCTCAGCTGCCTGCTGTCGCTGTCGTCGTCGGCCGCCGTGTTCTCGCCCGTGATCAAGGACCGCTTCCTCGAGCGGTTCCCGAACCTCGTGATCACCGACTCGATCGGCGCCACCGAGAGCGGGTTCAACGGGCTCATCACCGTGGCCAAGGGGTCGACCCAGATGTCGGGCGGCGGGCCCACGGTGTCGCCCGGGCGCGACACCGTTGTCCTCGACGACGACCTCAACCTCCTCGAACCCGGGTCGCCGCTGGTCGGCAAGGTCGGCCGGGGCGGCAACATCCCCCTCGGCTACTACAACGACCCGGTGAAGACGGCCGAGACCTGGATCACGGCCAAGAACGGCCGGCGCTACGCCGTGCCCGGCGACTTCGCCCGCTACGAGGCCGACGGCACGATCACGCTGCTCGGTCGGGGCTCGGTGTGCATCAACACCGGCGGCGAGAAGGTCTACCCCGAAGAGGTCGAGCAGGCGCTGAAGGCCCACGACGCCGTGTTCGACGCCGTGGTCGTGGGCGTGCCCGACGAGCGGTGGGGCCAGAAGGTGGCCGCCGTCGTCCAGTTCCGCCCCGGCCTGTCGGCATCGCTGGCCGACCTCGACACCCACGTGCGGGGCCACGTCGCCGGGTACAAGGTGCCCCGCGAGCTCCACGTGGTCGACGAGGTCGTACGCTCGCCCTCGGGCAAGCCCGACTACCCGTGGGCCAAGCAGCTGGCCGAGGCCGGCACCCACCGCGCCGACTGAGCGCCAACCGGCGCGCCGGTCGAGCGACCGGCACCCGCACCGACCGACCCGGCCACGAACCGGCCACCCGACCGCACCCCAGGGGGAACCCAATGACCGACCTGATCACCTACGACACCTTCTTCATCGGCGGCAAGTTCGTGCCCGCCGCCGGTTCCGGCACCGTCGAGGTGGTGTCCCCCACCACCGAGGAGGTGATCGGCCGGGTCCCCGAGGCCACCGTCGCCGACATGGACCGCGCCGTCGCCGCCGCCCGTGACGCGTTCGACCACGGCCCGTGGTCCACCACCGCGCCGGCGGAGCGCGCCGACATCATGGCCGCCGTCAGCATGGAGATCATGGGGCGGATGGACGAGTTCGCCACCCTCATCACGAAGGAGAACGGCTGCCCGTTCACCTTCAGCCAGATGGGCCAGGTCTTCGCCGCCACCGCCGTGCTCGACTACTTCACCGGCCTCGCCCGCACCTTCTCCTTCGAGGAGCTCCGCGACGGCATGCTCGGCCCCACCCTCGTGCGACGGGAGCCCGTGGGCGTGTGCGCCGGGATCATCCCGTGGAACGTCCCGCTGTTCATCACCATGCTGAAGCTGGCCCCGGCGCTGGCCTCGGGGTCGACCATCGTGCTCAAGCCCGCCCCCGAGACGCCGCTCGACGCCTACGCCCTCGCCGAGATCCTCGAGCGTTCGGGCCTCCCGGAGGGCGTCGTCAACATCGTCCCCGCCGATCGCGAGGTGGGTGAGCACCTGGTGCGCCATCCCGCCATCGACAAGGTGAGCTTCACCGGTTCCACCGCGGCCGGGCGCAAGATCGGCGCCATCTGCGGCGAGCAGCTCAAGCGCGTCACCCTCGAGCTCGGCGGCAAGTCGGCCGCCATCATGTGCGACGACGTCGACCTGGAGGCGGCCATCCCCCAGCTCATGGGGGCCGCCCTCATGAACAACGGCCAGGCCTGCGTGGCCCAGACCCGCATCCTCGCCCCCCGCAGCCGCTACGAGGAGATCAAGGACGCCCTCGCCAGCGCCGTCGCCGCCTTCACCGTGGGCGATCCCCTCGATCCCGCCACCGAGTGCGGGCCCCTCGTGGCCGAGCGGCAGCGCCAGCGGGTGGAGGGCTACATCGCCAAGGGCCGTGAGGAGGGCGCCACCCTCGTGGTCGGCGGCGGCCGGCCGGCCGGCTTCGACAAGGGCTTCTTCGTGGAGCCGACCCTCTTCGCCGACGTCGACAACTCGATGACCATCGCCCGGGAAGAGATCTTCGGTCCGGTGCTGTCGCTGATCCCCTACGACGGCGACGCCGAAGCGGTGAGCATCGCCAACGACTCCGACTACGGCCTGTCCGGCTCGGTGTGGAGCACCGACCTCGATCGGGCCGTCGGAATCGCCCGCCAGGTCCGCACCGGCACCTACCAGGTCAACATGCTGGCCATGGACTTCGGCTCCCCGTTCGGCGGCTTCAAGAGCTCGGGCCTCGGCCGCGAGCTCGGACCCGAAGGCCTCGCCGCCTTCCTCGAGGACAAGAGCATCGCCATGCCCGCCGGGTCGGAGCCGAAGCTGCTCTGACCGGGGCGATCAGCCCGCACGCGCACCGGCATGGGATCATGGGCCATGGCCCCCGAACCGCCGCCGCCTCCGCCGCCCCCACCGCCGCCGCCGGCCCCGATGCGCTGGAAGGTGCCGGTGCAGTGCCCCTACTGCAGCGGCCGGGTCGACCAGCAGGTCCAGGGTCGGGCCGAGCGTCCCACCTGCACCTACTGCAACCAGGCGCTGCCGGCCGAGGCCATCGCTCCCCCGCCGATGCCCCCGGGCATGACCGTCAACGTCCCCGGCCTCGACGGCTGGCTCGGTGGCGTGGTGCAGGGCTCGATGCAGCGGGCCATGGCCGCCAACGCGGCGATGGGCCAGGCCTGGATGCAGCAGCTGGCCCAGCAGCCCGGCATGCAGAACCTGCCGACCACGCCGATGGGCTTCGGCGCCCCGAGCGCCCAGCACTCGATCCGCGACGGCATCGCCGGGCGCGGGGTGATCCAGGGCTGGCAGGACATGGGGGTCAACATGGGCACGGGCCCGATGCTCATGCTGCACGTCGACGTCCACGTCGAAGGCCGGGCCCCGTACCGCGCCGTCGTCAACTGCGTCGTCCCGCCCGAGCACGCCGGCAAGATCGTCCAGGGCGGCCAGGTCGCCGTCACGGTCGACCGCACCGTCCCCACCACCGTGGGGATCGACTGGCACCTCCCCTGACCGACCGGCCCCGCCGGCCCGGTCGGCCGATCCTTGTGGGGGCGAATTGTTCGCGTTAGCGGACACATCGCCCCCACAAGG
>JAKOVR010000184.1 GCA_029782025.1 Actinomycetes bacterium | reverse complement strand
CCGGCCCGGCCTGGAGCAGGTTGATCTTCGAGTGCAGTTCGACGCAGCGAATCTTCCCACCGTGCACCGCATCCAAGTCGAAGCCCCAGAATCCTGGGACTGGCTGGCTGTTGACCTAGACGGCTCTGAGGGTGGGGTAGTGCCCGATCGGTTCGGCCTCGCTACGGCGCACTTCACCGGTCTGCCGTTCGAGCACCTAGTCGGACTCATCTGGCACTGGGGGCACCTCAATCCGTTCGCTTCCACGGGTCCGGCCGCTTCGTATTTCGAGTGATCGCGTGACCGACGTCGGTTCTTCTCGTCTGCGTTCCCACGGACATGAAGAAGCGGTACTCCGGATCTCAGAGTACCGCTTCAGGAAGCGGGTCGCTTGCTACGGCAGGTTCAGGATGGTGGTGCCGGCGAGGCAGTCGAGGCTGGCTACGACGTCCTCCTCGAACGTGATCGCGAGGCCTGCTTCAGCGGGTCGATTCTGGGGAGCCTGGGCGAAGAGTTCGATGCCGGTGACGATCTCGTCGTCAGCGTTGCGGTTTGCTGCGACCTCGACGGCAGCACTCCCGTCGTCATGCACCGCGAGCACGATCCGCTCGACGGTGTCGGCGTCCTGGACGATCACGCGGCGGGTCCGGACCTCGTTCGCCAGACGCTCGCGGAGCTGGGCCAGGTCGGCCCTCAACGCCTCCACCTCTGCTCTAAGCGCTGATACCTCTTGTTTCGTGTCCATCGGACCTCCTAGCGGCAAGCCCGGTACTTCCGAGCCCGCCGCCCGGCACCAATCGCGGTGGTGGCGGGCGGCGTTCTCATCGCTGACTTGATGACGCCATACCGCTCGAACCGGTCTGTGCCGAGCCCATACCGCCAGGCCCCTGGGCAAGCTGGGAACGACGCACCCGTATTGCGGCCCGTGACACGCCGAACGCGGCTGCGAGGGATTCCTCCGAGGTTCCCAGTCGATCGGCGAACTGCAGCCAGGAGGCGGGCACGAGCAGGCAGCCGGCGAAGTAGTCGCAGCACCGTTCGATGGCGACGTGTCGCTGCTCCAACGGGACCTCAGTGAGCAGGCACTCCCGCATCGGGTGGTCAATGATGTGCTTGATCTCGTGTGCGATGGTGAACCGCTGCCGCGAAAGGGGCTCGTCGGCGTTGACGAGCACCCGCCAGGCGCCGTCGCACCACTTGAGTGACCCTGAGGCGCCAAGTGCCGGGACCCAGTCGACTCGGACCCTTGGAAGGTCAACGAGCGCCGACGTGGGCACGGCAGGATGGTGAATCCCGAGGCCATCGAGCAAGTGCTGTGCCTGCCTCTCGGCTATTGCGCGGGCAGCATGTTCCGTTCCATCGTGCAAAGCGTTGAACTGTCGCAGCCCGTTCCAGAGACTTCCCCGCCCGACCGATGACGAGCGATCAATAGAACCCTCGTCATTCGGCTGCGATTCCGCTGTAGGACCCGCCGTAGCTTGATGGGCGAGGGGACTCATGGCAGTGCAAAACCAGCGCATTATAGCGAATTATCACTGCCAATGTCAATAGGTATGTCACGCAGCTGGATTATGCTGACCCAAGGATCTGCACAAGCGGGTGACGAAGATCACCCACCTTGGCGGGTCAACGTTCCCGACAAAGAGCCCTGACAGCCAGCCGGTGAGGCGCCTGTGTCAATCGGGTTGGTGCTCCACTTGAGCTCGGTCCTGGCCGAATTCAATGACAGCTTGGTCGAATATGTGACGCCGACGCAGTCTCCCGAAGTGCCCTTGCTTGTCGTGACAAGTTCGGAAGTCTGGAATGAGTACGTCGCGGAATCAAGTGGTGACGTAAGGCCCTTGGACTGCCCGAACAGCATCGTATAGCTGCCGGCTACGTGGCAGCCACGCGCATCGCAATTGTCAATTATTGGCGCATAGTCAGCCCAGATGAACGGATCGTTTCCCTGGAGTGTCACGTTGACAGTGCCCTTCCATGAACCTTGGAAGTCCGAAGGGATGAGGGGATCGCTTGCTGCCGGTTGGTCAAACTTCACGGGAACTTCGAGGAATGGCGGGCCCCACTTGTCGTAGCCAGCCCACTTGGCTAGGCCGACCGCCGTAACCATGCTCGACGGACGAGCCATGATGACGACACTCGCAGACGCTGACTTGTGTGCTGGGAGCGTCGGGGTCTCGTTCGGCGTCGTGAGCTGACCTGTGAACGTGTGGGCATCCCAGGTTCCGAGATCGCCTCTCAGGCACTCCGGAACGCCCGCAGGGCCGATGGTTGAGTTAAAGCTGATCGGCGTGGCGACCTGGTGCCAAGCGTCGTCGTAGCGCAGCGCCATCTCCATCGGGCCGAGCAGGGAGAGGGGTGCCTTGACGTCCCAGTTGTGATCGTTCTGCAAGGTGACCCTCACCAGGAACGCGCTTGCCCTTGGCGGCACCTCGCTCGGTCGGCAGCCGCCAGTGGTGTTCAGGTTCGTCTTGCTGGCCATCAGATCAAGAGTCACGTTCACCGAGTCTTCGCCGCCACCGTCGGGGAAGACCTTGGGGCCGGCGGTGGCGATCGGCTGAACCGACTTCTCGTTGGTCGAAGTTCCGCTGCTCATGGTCGATGCGGTACTGGCTGGGGCCTGTGTGGATCCGCCCGCCGGTTGCCCATTACTGGCTGAGCTGCATGCGGTCACTAGGAGGGCCAACATGACAAGCCCGCCGCGAACACTCCGGGGGATCCACGGATTGGTCCTCACGCGTCCTCCCGGGCGGATTCCAGCCAGAGCCGCGGCACTGCGTCTCCAACGAAGCCGAACTCCCCGATGACCTCGCCCGCCCGGGTGACGGCCACACCAACGTGGGGTCCTTCCCCGTCGTCCGAATCATGGGCGAACATCTCGACGCAGTTGGGCCCGGGCTCGGTCGTGCGGAGCCGAAAGACCGTCGAGCGGTCGGTGATCTCGATGGCGGCTCGCTCGATGCCGCGGTCGTCGCAGATCGACAGCCGACGGACGCTCAGTGCTCCAGATCGCAGCTCGCTCAGCGCCGTCTCGCATGCCGCGAGTCGTTCGTGAAGGCTGGGCACGGTGGCTTGTGACGCCTGCTGCCTATCGTGATCCATGTCATCCCCCTCCTTGGGGGTGGTGGCCAGGCCCCAGGGAGGTGACCGCCTCGCCGGCCACCCGTGCAGGAGGCCCGTCGGGCGTGGATCAGCGATCTGTAGGTCCGCCGGGCCCGCTGCGGCGGGCGCTACTTATAAGTCTGTAGACCCATAAGTACCACACCCGGCAGGGTCCGTGCGTGGAAGGCGACCTCCAGAAGACCGTGGGCACGAACGTCCGGGCCTGGCGGGAAGAACGGGGGATCTCCCAGGAATCCCTCGCCGACCTCGTGGGCGTTCATCGCACGTACATCGGCGGCATTGAACGCGGCGAACGGAACCTAAGCCTCAGGAGCGTGGAGCGACTGGCGGAAGTCCTTGACCTCGACCCCCTGACGCTCTTGGTTCCGCCTGGCCGTCCCGGCGTACGGGGCTGACGTCAGGCAGCGGGACACCCGGAGCCAGACAGCAATGTGGCTGTCAGCAGCACCTTGTTGAGGAGCGGGCTAGAAAAAGGTGTCGACGATCCTCACCCGCTGAAGAGTTGCGCGTCTTATTACCTGTGTAACCGATGGCAGGCCAACTGCGCCTGCCCAACTGAAAGGCAACATCATGGAAAAGACAACTGCAACTGACGGCATCGAGGCGCAGCGCCGCTTCCTCAAGGGTCTCGAGGAGATGAACTTCGGCTGGGACCTCATGGTGGGCGACGCCTTCGTCCGCGGAATGAGGGACATCGGCTACAAGTCGACCTCCTTCGCCATGGCCGAGCTCATCGACAACTCGATCCAGGCCGCCGCCTCACGCGTGGACGTCGTGTTCGGCTTCGACGGCGGTAACAAGCCGGCGCAGATCGCGATCATCGATGACGGCCACGGCATGGAGCCCGGCATGGTGCGAGCATCGCTGGTTTGGGGCGCTGGCACCAGGGCTGAGAATCGGGAAGGCTTCGGCAAGTACGGGTACGGCCTTCCGAGCGCCTCTGTGAGCCAGTGCCACCGGGTGACCGTGTACTCGAAGACCGAGGGCACGGCATGGCACAGCGCATACATCGACATCGACGAGATCGGCGATGCGAAGTGGACGAAGGGCAACCGCATCGAGATGCCGGCCGAGAAGGCTGAGGAGCCGCCGAAGTTCGTCATCGACTTCCTCAAGAAGCAGAAGCGCTGGGAATCCTTCACGCACGGCTCTGTCGTGGTCTGGGAGCATCTGGACCGCATCGACTTCAAGATCCGCGATCGCTTGCGCTCCGAGCTGGTGACCCAACTGGGTGTCATCTACCGGAACTACCTCCGTGAGACCCCGATGACGGTCGACGGAGTGAACGTCGAGCCATGTGACCCGCTCTTCCTGACTCCGGGCTTCCGGTACTACGACCTCGACGAGGATCGGGCCATCCCGTTCGAGCCTGCCGACGTCGAGATCATGGACAAGGACACGGGCGAAGTCATGGGCCACATGCGAGTGCGGTACGCCCGCTTCCCGGCAACGTTCTTCCGCAAGCCGGAGTTCAAGGATCAGTACAAGGTCGGACGCGGCGACAAGAACAACGAGCGCCTGGAGATCGCCAACGCCAACAACGGCATCATCTTCATGCGCAACGGCCGTCAGATCGACGTGCTCCGCCCGCCCCGCAAGCTCGGCAGCATCAACGCCACGACCGACCGCTTCTGGATGGTTGAGGTCGACTTCGATGCCACCCTCGACGAGTTCTTCTCGATCACCACGTCGAAGCAGCAGGTGAGCCCAGACGAGAAGGTCTGGGACTGGCTGAAGGACCGCGGCAATCTCTTCGCGGCCATCGGGCAGATGCGCACCGAGTACAAGAAGGAGGCCAAGGTCATCCAGACCAAGGCCGACGAGGAGCGTGACAAGAAGAAGGCGTCGATCGAGGCGATCGAGGCGGCGAAGAAGTTCAAGACTCACAAGCCGCCGGAAGAGTCGCCGCAGCGCCAGAAGGAAGCGCAGGAGAACCTGGAGCAGGAGTCCAAGAAGCGTGCCCAGAAGGCCGGCGTCAAGCCCGAGGTGATCGAGCGTGAGCTCATCGCCAGACAGGAAGGCAACCCCCTCGTCATCGAAGAGGAGGACATGCCCGGGGCGCCCTTCTACCGGGCGATCAACCAGGGCGGCCAGTACGTCCTGTACCTCAACGTCGCCCACCCCTTCTACCAGGACCTCTACGCCGGACCCCAGTCGACGCCCCGTCTGCGTGCCGGCCTCGAGGTTCTGTTGTGGGCGCTCGCCGAAAGCGAAATCGACGCCGATCCCGACTCGGACCGCCGCAAGTTCTATGTGCGGGAGCGGGCCTCGGTGTGGTCCCCCTACATCGAGGACGCCCTCAACGAGCTTCGCACGATCAGCATCTTCGAGGACGCCGACGGTGTGAACGAGGACGACGGCATCAACGACGGCGACTCCACCGACACGGCCGACGGGGCCTCCGCCGCCTGACATCCACCATCAGCAGCCCGGCATCAGGCGCCAGCCGTCAGATGTCGGGCTGCTGTGGTATGATGTTAGGTACTACAACCGATGAAGGGGTTCGTCTTCATGCCCGGGCAACAGTCCCGGACCAACTGACGGAGCGAACCAACGTGGTGAGTGACCCATTCCGGGTGCCCCTTCTCTTACAAAGAGAGAGAGGCCCGAGTGGGTACTTTTTGTTTTAGACACATGGAGCTCCCAGAGCTCATCGAGCAGGCCCAGGCACGGTCGTCCGACAACTCGGCGGCCATGAACGAGGTCGTTCGCCGGTTCGACGGTCTGGCCGTCAAGACGGCGCGGTACATCACGACCGATCGCCATCTGCAGGAGGACCTCGCCAACGCGGCCCGCTACGCGGTGGTGAAGGCGGTACGTCGTCACCGGCGGGACACCGGCTTCGTGAGCTTCGCCGCGACCTACATGCGGTTTGCCGCCTTGCGGGAGCTGCGGCGCTGGACGACAGGCACCGCCACCATCACCATGGTCTCGATCGACGCCGAGCCCGGGGTGACCGAGATAGAGCAGGCGTTGCTCATGGAGGACGTCATCGTTGTGGGGCCGTTGGGCGACGGCAACCTTGCCGATGCCGTTGGTTGCCTGCGGGCCGACCAGCAGGAGCTCGTGTACCTCCGTCATGTGGCGCAGCTCCAGGTGCAGGAGATCGCGGAGATCGAAGGCACGACCCGGTCGGCGGTCAGTCACCGGCTCGCTACGTGCCACCGAGCACTTGAGGCCGTCCTGGCTGCATAGCCAACCCTGCCAGACACACGTAGGACAGCAGCCCCGGCTCATCGCCGGCGCTGCTCCTCGTTTTACGCATAGTCGCAGGTCTACGTGCAAATCCGCCCCCAGGGGGCCCGGTTCGGTGTCATACCCCCTGCGTACGCTCAGGGCGTCCAGTTCTGTCTCTTGCGGATCGGTCCGCCCTCTGGAAGGGTCTGCCCCTTCATGTCCGCCGATCCCGTCCGCGGTCCTGGCAGAATCACATCGTTGTAATTCATCATCCCTCAATCACCGGAAAAGACGTCATGAGCAGGTCGAACGCCACCACGAGCAAGTCGGACGCGGTGTCGTTGCCAGGCGGGCACCGCCTGACCACGGTGCCGGTGGACCGCATTCGTCCCGAGGAGGGACTCGGTCGAAAGCGTGACCGCGACGGGCACCGTGAGCTCTGCCGGTCAATCGAGCAGTTCGGGGTCTTGACGCCGATCACCGTTCGGAAGGCCCCCGACAGGTCAGGCGACTTCCTCCTCATCAAGGGGCAGGGCCGCACGCTCGCCTGCCAGATCTTGGGTATCAAGAAGATCCCGGCCGTCGTGGTGACCGACGAGTTCGCCGAGAACGAGAAGGTTCAGCAGTTCCTCGTGGAGAACGTGGCCCGGCTCCGCATGCGGCCTATCGACCGAGCGCTGCTCATTGCGCACGCCCGACAGAACGGCGAGGAAACGACCGATGTCGCCGCACGCTTCGGCGTCACGCCCACAACGGTGCGTCGATTGGAGGCACAGCTCGACGGCGCGAGCTCGGGTGAGGTAGCAGCGCTCCGTGCCGGCACCGTCAACTTGGCACTGCACGCAGTGATCGCCCGCTTCGTCGTGGCCGACGAGCGAGAAGCCGTCATCAAGCTTCTGAGTGGGTACGGCATTCGCGCCCGAGAGATGGAGACCTTGTTCAAGGCGCTCGGGTGGGAATCGCTTTCCAAACTTGGAGGGAAGACGCTTCCTCAGCGACTACACCTCCTTGAGTGGGCATGCCACACGTTGACCGCACTGCCGGCGGGGGCACCGACCGATCGAATCAGGCAGCGTGCTGAGAAGTTGCCCACCGTCCTGCCCGCGATCGAGACCTCGGTGCAGGAGGCGATGCTGTGAAGCTGATCGAGGTGAACCCGGACGACCTCGTAGTGATGTCGGAGCTCAGTCGTTCGGGCTCCGCCAAGCAGTTCGAGGAACGACTGCGTGCCTCGATCGAGGAGATCGGTTTGGCCGAACCGCTTAAGGTCGCAGCGCTCCCAGAGGGAGGTCACCTTGTCGTGGACGGCACGATGCGACTGCGAGCCATCAAGGCTATCCGCGAAGTCAATCCCGCCGCCTTGACCAGCGTCCCTGCATATGTGGTCGACTTCGAGCGCCGATTCGAGATCCGCTACCAAACCGATATCTACCAGGACCTCTTGCCGAGTCAGCTGGCCGAGCTAGTCGAGTACCTGCACAAGAGCGAGAATGTGCGCAAGGTTGACATTGCCCGGTACATCGGGGTGAGTCCGCCGACTCTCCGCAACTACACGGGCCTTTGGCGTCTGATTGAACGCGGGGGCCTGTTCGCACGCATCGTCGACCTCATGGACGTTGAGGTCATCCCATCCTCTAACCCCTACGCGTGGCTCCGGCTCAGCCCGATCGGCGTCTGGATCGCGATCCAGCAGCACTTCAGCAACGGGATGGCGGCCGACGAGTGGATCGAGCAGACCATCCAAGAAGTGCGGCGCGGGAAGTCGATCCGCTACCCGATCAAGTTCGTGGAGAACGTCACTAGCAACCTTGATCCGGAGTGCTACAGAGAAGATGCAGAGGCCCGAACAGTAAAGCGAGACCTCGGCCTTCGACGCGGCACAAAACACAAGGCGAAGGTCGCCGCCGACTCGGCCACTGCCCTCAAGAACGTTCGTCGAGTCCATCGCGAGACAACGGATCCGGTCCTCAAGGGTGCGGCCAAGTCACTGGAGACTTACCTGCGATGACCATGAGCTCGGCGTGGACGGACGAGGCATTCTTCGAGGCGCCCGAACGCGAGTCCCTCGACGGTGGGACAACGAGCCACGGGGCTCTGTGGCATGGAGTGAGTCCCCGGTGGGGGCATTCGATGCACACGATGTGCTCCTACCACGGAATGTTCCCGGCCAAGCTGGCCCACTACTTCATCCAGCAGTACACCGAACCTGGCGACCTAGTGGTCGATCCGTTCAGCGGGCGTGGCACCGTTCCTCTGCAAGCCCGGGTCGAGGGTCGGAGATGCGTGAGCAACGACCTCAACCCGCTCGCATACGTGCTCAGTCGAGCGAAGGCCGATCCCCCGAGTTGGTCGGCGATCAACCTGGCAGTGGATGATCTTGAGCGCTCGTACAAGGCGAACAGGCCGGCGAAGGTCGAGGTGCCGAAGGACATCAGGATGCTGTTCCACGCGAACACCTTGCGGCAGCTGGCGTTCATCCGTGCCCACATGTTGCGGCGAAGCATTGCGCAGTGGTCGCCGACCGAACTCATGGTCGCTGGTGCCATGGCCGGGATCCTCCACGGATCGCACCGCCGCGACGGCTCATCTCAGTACCTCAGCATCAGCATGCCCAATACGTTCAGTATGTCCCCGACATACGTGCGGAACTACATACGCGACAACAAGCTCACCAAGCCCGATCAAGACGTGTTCGAGCGTCTCAGGGACAAGTTGGCCCGCATCTACCTCGATGCTCTTGACGGCCCGGTCGGCAACACGTTTAACGATGACGCGACGAAGCTCCTGGCGAGCAAGAAGATCAGGCCTGGCACTGTCGACCTGCTGCTGACCTCGCCGCCATACCTGCGGGTCGTCAACTACGGGACGGCGAACTGGATTCGGCTCTGGTGGGTCGGGGTCGACGAGGTCGGCAGACAACGCGGCGCGGGTAGGCAGTCACTGGATGCTGCGTTGGACCATCGGCACACTTACGACTCCTACAAGGAGTTCTTCGTGCGTTTGCTCGCAGGGACCCGTCGTGTTCTTAAGAGGAACGGTGTCGCCGCATTGGTCATTGGTGACGTGGCCAATCCCGGCGAGAACCCGTTACCCCTTGCGTGGAAGCTCTGGACCGAAGTCGGCGACGGGAGCGGCCTTCAGTTGATGCAGCTAATTGAGGACGACCTTGCTGCGCAGAACAAGGTGAGCCGAATCTGGGGTGATACAAAGGGCAACGCAACGGACCGCGACTGTGTACTTGTTCTTCGAAGAGACGACTGCGAAGACTTCGGTGAGAACGTTGCGATCGACTGGGACGAGCCGTATAAGGACGGCGGACCTGACGCAGCGCATGCAAGGCTTCGCGAGATCCGCGAGACCTCATCGTGACGGTCCGCCGGCGAGTCGCCCTCGGAGTGCGAGCGTTCCACTACTTGGGACCCCCACTGGACAAGGCAAGGCGTTCCACCCCTATGGCCGTCGCAAGTCACTGCCGTCGGTGACCTCGTGGAGGTCGCCGACGTATGCGACTCCTGCAACGTCGCGAGTCACTCGGATCACCAACACCTTGAGGTCGCGCTCGTTCCGAAGCACTCGCAACACCTGGGCATGCACCCAGGTGTCGTCGGTCGCGTGCCACTCCACCGCGTCCCCAATCCGGTAACCGTCCACAGCACGAAAGGGCTCGGAAGCCATCCGGCAAGTATGCCAAGCGATAGCACGGCCTGGATGGATGCATCGAGGCCACCCGGTCGATGATTAGAGTCACACTCTCGCAGGGGTCGCTGCGCGATCTGTCGCACGAGGCCTCCTTCGGGACGACCCCGACTTGATCAGAGCCGGGGCGTCGCCGCCAAAAGTGCCGTGGACTGCTCTTGCCTGCGAGCGCAGAGGCCGCGCACGTTACGGTTTGTGGATCGAGATGACCGACACGCAGCAACGGGTTCAGCGCTGGTTCCGAGCCAAGCGACGGGAGCTGCTTGCCTCCGCCGACCTCGCAGCCGACCACCCTTCCTTGGTTGGCGGACACCGCGAGTACTTCACCAGGGAGTTTCTCGGTGAGTTCTTGCCGAAGCGCCTGTCGGCAGACCGCGGCATTGTGTACAACTTCATGGAGAACTCGGGGGAGTGTGACATCGTCATCTGGGATTCGGTCAACTTCCCAAGAATGGCGATGCTGGACCACTCATCATTCTTCGCCCAAAGCGTCGTGGCAATCGTGGAGGTAAAGAGTCGCTACTCCCAGCAGGAGTATCAACAATGCATCGACCGCTGTCGGAAGGTCCATCGCCTTAAGATGATGGCCGGCCACTCCGGCCTGCAACTCGGCGTGCACCTTCTTGGACTCGAGAATGCCGTGTACGCGCTGCAGCAGGGATACGAGTACCACGGCATGGGCGGACAGGAACGCGGTATCGCCTACGTCGTGGTGTTCGTCCGCGGCGGGGAGTCAGTCGATCTAGACGCCCTTGTCTCCAGCGACGATACCGACGTTGACGAGGGGATGCCAGACGCCATCGCGTTCATCGAGTCAGGAACGTTTGTGCGGAAATTCGAGCCATCGCAAGCTGAGTTCGAGGACGGTGAAGACCCCCTGATCTTGCTGTCGAAGCCCGGCGAACATGTGTTGATGGCGCTAGCCGATGAAATCCTGCGAACGATTGCGACGAGATCGGTCGGCACGGACGGTTTGTGGGACCTGGGCGCGTACAAGCCCTTCGACTTCTCCGAGTCCGCCAGCGAGGTGCGGCCCTACACGCTGGGGCGACTCCCTTCTGGTTGGACGCCCTTCTTCGCCCCACCAGCGGACCCGGAGAACGACGGTTCTTGATCCTCACCGCTACGCCATGTTGATCGTGCCTGGCAAGTCAAGCGCGATGTGGCATCAGGTACGCGGAATGCGAGTAGAAGGAGTGGGCCGAGGCGGAGCTGCGTGCATCTCGGCGACGTATGCTCGGCTTCAGCGACATCGAGGGAGAGATTCCGTGGACTACCGCGCCGTGCTTACGATCGACTACTCGGCGCCGATCGACAACAACGACTACAGCCGGCTGATCAACGCGTTGTGTCAGGCCGGGTGGGCGTACGCGGAGACGTCTGCCCTGTACGTTGAATGTGACGACCTCGGGCCGGTCTTGCTTGCGCTCGAAGTACTGGCGCGTGCCGCCCACCACCCTGGCGTGCTCTCAGCGCTCGATCTGCAGGTTCAACTCATTGGTGAAGATCGAGACCCGCCAGCCGCGGCTTACCATCGCCAAGCGCTGAGCAACATGCTCGGCCGCCCGCTGCCCAGCGAGCTGATGGTCTAGGGGCCGAGTCGGGGCGGTGTCACGTCTGACGAAGTTGCAGCGGTGTTGACGCCGAACGGCTTCTGAGCTGTGTTCTTAGGCGGGTGCAGATCCTCGTCGTGCACGCGTGGGAACCCCAGCCTTCCGAAACTCACGGTGAAGCGTGGTGTCGTTGACTCCGAAGGTCTGAGCAACATCGACGAGCGACCGGCCCGATGCGTACATCTCAGCGGCTGTTGCCACGTCGTGATCGCTCAGCTTTCGTTGGATGACTCGCGTAACAACGCTTCTCCGGTGAAGGTGAGCGAGGACGGTTGTGCGATTGATGTGGAACTCCTCAGCGAGCATCAGGACGGTGTCGCCTCGTTGGTACAGCGCCACGAGCCGGTCAACATCCGTTGCCTCAAGGCGGCGGGCCCGGCGTCGATTGGCCGACCGTGGAGGGGCCGTGTCGTCCGAGTGCCGTGAATCCGTCCGAAGACTCCTCGATCGTCTCGGTGTAGCCTGCCCATCGCCGACGGGCAGGCCGCCCGACAGGTAGAGCGAGGTTCGTCGTGCACATCGCCAGCGTCTACGTGCGCTTCTACAAGTCGTTCAACTTCAACTATCTCCGCAAGACGGATCCGAAGGTGAAGGACCACCAGCCGTGGGAGCTGATGGACGGCAACCTGTGGTATCCGTTCGTGAGAGTGCCGCTCGAAGCTGACGTCACCACCATCGTGGGTGCGAACGAGTCGGGCAAGAGCCACCTTCTGTCCGCTATCAAGAAGGCGCTCCAGGGGGAGGGTATCCGGGCAGGCGACTTCTGTCGCTACTCCGAGTTCTTCGCTGTCGACCGCCTCATGCGCCTTCCCGACTTTGGTTTGGAGGTGGCTGGGCTCGAAGACGAGGACCGTGCTCAGGTCGTGGCTGCATGCAAGATCGTGTCGCCGCCAGCCTTCGATCGCTTCCTGTTCTTCCGGCAGGGTGACGGGACCAGATCCGTGTTCATACGCAACGCGGACGTGTGGGAGGCCCATGATGTCCAGAACCTCGAGTTGCTTGAGTCGGTTCTGCCCGTGTACTTCGAAATCGACAGCGATATTCCACTTCCGGACACGGTTCCGATCGAGTACCTAGCGAATCCGTCATCGACCTCGTGGACGGTGCAGCGTGGTCGGGGTGAACGTCGCGGAATAGTCAATGCACTGTTTGGAAACGCGTCCTGGTTTGATAGCGCTGAGACGCTGACGCAAGCGGCGCCTTCCATCGTGTCGACATTCGCGGGAGCGCATCTGAACGAGGACGAGGATGCACGGCAGCAGCGCCAGTTCGACCTCGCGGATCAGCTGCTTGTCCACGTTGCTAAGGTGGATAGATCCGCGTTCGTAGAGCTGAAGCAAGCGCTAGACGACGGTGAGGACGGATATGCCAACGCAATCGTTGACCGAATAAACAACCAACTTGCGAGCCGGCTCAACTTTCCTCGGTGGTGGTCACAGGACTCGACATTCGCGCTCCTCGTGTCGCTTCGCGAGAACGATCTCGTGTTTACGGTTAGGGACCGTACGGGGAGTGACTACGCTTTCGAAGAGCGCAGCGGTGGGCTCAAGTACTTCCTGAGCTACTTCGTTCAGTACCTTGCTCATGAGCCCGAGGTTCCCGGCCGTCCCGAGATCCTCTTGATGGACGAGCCGGATGCATTTCTTTCGAGTCAGGGCCAGCAGGATCTCTTACGCATCTTTCGGGCGTTCTCCAACCCGGAGGATGGCCGGCCGCCTTGTCAAGTGGCCTACGTAACGCATAGCCCGTTCCTCATCGACCGAAATCATCCAGAGAGAATTCGGGTACTTGACAAGGGTGACGGCGACGAGGGGACACGCGTTGTCCGTGACGCCTCGCGGAATCATTATGAGCCGTTGCGCTCGGCCTTTGGGAGCTTTGTCGCCGAGACGACGTTCATGAGTAACTGCAACTTGGTGGTCGAGGGTCCGGCAGATCAAATCCTCATCGCTGGCATGTGTTCACGACTCATCGGTCTGGGAGCCCCTCGGACGCAATCGCTTGATTTGAACGAGATTACCCTGGTACCCGCCAGTGGGGCTCCAAACGTTCCGTACATGGTGTACGTAGCCCGCGGCCGTGACGAGGAAAAGCCCGCCGTTGTCGTCCTGCTGGACAGCGATTCCGAAGGTAACAAGGCCCGTAAGGACCTCGCTGGAGGAGCACCACGAGGGACGTCCATTCTCGCCGACAAGTTTGTCTTTCAGGTGGGCGAGGTCGACTCAGATGAGTCCGCGAGCGACAACCCTGGTGGCTTTGCTGAGATCGAGGATCTCGTTCCGTTGGAGATCGTCGTTCGAGCTGCAGTGCTCTACGTCAAGGAGTACGTGGGCGTCCCGTCTGAAGTTGACCTCAGCTCCGTCACGGCAAGCGAAGTCGAGTGGGACAAGGCAAAGGGAACGCATGCGGCGGTGCAGGGATTGTTTCGGGAGAAGCTGGCCGACGCCGGATTTCGTATTGACAAGGTGGGTTTGGCCCGGAGCATCCTGCAGGCTGTCCGCGATGCCTCCGCCGAGGGCAACGACGCCGAGCTCGCGCAACTCGACGCCAATTTTCGTTGTCTCTTCGGAAGTCTTGGCGAACGACAGAGGGACGCTGTGGCAGAGATGCGCGACGGCCGTACCGGTAGCCGATTGAATCGCGCACGCCAACGCTTCCTTCAAGACCACCCGGATGGTGCTTCGCGGGAGGACGGATTGCTGCTCTTCGAGGACATTGGACGAGTCCTGGACAGTTCAGTGGACGCGGAGCGCCTCCGATTGGAGATGCGTGAGATCGAAGAACGATTCGAGATGCGGAGCGATGTGATCAAGGCAATTGGTGACTACGCCTCGTTCAAGAACGCGTTGGCATCGTTGGCTTACTTACCGCTCCGAGAGAGCCAGACGGAGTCAGACGCGGTTGTGAGTTGAATTGTCACGAACGTCGTACACGTGGCGACACCTAGCCGTCTCAAGGTTGCGATTGACTGAAGGCGGCAGGGCTTGACTACGTATGGCGGATGTGAGATATCGGAGTTAAGGATGCGATGCTCCTCGCCTCGGCCTGGTGGGGATGCCAGCCTTGCGAAATTCACGATGAAGCGTGGTGTCGTTGACTCCGAAGGTCCGAGCTACGTCAACCAGGGACTGCCCCGCGACGTACATCTCACCTGCGCTAGCCACGTCGGCATCACTCAGCTTCCGCTGGACGACTCGCGTGGGAACGCCCCGTCGATGAAGGTGAGCGAGGACTGTCGTGCGATTGATGGCGAACTCCTCCGCGAGCATCAGCACGGTGTCGCCCCCCTGGTACAGCGAGACGAGCCGATCTACTTCCGCTGTCTCAAGGCGGCGTGCCCGGCGTCTGTTGGCCGGCGGAGATTGGGGCACTACAAGCGTCGACGGGCGTTCGGAAGTGCCGGGGTGTGGATAGTGACCACTAAGGGCCACCATACAGTGCAGGTCATGCGACGGATGCACGGCCACTGGTCGTGCCCCGAGGTCGTCTGCTGCGGCCCCGGGGCACGAGTGTTCCGGTTGCGACGAGGTCGACGCAACCGTCAGGTGCAGGTGAGCTTGACGTAGTTGGCGGCGCCGACAGCGCTGAAGTAGCCGGTGTAGTTGGCGAGGCCCACCCCGACGCCACCGGTGGCGCCGGGGGCGATGGAGCCGAATGGCAGGCGCTTCCAGTTGCCCGGCGTGCCGTAGGTCAGCAGCAGCGTGTTCGGGGTGGTGTTGGTGATGGACACGTTACATCCGACCGGGTTGTACGAGCTGAGGGTGAAGCTCGACGGAGTGAACACCGGTTGGGCCTTGGCGTTGAGCGTCACGGTGCTCACCGGCGTCGACGTGATCCCCACCAAGGTCTGGGCGATGCCCGTGATCGTGGCGGACGGGGCGAAGTCGCCGTCCCCGCTGTAGGAGGCGGTGATCGTGTAGGTCCCCGGAGTGAAGGACGGGTAGAGGTCCGTGAGCGCCCAGGTCGCTTTGCCGGTGGCGTCAAGCGGGGCGCTCCAGTACCAGCCGCCGTCGACGTAGAAGTCGACGGTCCCCGTGGGGATCGCGTTGGCGGGCAGGACCGCCTTGACGAGGGCGGTGATGGCGCCTGAGTTGCCGTAGTTGGCGGTTGGCCGGCTGGACACAACCGCGGTGGTCGTGTTGGCCTGCCCAACCGTCTGGGTGATCGACGCCGATTCGACTGTCGCAGTGGCACCGGTGGCGAGGTAGGAGGCGGTGAGTGCATGGGTGCCGGTTCCCAGCGCGCGGGTGGCGAGCGTGGCTTTCCCATTCGTGACGGTGACGGTGCCCAGGACGGCGACACCGTCGTTGAACGTCATCGTCCCCGTGGTCGCGGCAGCGGTCTGGCCAGGCATGGCGGCTGTCGCGCTGAGAACGATGCGTTGGCTGTACTTCGACGGGTTCGCGTTCGACGCGAGGGTGACGGTCGGGATCGTCACCGCGGCGCCGGCCGGGGTGGATGTGACGAGCACCGCTCCAAGGAGACCGGCTGCGAGAGCGGCGGCTGCGATGGCGCGGGGAAGTCGATGTCGGATCATGGGCGCTCCAGATACTGGCCGTCCTTCGGGACGGTGTTAGGGGGGGGGTGAGGCCACTATCGACGAGTCGGAGTTAGCACCGGGTGAAGGTCCGTGCAATGTCCGGACAACACCGCCGCCCGCGATGCCTCGAAGAGGTGGGAGGCGGCCGGCCCGGGCTGGTCGCTGCGAGAGGACAGCGACGGCATGGGCGCGCCGCGTTCGCGTCAGGCCTCGTGCCGACTCAGGTTTCGGCGGAGGCGGTCCGGGCTTCGAGGACGTTGTGGGCGATCTGGTCGAGGTGGGTGTCCCACGTGCCGCAGCAGCCTCCCCAGATGTCGAGGTGGGGGTATCTGCGAGCAAGTTCACCCATGTGTCGGCCGAGGTCGGCGGGGTCGCCGGATTCGAGGTGGCCGAGGGTGCAAAGCGAGATCTTGTCCATCATCGCAGCGTTGGGTCGCAGGCAGCGCACCCGCTGGAACCAGTCGCCGGGTTCGAGCGCGGGGAGGAACTCGAGCGGGTGGGAGCAGTTGATGCCGTAGAACGCCGGCCTCTCGTCGCCGGCGAGGTCGTCCACGGTCTCGATGGCTTCCCGGAGCGTGGGCCCGGAGTGGAGGCGGTGATTGCTGTCGAGCGTGAACGAGATCGACGCCGGGAGCCCGGCTCTGGCGGCGGCGCGGGCGACGCCGACGGCTTCGGGGACGCTGTTGAAGGTCATGGCTTCGACGAGGTCGACCTCCGCGCGTGCCAGCGTCGTGATCTGGGTGCGGTGGTAGTCCTCGGCATCCTCTGCGGTGATGGTGTCGTTGAGCGAGTAGGCGTCGCCACGGGGCCCCACGATGCCGACGTACAACAGCGCGGGGAGGTCGGCCCGGTACGGTTCACCGACCTCGCGGAGGAAGTCGATCGCTCGGAGCTGCATGTCGGCGAGCGCGTCGCTCGAGTAGCCGATGAGTCCGGCCCAGTCAGGGCTGGCCCGGTAGTCGAAGCCTCCCATGAGGGCGCCGAAGCCGTGCTGGGCGGCCGTGTCGAGGTAGCGGGTGTACATGCCGCGCAGCTCGGTGACCGCTGCCGGTTGGTCGAGCAGCGGGAACAGGGCGAACTCAGGGAGCTCGAACCCGTACTTGTACATGATCTCGGTTTCCTGGCCGCCTTCGGTCAGGTAGTTGAGCCCAGGCACCGGTTCAGGGAATCGACGCACTGTCACCTCCGTCATGTCGCGGCCGACACCGCTGTCGTGTGCGGGCAACGCTAACGGCAGTCCGGCTGGGCTGCCTCGGGAACAAGCCACCAGGCATCTCGCTGCACTCGCCGACGCGTGTCACGCCCATCCGCGACGTGGGCGGACGGCAGCTCCGCTTGCCGGAAACGGTTGGCCACCGTCGACAGGTCGACGCCGAACCGGCGGCCCACCTCGGTGAGTGGATGTCCGGCGGCGTGCGAATCGGCGGCGGTCTGCAGCGCCTGGCCGGACCAGCGATGGTCGGAGCGGCGGCGAAGTCCTAGGCGGGTGACGTTTCCGGTGACGGTGGTGGCGGTGGATTTGGTGTCGGTTGGCGATGTCGCGGAAGGGCTCGCCGGCCACGTGCGCCTCGAGGATCCCGTCGATCTCGTCTGCCGTGAGGCGCCGTTGGACCGGCCGGGCAGGAATGGGATGTGAAGGGCTCGAACCTCTTCGCCAGGACCCGCTGCGGGGCCATCGTTGACCTCTTGAGAGGCCCTCGGTGGAGCCGTTCGAGACCGTCGGGCGGCCCGTGGTCTCTGTGGATCAAGGGCGTCGAGCTTCTCGCAAGGGTTTGAAGGCCGTCCCCAAAGGTCCACCAGGGAAGTGCAGGTCAGGAGCCAAGGCCCGACCTCGGCCTCGTCGCGGACCGCGTCGGCGGGGATGCAGTCGACGTGGCCGTCGGAGCGCACGGCGGGAAGCTCGCCGAGGCGGATCCGTTGGTGGGCCTCGAGTGCGCGGCCACTGTGAGTGCTCCAGTGCGGGTCGGGCCGGAATCACCCGACTACCTTCCGGCCTATGGACAACGGAGGCAGCCGTCTGACCGGAGGACGAGTGCGGGAGGAACGCGACGACCCCGAGTGCGGGCACGGGCGCCGTGACGCGCTGAAGAAGCTCGGCGCGGGTGCCGCCGGCGCCGCGGGGCTGTGGGCCGTACCGAGCATCCTTTCGGTGTCGGCGGCATCGGCGGCCACCGTGCCACCCGGACCACCCGGAACGGGTCCCTACACGTACGAGATCCTCAACATCGCCGATGACCCGTTCATCAGCGCCCTGAACCCCAATCCGGGCGCCATCGCCGAGTCCAACTGGATCCTGCCCGACATCGGCAACCCGAACATCGGCATCATCCCCGAGAGCTCGGTCTTCGGCGTCAACCTGGGGTTCCCGTTCCGCTTCTACGGCCAGATGTACGGCCCCAGCACGGCGCAGAACATGGTCTTCGTGTCGGCCGTGGGGACCTTGGTCTTCGGCGGCCTCAGCGGCGGCTCGCAGAACCAGTGCCTCCCGACGGGCCCGGCCTTCCGCAACGTGCTGCTCCCGTACTGGGACAGCCTGGACTACGGCCTGGGCGTCTACGTGTCGGCCCCGCTCATCGGGGGGTTCAGCAGCACCGGGCCGGACGTGCTCGTCATCTCGTGGTACCAGTTCTTCCTGGCCGGCGGTCCGTCCGATCGGGGGACGATGGAGTTCGCGGTGGTGCTGCACGGCGACACGATGCAGATCGACTTCGTGTACTACAACCTCTCCACCGGGGACCCCGCTCGTGACAACGGGGCCACGGCCACCGTGGGCATCCAGGGACCCGGCGCGTCCGACTACACCCAGGTCGGCTGCAACCCGTATCAGTTCGCGATCCCCGGCCCCGAGGTCATCGGCACACCGATCCCCGGCGTCGAGGCCGGCAAGTTCATCCGCTTCACCGGCTGAGCGCAGCAAGGGCCGCGCTCGTGGATCTGCCCACGACCCGTTGATCGGCCGTCGGTCGCCGTGGTACTGCCCGCGCCGAGAGCGGGTCTGTCAGTCCGTTGACGTGGGTCACGGAGGCCTCTGGGCGGTGGCGTCTCGCGACGGCCGTTCGTCGCGTCGGCTCGGCGACCGCAGCCCCGACGAAACGGATCGCTGCTGGTGGGGCCGAGTCCGTCGGCGGCCTAGGGTGCGCTGATGGCATCCGAGGAACGGCCCCATTGGGTGGTCGACCCGATCCTGGGCGCAGCGATGGCCGTCTACGACGCGGTCGGGTCCTGTGCCAACTTCTGCGATGCCGAGTGGTTCTACGTCCACAGCACTCCCGAGTACCTGCGCATCGCCCCGGGGTTCGCCGCCGTTCCGGTGGGGTCGCACTGGTTCGGGCCTGAGATCACCGGGTGGATGCGGGACACGATCGGGCCACGGCACTCGCGCCGCCAGGAGTTCCTCACGGTCGGGCCGTGGGTGCTCTTCGACACGCCCGGCGGGCGAGAGGTGCTGCGGCGACGGGTCGACCCGAGCCTCGTCGAGCTGATCGATGACCTCGTTCCCGAGCAGTCACCGATCGTGCGTGGCGGCAGCCACCTCGACGACGCCGGCATGGACGTGCCCGCGGACGGATCCCGCCACGACCTGATGAGCACCGTCGTGCGGGTGCACGACGCGGCGGGCAGGTTCGTCGGTCGGATCGTGGACTACCGCCCGCCCGTGCCCATGTCGCACGTGTTCTCGTCGCTCGCGCTCGCCGACCTTCGGCACCTCGAGCGCATGGCCGCCGTGGCGACCCCCGATCGCCGCCCGGCGGCCATCTTGTTCGCCGACCTCGAGTCCTCGACGCCGTTGGCCAAGCGGGTGCCTACCGCCGAGTTCTTCGCGTTCGGGCGGCGGATGGTCCGAGCCGTCGACCAGTGCCTCATCGACCACGGAGGCATCGTGGGCCGACACGCGGGCGACGGGGTGACCGGGTTCTTCCTCGCCGAGACCGTGGGTTCGGAGTCCGCCGCGGCCCGCTCGTGCATCGAGGCCGCCCGCGACCTGCGGACAGTCCTCGCCGAGGTCGTCGCGCGCAGTTCGCTCGGTGACGAGGCGGTGAGTTTCCGTTTCGGCCTCCACTGGGGAGCTCGCCCCTACATCGGGCGCATCACGACCGCGGGCCGGACCGAGGTCACCGGACTGGGCGACGAGGTGAACGACGCGGCACGGATCGAAGCGTGCGCGTCCGGCGGCCGCGCCCTCGCGTCGAAGGACCTCATCGAGTGCCTGACGCCGGCCGATGCCGAGGTCGTGGGGATCGACCTCAAGCGCACGACTTTCACGGTCCTGGCCGAGCTCCCCACGGCCACCGAGAAGGCCCGTCGGGACGCGCCGGCGTTGGCGGTGTGCGAGGTCTAGCGAGCCGGGCGACGGGCCCACCGGCCACGCCACCCCCGGGCCGTCAGCGGAACATGATCACGGTCACCAGCGCCAGGAACCCGAGGATCAGGGGCCAGAACGCCAGCTTCGGTATCCGGTTGTCGTCGCGGTGCAACACGTCGAGCGCCCGCCCACCCCGCTCCACCGAGAACAGGTAGACGTTCAACGCCACACCGAGCACTGCGGCGTAGGTGATCAGGTAGAAGTACTCGAGGTACACGAGCCCCGCCGCGGTGAACTCCTTGCGGAAGTCGATGTGGGCCAGCATCACCACGAACAGCAAGGCGGTAGCGGCGCCGATGGTCGCGGTGGTGTTGAAGCCCAGCTTCTCGGCCTTGTCCCGATCGGCAGTGGCCAGGACCAGCACCGAGTACAGCAGGATCAGGACGATGATCAGCGGGATGAGCGTCACGACGAACGCGTTCACGAACGACCGGCTGAGGGTCACGTTGCAGTAGAGCTCCGGGAAGTCGCGTTGCCCCTGATAGTCGGCGAGGCCGAAGTTGGTGTCGTAGCGCGCCCGCTCGTAGGAGAAGTAGGTCTCCTCGATCTTCCACCCGCCGGGCACGATCTCGTGATCGACCCCGAAGGTGGAACCCACCGCCGTCGAGTCGTACGCGTCGAGGTCGGGCACCAGCACGACGTCGTGGTAGAAGTCCTTGTGCCAGAGACGGAGCCACACGTCGTGGGTGTCGAGGGGGTACTTGCTGTAGTCGAACGGTTGGCGCAGCGTGACGTCGAAGAACCACCCGATGACCGTCTCCGAGCCGACATGGCGTCGGTACCGCTCCTCGACGACGGTGTCGGTGGCGATCACCTGCTCCGGTAGCAGGAAGCCGCGTGACACCGACTCGGGCACGTCGTCGCGGTAGCGCTGCCAGACGTAGCCGGTGACGTTGACGTCATTGGCCTTCACGAACTCGACCGAGAGGATGAAGACGCCGGTCGGGATGAGGATGCGATTCGGATGGGCGTCGCGTTCGTCCTTCAACGCCTTGTCGACGGTGGCCTGCGTGTCGAGCTCACCCGCCTTCGGCTGGTGCACCGTGACCTCGTGGTACCAGACCGACACGATGAAGCCGGTGAAGAGCACGCAGATCGCGGCGACGATGTACCAGGGGCGCTTGCGGGTCATGGGTCGCTTCCAGTCGAACGTCGCGCCCGCCGCAGGACCGCGACCGCACCGCCGGCCAGATGGTCCCGCGCCGTGGGGAGAGCGTCAACTCGGTTCGTTGGCGTAACACCGCCTCGGGGCAGGCGGCGATCTCTCGGGTGATCTGGAGCTTGTCGGCCATGCCCCGAGTTCACCGCACGGTCGGGGTGGGCGCCGGTAACGTGCCCGGCGTGCACACCGGACCCGGCGGGGACTGAGGCGACCGATGCGGATCGTCGAGTGGCGGGAGCTGACCGTCCCGCTCGAGGGGGCCGTGCGCAACGCGGTGGTGAGCTTCGCCGACCACACGGTCTCCCTTGTCGCCGCGGTGAGCGACCAGCGCCGCAACGGCCGCCCCGTCGTCGGGTTCGGCTTCAACTCGATCGGCCGCTTCGGCCAGGCCGGCATCCTGCGCGAGCGGCTGTTCCCCCGGCTCCGGCAGGCCGATCCCGACGACCTGCTCGGCGAGGACGGCGGGTTCGACCCCGCGGCCGTGGCTGCGGTCGCCATGGCCGGCGAGAAGCCGGGCGGGCACGGCGACCGGGCCTCCGCGGTGGCGGCGGTCGAGCTGGCCGTGTGGGACCTCGTCGCCAAGCTCGGCGACGAACCGGCGTACGTGACGGTGGCCCGCGCCGCGGGCCGCCCGGTGACGGGCGGGCCGGTGCCGGTGTACGCGGCCGGCGGCTACTACGACGCCGACGGCGGCGGTGACGGCGGGACGGCCCGGCTGCGAGCCGAGCTCGACGGCTACCGGGCCATGGGCTTCGACGCGTTCAAGATCAAGGTCGGCGGCGCGCCCCTCGACGACGACCTGGCCCGGATCGAGGCGGCGCTCGAGGTGGCCGGCGACGGCTCGCGTCTCGCCGTCGACGCCAACGGGCGCTTCGACCTCGAACGGGCGCAGGCCTACGGCCGGGCCATCGCCCCCTACGGGCTGCGCTGGTACGAGGAGCCGGGCGACCCCCTCGACTACGCGCTCAATCGTGCCCTCGCCGACACCTACGCCGGGCCGATCGCCACCGGCGAGAACTTGTTCAGCGCCATCGACGCCGAGAACCTCGTCCGCTTCGGCGGCCTCCGCCCTGGCATCGACGTGGTCCAGGTCGACCCCGGCCTCAGCTACGGCGTGACCGAGTACCGACGTCTGCTCGGACGACTCGAGGCCCACGGGTTCGACCGGGCGAGCTGCCACCCCCACGGCGGGCACCTCATCAACCTGCACCTCGTGGTCGGGCTCGGCCTCGGCGGCTGCGAGGCCTACCCGGGGGTGTTCCGGCCTTTCGGCGGCTACGCCCCGACGTGCGAGCTGGGCGGGGGAACGGTGCGGCCGAGCCAGGCGCCCGGGTTCGGTCTCGAGGAGAAGCCCGAGCTGGTGCCGCACCTGGCCGCCATGACCGGAGACCTGACGTGAGCACGATCGGCGCCCGGCCATGACGAGGATCGCCGTGGTGGGGTGTGGGGCCATGGGCTCGATCTACGCCGGGCTGCTGGCGTCGGCCGGCAACGAGGTGATCGCCGTCGACCGGTCGGCGGAGCACATCGACGCCATCGCCCGGCACGGCCTGCGGGTGACGGGCGCCAGCGGCGACCGAACGGTCCGCATCGAGGCGCACACCGAGGTGCCCGACGTGGGACCGGCGGGCGTCGACCTCGTGGTCCTCGCCGTCAAGGCCGGCCACGTGGCCGAGGCGGCAGCGTCGTCACGACGACTGCTCGGCCCCGACACGGTCGTGCTCACCATCCAGAACGGGCTCGGCAGCGCCGAGGTGGCGGCCGCCGCGGTGGGGGCGGGACGACTCATGGTCGGGGTGGCCGCCGGGTTCGGGGCGTCGCGGCCCGAGCCCGGCCACGTCCACCACAACGACATGAAGGCGATCCGCATGGGCGCCCACGCCGACGTGTCGGTGGAGCAGGTGGAGGCGGTCGCCTGTCTCTGGCGGGACGCCGGCTTCGACGCCGAGGTCACCGACGACATCGCCGCCATGCAGTGGGAGAAGCTGATCTGCAACGTGGCCTACAGCGCCGTGTGCGCGCTCACCGGCGCCACCCTCGGCGAGGTGCTGGACCACCCCGAGCTGAGCCGGGTGAGCTGCGCCGCCGCCACCGAGGCGTGGTCGGTGGCCCGGGCCCTCGGGGTGGCCATCGACGTGGCCGACCCCGTCGAGCACGTGCGGGCCTTCGGCGCCCGCATGCCCGCCGCCAAACCGTCGGTCCTGCTCGACATCGAGGCCGGACGGCCGACCGAGATCGACGTGATCAACGGCGCCATCGGGAGCGAGGCCGCCCGGGTCGGTCTCGAGGCTCCGGTCAACGACACCCTCACCGCCCTCGTTCGGGCCATCTCCTCACGGCAGCACTAGGTGCCCGGCCTGCTCCCGGGGTCACCGGCTCGGCGCCGGTTCGCCGCGTGCCTTGGTCAGCGCCGAGCGATGTCGAGCACCACGTGGAAGATCTGGACGTGCAGCCGCTCGGGATCCGCGGTGCCGCGTTCCTGGCAGCGGCGGTAGAACTCGTCGAGCACGGCGGGGTCGTCCAACCCGGCCGCCAGCATCGACTCGCTCCAGGCCCGCATCGTCGCCACCGATTGCTCGGCGTACCGCGGCGCGTCGCCGTCATGTTCGAACGCGTCCCACAGGGGGCTCTTCAGGCCCTCGACCACCTGGCCGCTGACCAGCTCGAGGTCGGGATGCGCGGCGATCGGTTGCTCGTACTCGTCGGGGCTGCGCATCCACATCGGGAGCGTGGCCTCGGCGGCCCCCTCGGGGGTGGCCAGCCCTTCTGCGACCAGCTCGTGCATCACCTCGTTCATGAGCTCCATCATCGGTTCGGACCCGAGGTGTCCGTCGGGGTGGGCGCAGGGCTCGACCATCACGAGCCGGCCTCCCGGCGCGATCTCGGTGGCGCGGGCGGCGAGGAAGCCGTGCCAGTCGGCGGCCGCCTGCTCCGCGAAGAGGGCGCGCACGTGGTCGTCGTGGGTGCTCTGGGCCGTGAGGTGGCCGGGCACGGGTCCGGGGACCCGACTCAGCCAGTGGGTGGTGGTCGACGACCAGCCGAGGACCGCCGACGCCGGCGGCAGGACCGTGTCGTAGAAGGAGTGGCCGGCGGCGAGCCCGTAGGCGTTGCCGTCCACCTTCGTGTAGCTCCGGGGGTCGGTGGCGATCGACTCGAACACCGCGGAGAAGTCGTTGCCCGGCAGGTCGGTGTGGATCACGGTCACCGGCAGATCGGTGCGGGTGCGGAGTGCCGTGATGGCCACCCCCATGGGGGCCAGCGAGTTCTGGCCGTGGGCGCAGCCGTAGTCGGCCACGATCAGCGGCTGGGGCGGGACGGGGATCGGGACGTCGGCCGCAGCCTCGCGGAGGGTGTCGAGCCCGAGCTCCACCGCGGCCGCCTGCAGAACGGAGTGGCGGTTGTAGTAGCCGTGGCCGCTCATGATCGCTTGGTGCGGGTGAAGGCCCTGGTGCATGGGCAGAGATCCTCGCGCAGGCGGGGCCGGGTCAGCGCTCGATGCGGGCCGGTAATAGGAAGGGGTAGGGGCGTCGACGCACCCGCTGCTGCCACACGCGATCGGCCCGGCGCACCGACTGCAGGAGGGCCCACGTGCGGGCGTCGCTGCGGTAGTCGGATCGCACCTCGTCCTCGGTGAGCGGCGGGTGGAGGCGATCACCGGCGGCGGCCAGGACCACGCCGATCTGGTCGTCGAGTTGCTCCTTGATCAGGTTGGCGGCGAGGTCGAGCACCACGGTGCGGGGCTGGTGGTAGCGCTCCAGGATGCCGGGGAGCACGAAGCGCCGGACCGGGGCTCGCAGCAGCCAGGGCAGCGACGCGAGGAAGATGGCGGTGTCGAGCATCTCGCCACCGTCGGCCCGTCGGAGCAAGGGGGTCGTCACGTCGAAGTAGACGAGCTGGCCGTCGACCATGGCCCAGTTCGACAGCTGCGCGTCCAGGCCCACGCGATCGTCCACGACGGCGAGCGCGGTGTCGACGATGGCGGCGAGGAGCGTCTCCGCCGCCGCCCCGCCCTGCCGCACGATGTCGACCGCCATCGCTTCGGTGGGGAGCACCTCCTGCACGCAGTAGACGGCGAGACGGCCGTCGTCCAACGGCACCCGGTGCACCTCGGTGGGCACCACCCGGACGCCGCGCCGGTCGAGCTCCTCGAGGTAGGTCGAGAGCGTCGCCGCGTAGTGGTCGGCGGCGGCATCGGAGGGGAACGGGGGCAGCCGCTTGCACGCCCACCGAGGCTCGTCGCCCGGCCACCCGAGCACGAGGGAGATCTCGCCGTAGCCCAGGACGCGCAGCGCCGACTCGCCTCCCGGTTCGAGGGCCCGCTGGACCTCGCGCTCGAGCCGAGCCAGCTCCTCGGACGCGATCACGACAGCGTCGCCCGGACGATGGCGATGATCTGCTCGACCTCGTCGTCGAGGACGGTGAGCGGCGGCAGGAACTGCAGCACCGACGTGTCGTTGTTGGCGAACACGGCGAACACGCCGGCCCGGATGAGGTCGCCGGCCGCCACCAGGCCGTCGCCCTCGGCCGGGAACTTCAGGCCCATGAACAGCCCCCGGCGGCGCACCTCGAACGGGAGATCGGCGAAGGCCTCCTCGAAGCGGGCCCCCACTGCCTCGACCCGATCGAGGAAGCCCGGGGCACCGACCAGGTCGAGGGTCGCGAGGGCGGCCACGCACCCGAGCTCCGCCCCGCCGTAGGTGGAGATGTGGACGAACGGGTTGTCGATGAAGAAGGCGTGGATCTCCGCCGTCATCATCGTGGCCGTGATCGGGAAGATGCCGCCGCTGAGCCCCTTGCCCGTGGTCAGGATGTCGGGCTCGAGGCCCTCCCGCTCGTAGTACCAGTGGGTGCCCGTCCGCCCGAGGCCGGTCTGCACCTCGTCCACGATGAAGCAGGCGCCCCGGTCACGGCAGAGGCGTTGCACCCCGGCGAGGTAGCCGGGCTCGGGCAGCGGCATGCCGAGCGTGGCCGGGATCGGCTCGAGGATCACGCACGCCGTGGTGTCGTCGACCGTCCGGTCCATGGCGGCCAGATCGTTGAACGGGACCTGGACGAAGCCGGCCGGGTTGGGGCCGAAGGGGTCGCGGTAGGCGGGATCGCCGGTGGCCATCGACAGGCCCGTGTGCCCGTGATAGCCCCCGACCGCCGACACCACGCCGTGTCGGCCGGTGTGGGCCCGAGCCAGCTTGAGGGCGAGGTCGTTGGCCTCGCCGCCGCCGACCCCGAACACCACACCCGGCAGCAGTCCACCGGTGGTGGCCACCAGCCGCTCCGCCAGCCGGGCCCGCCACCCCGACACGAGGTGGTGGTTGCCGATGTCGAGATGATCGAGCGCCGACCGCACGGCCGCGACCACGGTCGGGTTGCGATGGCCCAGGTTGAACACGCCGCCGTTGCAGTGGCAGTTGAAGAGCCATTGGCCGTCGACGGCGTTCTCGAAGCGCGAGCCCTCCCGCTCACCCATGACGAGATCGAGGCCGAGGGCCTGGAACGTGGCCACCTTGCCGGGGTTCACGTGCCGGGCGAACGCGTCGGTGGCCATCGACGGGTCGGGGTACGGCTGCGCCCAGCCGGGCGTGGGATCGGGCCCCGCCGTCATGCCGAGACCCCGGTCGCGAGGGGGGTGGCGGGGAGCCCTGCCCGCCGGTCACGGGCCTGCCAGTAGCGGCGGACCCAGAACGGTCGGCGGTCGTGGGGCTGCTCGGCGTACACCCGCTCGGTCCAGGTGCGGAGGAGCGCGTCGGCCTCGGCGAAGGCCGCCGCCGGCGGGGGCCGCTCCTCTCGCCAGCGGGCCTCGACGTCGGCCCGTTCGGACGCGAATCGGGGGAGCAACCGCTCGGGATCCTGCAACGCCCGCCGGTGCAGCAGCTCGTGTCGCCACCAGAGGCAGCGGTCGTCGAACCGGTCCACCGGCTCGGGCCCGAGGTCGAGCGGTTCGGTGACCGACACCGGCTTGAACAGCCCGGTGCACGGGGCGGCTGTGCCCGTGACCCAGTGCGACGAGCCCGACGGCGTGAGCTCCGCCACCCAGGAGGCGGTCGTCTGCGACGCGGCGGCGAGGCCGCTCGGGTGCACGCACGGCGCGCCCAATGCGCCGGTAACGGGGGAGTAGTCGGGCGCCCACCCGCCGGTGCCGTGATCCCGGAGCACGGCCATCAGGTCGCCCACGTCCGTGGCCCGGCCGGCGGAGGCCTGGGTGAAGGCGCGCCGCTGGGCGCAGCGCGAGAAGTGGGTGTGCAGACGGTCGGCGTGGCGCTCGGCGAAGCCCGGGATGGTGAGGCCGTTGCTGATGGACCGGGCCCCGGCGGTGACCCGCTCGGTCGCCCACCGTTCACCGGCCGTCTCCACGACGTAGGCCTCGCGGGGGTCGGCGACGATGAAGCTGTTGTGATAGGTGAAGTCCCGGTTCTCGTGGCCACACCCACCGCCTTGGCCGTACCGCTCCAGCAGCGACGTGATCACGTCGACCGCCGCCGCCGCGGTGTCGGCCCGTTCGAGGGCCAGCCGCAGGAGGTCCATGCCGGTGAGGCCGGGCCGGCCGTAGGGCTCGCGGGTGAAGACCGCCTCGTTGCCGATGCACACGCCGTACTCGTTGGCGCCGATCTCGGCGCCCCACATCCAGAACGGCCGGCTCAGGAGCACGGCGGCCGTCTCGGCGACCTGGTCGATCGAGATCCACGTCGCCCGCACCTGGTCGCCCGGTCGGTGGGTGCACCGCGGCTGCCAGTCGAGAAGCTGCGCCTCGTTCGGATCGCGGTCCGAGTTCTTCGCGAACAGGACGCGCCCCGGCTCGACCATGACCATCGTGTCGCACATCGCCGCGAGCCTACGCCCGGGCTGTCGCCGCCGGGCCGGCGATGGGGGAGAGGGAGACCGTCGGTCGGTCAGAGGTTGGCGCGGTAGTCGAGGGCGACGCCGGCGGCCAGCGCCGTCTTGTTGACGAGGCGTCGCACCACCTTGGCGCCGATGCCGGCGTCGGTATTGCGCCGGACGTGGTCGGCCCAGATCGTGGCGGCCGAAGGGAGCGCGCCCTCGGCGACGTGCCGGCTCGGGTTCCACAGATCGGCGGCGGCCAGGGCGGGCTCGGGGCGGCGCTCCTGGTGCTCGACATCGATGACGAGCGCGGCCTTCGGGGTGCGGTCGCGGAGCCGCATCGACTCGAGCAGCGCGCCGTCCGTGCACACCCGGGCCGTGCCCCGGACTTCGGCGACCTCGTGGCTCCCGGGCTGCATGGCGAGGAGGGCGAGGCGCTGGTCGCCCATCAGGTTGTGGAGGGTGTCGGTGCGACGGTTCCCCGGCCGGTCGGCGATGGCGATCGTGGTGTCGTCGATCTGGCGGATCAGCCCGGGCGGATCGCCCTTGGGGCTGGCGTCGGCGTGACCCTCGGCGTCGATCGACACCAGCACGACGAAGGGTGCCCCAGCGAGGAAGCCGGCGACGGACGGCGGCTCGTCCGCGGCCGGCGCTTCGTCCCCGGCTGGCGGCGCCGCAGTGCCGCCCGCCGTCCAGAGCTCGGATCGGATGATCGCTTTGGCGCAGTGCAGGAGCGCCTCTTCCACGTCGACGGTGGCGATGCCGTCACGCACGCGGAGCCGGCCGTTGATCCGCAGCGTCTCGCCGTAGCCGGGCACCAGCGCGATGAGTCCGGCGGGGGCGCCGTCGACGACGTCCCGGCCGGGCAGCTCGCCGAGGTCGAGCACGGTGTCGGATCGAGGGTGCACGGCCCCGGGCGCGCCACCCGCCGCGAACGCCTGCAGCGATCCGTCGCCCGTCGTCGTGCCGACCACCACGTAGGGCGAGCAGGCCAGGAACCGCTCGCAGTGCGAGTCCAGGAACCGGATCGACTTGAGCATGCCCACCGCGAGACGCGAGCCGACGGCGGCTTCGAGGTCGGCATCACAGGCCACGACGGCGGACAAGTCGAACATCGGAACCGGCCTCGGTTTCGTAGGGATCGCGGGGCCGGGTCCTGCCGGCCGGCGCGGGCTATGAAGCTAGCCCGTGCCGGGTCGGTTCTCCGGGTGGGCGATGTCGGGGTGCGTGTCGCGGGGCAGGGCGGTGAGCACGTCGGCCTCGGCCGCGCTGGCCTCGGGGCCGTAGTTGGCGATCAGTGCGCCGCGGATGCCGCAGTGGGGGCACCGCATGGGGATGACGATGGCCAGGTCGGCCGGGTCGGATGCTCCCTCGAGCCGGGTGGTCGTGCCGGCGGGGGTGTCGGCGGCCGGGAACTGCTGACCGCAGGTGAGGCAGCGCAGGTCGCCGCCGTCGAGGGCTTGGAACTGGCCGTCCCGCCCCCGACGGTCGAGGTCGTCGGTGACCTCCGACAGCGGGATCCCGGCGGCCGCCGTGATCGGTTCAGTGTCTCCGCTCATGGCGGCGGCCCCTCTCGGGTCGGTGGTTCAGTCGGCTTCCTGGGCGGCGCGCTGACGGGCCTCGTCAGCTTCGGCCTTGCCGCGGGCCGCCTCGGCCTTGGCCTCGTGCTTGGCCACTTCGCGCTCGTTGGCTGCCTTGTCCTGCTGGGCCCGTCCCTCGCGCTCGAGGTTCTCCTTGCCCGTCACCTCGCCGACCACCTCTTTGGCCTTGCCCTTGATGTCCTCGATCACGCCCTTGGCGCCGGCCTTCGGTCCCGATTCGCTCATCGCTGCACTCCTTCGCGTCTGGGCCGCGTACGTCCGCGGCGACCAGGTACCTATCCACTCGTCGCCGGGCTATGCCGAAGCAGGTTCTAATTAGCAGAACGCGCTTGTATTCAATACATGGCTGTTCTACCATGAGGCCATGCCTTCCAGCACCACTCGCCGGTACGACTCGCCCGTCCGGGCGCAACGGATGGCGGCCACCCGAGCGGCGGTGATGGACGCCGCCGAGCGGCTCTTCGTCACCCGGGGGTGGGCGTCGACGGGCATGCGCGACGTCGCCCAGGAGGCAGGCGTGGCCATCGAGACCGTCTACAAGCACTTCGACTCGAAGCGGGCCCTGCTCCAGGCGGTCATGGACATCGCCGTGGTGGGCGACGAGGCCGCGGTGCCGCTGGCCGATCGCCCCGAGTTCGCCGCCCTCGGCCGCGGCCCCCGGCGCGACAGGATCGCCGCCGCGGCGGCGGTGGCGCGGGGGGTGCACGAACGCACGGCGGCCTTCGGCATGGTGCTGCGGGAGGCGGCGCCGAGCGACCCGCAGATGGCCGAGGTGCTGCGGGCCACCCGCCAGCGCCAGCGGGCCGACGTCGCCGCCGGCGTGACCCTGATCATCGGCCGGCCACCGACCGAGCAGGAGACCGACGAGCTGTGGGCCCTGCTCAGCCCCGAGCTCTACCTGCTGACCGTGCACGAGGCGGGCTGGTCGCCCGCCGCCTACGAGCGTTGGATCGCCACGCTTCTCGATCGGGCCGTCCCGGCCCGGGCCTCGAAGGAGGACCGTTGAAGAACCCCACCCTGGCCGGACCGGCCGACACCCGCATGATGACCATCGTCCACCAGGCCCTCCGGCGAGACCTGGCCCGGGCCGATGCCGCGCTGGCGGCCCACCCGCTCCCGGCCGACCGGCAGCGCCGGGCCATCGCCGAGCACGTCGGCTGGATGATGGACTTCCTCCGCGCCCACCACGAGGCCGAGGACCTCGGGCTCTACCCGGTGGTGCGGGAACGGCGGCCCGACGCCGCCGCCGTCCTCGACCGGATGGACGCCGACCATCACGAGATCGCCGCCGCCATCGACGCCACCGCCGCCGCGGCCGCCCGCTACGGGCGCAGCGACGACGACGATTCCGGCGCCGCCGAGCTCCGGGCCGAGATCGGTCGGCTCACGGCCGTGCTGCTCCCGCACCTCGATCGGGAGGAACGGGAGGCCATGCCGATCGCCTCGGAGGCGCTCACCGAAGGGGAGTGGCTGGCCATCGAGCACGAGCACAACGTGAAGCCCAAGGGCATGAAGCAGCTGGGGCGGGAGGGCCACTGGCTCATCGACGACGCCGATCCCGCGGATCGGGCCAAGGTGGTGGGGCTCGTCCCGGCGGTGCCCCGCTTCATCCTCCTCCACGGCTTCGCCCGGTCGTACCGCCGGCGGAGCGACGCGTGCTGGCTCCCCGACGGCGGTCGGCGCCGTGTCCAGAAGCACGGGCACAACGAGGTGGTGGTGGACGCCAGCCCCGACGCGGTGTGGGCGGTGGTGGCCGACATCACCCGCACCGGCGAGTGGAGCCACGAGTGCCTCTCGTGCTCGTTCCTCGACGGCGCCACCGGCACGGTGCCGGGCGCCCGGTTCCGGGGCCGCAACCGCCAAGGCCTCTTCCGCTGGGGTCGGGTGTGCGAGGTGGTCTCGGCCGAGCAGCCGGAGCTGGTCTGGCGGACGGTGCCCACGACGTTCTACCCCGACAGCACGATGTGGAGGATCCGGGTCACGCCGACCGACGGCGGCACCCGCATCGAGCAGCGCTTCGACGTGGTCCACGCCCCGAAGATCCTCGACATGATCTACGCCCGCATGTTGCCGGCCCACCGCGATCGCGACGCGGCGCTGGAAGCGGACCTGCGCCGGATCGGCTCGCTGGCCTCGGTCGACCGGGAGGTCGTCGCGGCGGCTCGGTGAGTTGGGCCTCCGCTAGGTTGGCCGGCGCATGAGGATCCGTCAGCAACGGCCCGAGCGCTCCTGGCGGTCCATGCTTCGACGAGTCGTGCTCGGTGCGACCGCGGCGACGGTGCTGGGAGCCGGGGTGGGCCTCCTGCCCGCCGGTCCGGCAGTGGCGGGGCCGGTGTCCGACGCCGACGGCGGACCGCTGGGGGTCGACGGGCCCTGCACCCGGTCGGTCTTCTCGATCCCGCACCCGACGGTGAGCACCGAGCTGGTCTACGTGTTCGAGCCGGAGGGCGGCCCCGAATGCGGTGGCACCCGACCGACCGTGCTCTTCGCCCATGGCTCGACGGCTCGGCACCCGATCGCCTATTCGGCGCTGATCGACCATCTGGTGAGCCGCGGCTTCGCCGTCGTCTACCCCAGCTACCCCGACCAGGGCACGATGGCGAGCTGGATCGCCATGGAGGACGCCGGGTTCGCCGCCGGCGCGGCGGCGTCGAGTCGCGTCGACCTGTCGCGCATCGGCATCGTGTCGCACTCGCTCGGTGGCGGCTTCACGCCCCGGCTCACCCAACTCGCCGGTGAGCACGGCTGGGGCGCCAACGGGCTCTTCGTGGTGCCGATGGCGCCCTACGTCGCCGCGGGGGTGGGCAGCGGTCCGATCGCCGTCCCGCCCCAGACCCGGTGGCTGACCATCAGCTTCGAGGAGGATGCCAACCTCGACAACGGGCTCGCCACGGAGGCCTTCCGGTCGTTGGCCCTGCCGGCGGCCCAGAAGACACACCTCACCGTGGTGAGCGACCCGGCCAACCAGCTCAAGGCCGACCACTACGTGCCGAACCTCTGGACGGTCGACGACATGGATGTCTACGGCGTCTTCCGACCCATCGATGCCGTGTCCCGCTGCGCATTGCACGGCGCCGACTGCGACGCCGCCCTGGCCGACGCCCAGGTGGGGAGCACGGTGCACCCCGCCAACATCGTCACGGACGACCCGGTGGACTCCAATCCGCCCGGGTCCAACGAGTGCACATCGCTGGTCTTCTTCCGGAGCTGCCCGACCGAACCGTGGATGACCACGGTGCGCGACCGGTCGGCCGGGGTCGGGGGCACCACCGCGGCGCAGACCGTCCGCTTCGGCGACCAGCAGACCGCTCCGTCGGGACTGGTGATCGAGGCGTCGTCGAGCGATCCGGAGGTGCTCCCACCGGGCAACATCGTGGTGACGCCCGTGGCAAGCGGGACGGTGTCGGTCATCGCCACCGGTGCGCCCGCACGGCCGGGCCGGGCGGTCGTGTCCCTGACGGCGACCGACCCCCAGGGGCATGTCGCCACCCGGTCCTTCGTGGCGACCTTCGGCGCCGGCGATCCACCGCCGGGCGGCTTCCACCCCGTCACCCCCGTCCGCGTGCTCGACACCCGGGTCCCGATCGGCACCACCGGCGGCCGGATCGGGGCCGGCGGCAGCATCGAGCTCCAGATCGCCGGCACGGCCGGGCTCCCGGCCGCGGGCGTCGCCGGCGTCGTGCTCAACGTCACGGCGGAGAGCCCGACGGCGGCCAGCTTCATCACGGTGGGGCCGACCGGCGATCCGCGAGCGGTGACATCCAACCTCAACCCCTCGGCGGGCCAGACCCGGGCCAACCTCGTCGTGGTCAAGGTCGGCCCGACCGGCCGGGTGTCGCTCTTCAACAACTCCGGCACCACCAACCTGATCGCCGACCTCGCCGGGTGGATCGACGACGGCCGGGCCACGACCGCGACCGGGAGGTCCGCCTACCGCCCCCTCGACCCGGTGCGGGTGCTCGACACCCGGGGCGACGGGAGCACGGCACCGGCGCCCTTCGGCCCGGGTGAGAGCCGCGACCTCGATCTGACCGGGCCGTGCGCCGGCGTGGGCGGTCCGATCTCGGCGGTGGCGATGAACGTGACGGCGGTGGGCCCGACGGCCCCGACCCACGTGACGGTTTGGCCGTCGGGGGTCGGGCCGCCCGACGCGTCGAACCTGAACGCCGACGCCGGCGACACCGTCCCCAACATGGTGATGGTGCCGGTGGGAGCGGAGGGCAAGGTCAGCCTGCGGAACAACAGCGGCACGGTGCACCTCCTCGCCGATCTCGCCGGCTGCTTCGTTGCCGACGCCGGGTCGGCGGACGGCAGGGGCGCCATGGTGCGGCCCGCCCGTCTTGCTGACAGCCGGATCGGACTCGGCACCCTCGCCGCACCCCTCGGGCCGGGCGAGCAGCGGGTGATCCCCGTGGCCGGCGCGGCCGGCGTCCCGCCCACCGGCGCCCGGGCCGTGATCGTGAACCTGACCGGCACCGAGCCGACCGATGCCACCCACCTCACGGCGTGGCCCACCGAATCGGCACTGCCGTTCGCCTCCAACCTGAACCTCCGGCCCGGACAGACGGTACCCAACCTCGCCGTGGTGAAGCTCGGCCCGTCGGGCGCGTTCACGATCTTCAACAACCGCGGCACCACCCACGTCGTGATCGACGTGCTGGCCTGGATCACCTGATTCGTTCGCGCGGCTGACCCCGACGGCGGGCCGCTCAGGGTGGTGCGGGGCCGGCTCGGGGGCCGGGGGGTGGGTGGGTGCCGTGGTGTTGGGAGTGGCGTTGGGTGCCGTTGGGGCTGGTGAAGATGAAGCGGCCGTTTCCGGTGGGGGTGAGGGTCCAGCCGGGGGCGTGGGCGACGCGGCGGTGGTGGTGGCGGCAGAGGAGGGCCATGTTGTTCTCGTCGGTGCATCCGCCGTGTTCCCAGTGTTCGATGTGATGCGCATCGCACCAGGAAGGTGGGGCGGTGCAGCCGGGGAAGATGCAGCCGCCGTCGCGGATGGCGAGGGCGATGCGCAAGGTGCGGGTGGCGTAGCGGCGGCTGCGGCCGTAGGCGAGGGGGACACCGTTCTTGTTGAGGGTGACGCGGGCCCAGGCGGCGTCACAGGCCAGCAGGGAAGCGGAGCGGTCGTCGACTCGGGCGCGGTCGAGGGTGGTGACGCTCAGGTCGGTGTCTTGGATGAGGAGGATGGCTTCGCTGCGGGGTTGTTCGTTCGCGTGCCCGTCGCTGGGGGTGTGGGCGGCGCCGTGGCGGATCAGGTCGATGAGGGCTTCGGCCATGATCACTGAGCGGCTGGGGATGGGGAGGTCGGTGAACTCGATGTTGTCGCGGGTGTAGGTGTGGAAGAGGGTGTCGGCGCGGTCGTTGAGGAGGGTGGTGAGGGTGACGGCGTGGTCGCCGGTGAGGGTGCCGTGGATCTGGACGACGCCGTCGAGGAGCGGATCGACGGTGAGCCGGTTCCGGTCGGACTCGCGGATCGGGTCGTGGCCGCCGTCCTGATCGAGGAGTTCGGCGGCGCCGTGGACGTCGCGGCGCCACACGTCGAACACCGTGCCTTCGGCGGCGTCGACGAGCTGGGGGACGATCTCGGCGAACTCCTCCGCGATCCGGGGGTTGGCGGCGATGGCCAGGACGGTGGCGTGGTGGTCGCTGATGCGTCCGTCGATCATGGCGTCGGCGACGCCGGGGAGGCAGCGGCGCAGCTTGACTGCGGTGCGGACCTTGCCTCGGGCGATCTTGGGCGGGAGGTGGGCTTCGCGGGCGAGCCAGGTGCCGGTGGGCAGGGCGTGTTCGATCTCGGTGGTGCCCCGAAGCTCGAGCTCGGCCAGCAGCGCCGCTTCGGCGGCGGCGAGCGCGGTCTGGGCGGCTTCGAGGGCGAGGACCCCGGTCTGGAGCTGGGTGTCGGTGCACAGGGCGGGATCGGCACCGGCGGCCTTGCGGCACCGCTCGAGCAGATCCACCAGATCGTCCATACCCGACAGGATACGAACCCCCTGTGACAGGAAAGCGGGTACGAACAAAAGATCGTAGACCTTTCTCCGGAAATGCCCGTGGGTGCGAAATGTTCGCAGTCGCGAACAAATCGCACCCACGCGGCAGGGGCGCCGGGCCGGCGGCCGGCCGTGGGCCCGGCGCGTGGTACACCCACGCCATGGTCCGTCCCGAGCACCCCGCTCCCACCCGGCTCCGCATCATCGATGCGGCGAAGCGGGTGTTCGAGGCCAATGGCATCCGCGGGACGTCGCTCGAGCAGGTGGCCGAGGCGGCCGGCGTGCACCGGGTGACGGTGCATCGTGCCTTTCCCGGTGGCCGCGATGAGCTGGTGGCCGAGGTGCTGGTGGCTCGGGCCGTCGAGGTGGCGATCATGGCGTTGCCCGCCGTCGATGACCACCTCACCACGGCCGAGCTCGTGGTCGAGGTCTTCACCTCGTTCATCCTCCTGGCCCGGGCGGACCCGTTGATCCACGAGGGCATCTGCTCCGGTGCCGCCGCCGTCGCCCTCGAGCCGCACCGCCTGACCCAGCTGTACGAGATGACGCTGGCCTGGGAAGAGCGGGCCACGCCGGCGGCGACGCGGGACGACGTGCGGTTCGTCACCGATGCCCGCCGGGTGACGGATCTCCTGGCTCGCACGGTCTTCACCCTGGTGCGGGAGCCCGGCATCGTGGCGACCGAGGACGACATCCGGGCCTACCTGCGGGACTTCATCGTCCCGGCCATCACCCGGCCGACCGCTCGCTGACGGTTGGCGAACCCGCGGTCGGGTGCGTTCGGCGCGGCCATACCGGCCCCATACCCGGCCGATGTTACATATTCTCGAAACTGTTGCATCGGCGCGAACCCCGGGGGGTCCGTTCCGACCGATGGAGGGGGAGCGAGGCATGACCGAAGCGATCGATGTCCGGCCGGCGGGGGCCGGGCCGGCGGAGCCACACCTCGGGTGGGCGGTGGCCGGGTTGTCGGCGGGGGCCGGCGCCATCCACCTGGCCATGACGCCGATCCATGCCGGGGTGTGGCAGGAGGCGCTGGGCTTCTCGGTGGTTGGATCGGTCCAGCTCCTCACCGCCGGAGCGGTGCTGGCCGGCCGGGGCGGCCGCCGGTTCCACGCCGTCGTGGCGGCCGCCAACATCGCCTTCATCGCTGTGTGGGCGGTGAGCCGGACGGCCGGCCTGCCCTTCGGGGAGGCGCCCGGCGTCGCCGAACCCGTGGGGGCTGTCGACACGGTGGCGATCGTGCTGCAGGCGGGGTTGGTCGCCGTGGCGCTGCGGCTCGCCGTGCGCCCGGTGCCCGCCCCGGCGGGGTCGCTGGCGCCATTGGTGGTCGGCGTGGCCGCGCTCGGCTTGGCCACGATCGTCATCGCATCGCCCGAGGCCGCCACCCACCACCACGGCGTCACGGCGTCGGCGGCGCAGAGCCCCGAGGCCGCCGTGGATCGCACGCGGTGCGACAAGGCCTTCAACCCGCCGGCCTACTGGCGGGAAGCGGCCACCCTCGGGGTCGACACCCGGTGGGGTGGCCATCCACCGGTGGGCCCGTCCGCCGGGTCCGGGTCCGGGACCCATGGCGACGGCCACGATCACGGCGCCAGCCCGTCGGCGGCCATGGCCGAGCCGGTGCGCTCGGCGCCGCCCGATCCGCTGGGCGGTCGAGGGTCGGTCGGGCTCGACCGTCTGGTGGCCGGCACCGGGCGGGCGGCCACGAGCGAGGTCGAGGCGGCAGCCTTCATCGCCCTCCTCAGCGATGCCACCGACGAGGACTACGCCGCGTGGCTGTCCTGGCTGCGCAGCTCCGGAACCCTCGACCACGCCCATGCCGCGGCCCAGGCCACGACCGCCTCCGGGGATCCGGCCGCCAGTGGCCACGGCGGGCACGTGGGCCCACAGCCGTGGGTGGCAATGACCGACCCGACCCAGTGCCAGCGGCTGGCCGACGAGCTGGCGCTGGCCCGGGCGACGGCGTTGCGGTACCCGACGCTCGCCGACGCCACCGCCGCGGGCTACCGGCCGGACACGCCGTACGTCCCCGGCATCGCCAACCACATGATCCGGCGTGACCTCCTCGACGGAGTCTTCGACATCACCCAGCCCGAGATGCTCCTCTACGACGGCGACGGGCCCGACGCCCACATCGTGGGGCTCAGCTACCAGATCCAGCTCGACGGCGGCAACGCCCCGACCCAGGGGTTCACCGGCCCCAACGACCAGGCCCACCGCCACATCGGGCTTTGCTACTCGAAGACCGACAAGACCGTCATCGGCGACAGCACGACCTCGGCGGCCGACTGCGAGGCCCGGGGCGGTACCAAGGGCGACGGTCGCCGAGGTTGGATGAGCCACGCCTGGGTGGTGCCCGGCTGCGAGAGCCCGTGGGGCGTGTTCAGCGCCGCCAACCCGATCCTCGACGTCGATCTGGCCAAGAGCTCGGGGAAGAACGCCGGCTCGTGCGCCGGGTCCGGTGTCCGCCGCCGCTACGGCATGGACAACGGGGCGGACAAGTGAACGCGTCACGATCGCTCGCCGTGGCGGCGACGGCGGCCGTGCTGGCGCTGCCGGCGTGCGGCGCCAGCCAGGAGCCGCCGGCCAGCACCCGGGTCCCGACCCCTGGGACCGCGGCGAGCGCCCCGGGGACCACGGTCGCTGCAGCCAGCGGCTCGGCGGACATCTTCCCGGGGGCGTCGTGGGAGCGCACCGATCCGGGCGCGGCCGGGCTGGACCCGGTCAAGCTGGAGGCGATCGCCCGTGACGCCGGGGCCAGCCAGTCGACCTGCCTGGCCGTGTTCCGCGACGGCAAGCTGGTGGCGGACTGGTACTGGAACGGGACCACGGCGGACACCCCGCAAGAGGCCTTCTCGGTGACCAAGTCCTTCACCAGCACGCTGGTGGGGATCGCCCAGGACGAGGGCCGGCTCCGCATCGAGGACAAGGCGTCGGCCTACCTCCCGGCGTGGGTGGGGACGCCGAGCGACGGCGTGACCCTGAAGGACCTGCTGTCGAACACGTCGGGTCGCCACTGGGACCTCGTGACCGACTACGTGACGCTGACGAACGCACCGGACAAGGTGGCCTTCGCCGTCGGTCTCGGTCAGGACACGGCGCCCGGTCGCACGTGGGCCTACAACAACGCGGCGATCCAGACGTTCTCGGCCATCCTGCGCAAGGCCACGGGGGAGGACGCCGCCGCGTACGCCAAGCGCCGGCTCTTCGATCCGATCGGCATGGACCACTCGGCCATCACCCACGACCAGGCCGGCAACACCCTCATGTACATGGGTCTGCAGTCGACCTGTCTGGACATGGGCCGGTTCGGTCATCTGCTGCTGCACGGCGGCAGCTGGAACGGGCGCCAGGTCGTTTCCCGGGCCTACGTCGAGGCCGCCACCGGGCGGGCCTCCCAGGATCTCAACGGTGCCTACGGCTACCTCTTCTGGGTCAACCGGCCGGGGCGGATGGCCGGGGCGACGCACCCGGCCACGGTCGGGGTCGACGACGGGCGCCCCGTGGTGCAATGGGTCCCGGGGGCGCCGGAGGACATGTTCTGGGCCGCGGGCGTGGGAGGGCAGACCATCCAGATCGACCCGGGGACGAGGACGGTCGTGACCCGCATCGGGTCGGTCAACACCCCCGAGGGGATCCCGGTGTTCGACCGGAAGGGAACGGCCCGGGTCGTCACCGAGGCCCTGGTTCGGCGCTGAGCGGTCACCGTCCGCGCTTGTCCGGCACCGTGCCCCCGAGGGCCTTGGCCGTCTCGACCAGCACCCAGTTGCCACTGGTCTGGACCGACGGGTCGCCGGGGCCGCCCTCCCGATCGGGGGAGTCGGCCACGTGCTCGTCGTTCTTGTCGACGATCAGGTGCACGCCGGCGATGTGGTTCTCGTGGTCGATCCAGGGGCGGAAGCCGAACTTCCCCGGGCTCGACTCGACCAGGGCCGTGCCGTCGGGCGCGGTCACATCGAGCCAATGGGCCAGGCCGTAGGGGGTCTCGTTGGCCTTGCGGCCCGACGCTGCGCTCACGAACTTGGCGTCGGCGATCTGGTTCCGGCCCATCTCGGCGATGGCGGCGGGCGAGAGGCTCCGGGTCCCGTCGGGGGCGACGCCGTCGTGGACCAGCATCTCGAGGAACCGCCCGTAGTCGCCGAGCGTGCTGAAGGCCGAACCGGCGGGCGCGGGGTGGCCGTCGGCGGCACCCCCCACGGTGTGGAAGCCGCCGACGAAGGTGGTGTGGTCCATGTGGAGCGGCCGGGCGACCCGCTCCTGGAAGATCTCCTCCCAGGTCTTGCCGGTGACCGCCTCGGCCACGGCGGCGGCGACGAAGAGGTGCGTCCCTGTGTAGCGGTAGCCGTGGCCGGGCTCGTCGAGCAGCGGGAGGGCGAGGATCTCGGTGGCGCACTGGGCCAGGGTCTTGGCCAGGTCCTGGTAGCAGGGGATCCGCTCGTCGTACTCGAGGCCCGAGGTGAAGGAGAGGAGCTGGCGCATGGTGATGCGACCGCTCCGGCCGGTGGCGTCGGGGAGGTAGGTGCTGATCGGCGCGTCGAGCTCGATGAGGCCGTCGTCCACCAGCGACATGATCGTGACCCCCGACAGCCACTTGCTGGCCGAGGCGATGGGCACGACGGTGCTCAGGTCGTACCCGCCGAGGGCTTGCTGTTCGACGAGCTTGCCGTCCTGGAGCACGAGCAGCGAGGAGCCCGGCAGCCCGGCCGCGGTCGTCCGTCGGGCGATCTCCCCGGTCAGGCGGTCGAAGGCGGGGTTGTCGACCACCTGGTCGGTGATGGCCGACTGGTACCCGGCGGGCGTGGTCGCCGCCGGCGCCGACGAACCGGGCGAGGTGGCGGGCGCGGAGCCGACGGTGCCGCTCGGCCCGGCGGCGGTGGTCCCGCCTCCGCAGGCGGCGGCCAGGAGCGAGACGGCGAGGGCGGTGGTGGCGACGGCGGCGGGCCGCGTGGCGCGGCGGGGGATCGTGGTCATGGTCCGAACAGTGGGACCTGACTGTGAGGTGCCTGTGAAGACGGCGTTACCGTCCGTCGGCCCGAGGGTCAGTCGGCCGGAGCGGCCACGGTGATGACGACCTTCCCGTGGACGTGGCCCTGGGTGGCGTAGGCGAAGGCGTCCCGTGTCTCCTCGAGGGGGTAGGTGCGGTCGATCACCGGGGTGACGGCCCCCGACTCGGCCAGCTCGCGCAGTGCGTCGAGGTCGGCGGTCGAGGACTTCGAGAGGTAGATGCGGATGGGCCGGCGGGCCACCTTCCCGAGGAAGGCGGCGGCGGCCATGCGGCTGACCCCGCCGTTGGCGCTGTTGGGGACCAGGATCCCCGTGGGGGTGAGCAGACCCTCGAGCACCTTCAGCGGCGAGGTGGCCGCGTTGTCGAGGATCAGGTCGAACCGGTCGGCGAGGGTGGCCACGTCGTCCTTGGTGTAGTCCACCACGTGGTCGGCGCCGATGGCCCGCACCATCTCGGCGCTGGCCGCGCTGCACACGCCCGTGACCTCGGCCCCGAGGGCCTTGGCGATCTGCACGGCGAACGTCCCGACGCCGCCGGCGGCGCCGATGATCAGGACGTGGTGGCCGGCCTGCACGCCGCCCACGTCGCGCACGCCGTGCAGGGCGGCCAGGCCGGCCAGCGGCAAGGCCGCGGCCGCCGCGAAGTCGAGGTTGCCCGGCATGCGGGCGATCACATCGGGCTCGGTGCAGACGTACTCGGCGAAGGCGCCGCGGGGGAGCTCGCCGTACACGGCGTCGCCGACGGCGAAGGCGGTCACGTCCGGGGCCACGGCGTCGACCACCCCGGCCACGTCCATGCCGGGGATCGGGCGCTTGGGCCGTCGGAGTCCACCGGTGATCCGGAGGAAGAACGGCCCGGGCATGACGAGCCAGTCGGCCGGGTTGACGGCGCTGGCCCGCACGGCGATGCGCACCTCGCCGGCCTCGGGCTCGGGCCGGTCGACGTCTTCGAGCCGCAGGTTCTCGTACGTGCCGTACCGGCGAAGCGTGATCGCCCTCACGAGTCCAGGGAACACCCGGCGGCGGCCGGAGGGAAGGGACTTCTGTCCTGCGCCGGCTGAGCGATGCCCGTGGGTGCGCAATGTAACGGTGTCCGGTGCATTGCGCACCCACGGGAGAGGGCGGCGGGGGATGCCGGCCATACGCTCGGTGTCCTAGCGTGAGCGGCGGACGCCGGTCAGGCGCGCCCAGCGAGGGGGACGAGATGCAGGGCATGGGACGACGACGCTTCCTGGCCGGGACGGCCGGGCTGGCCGCCGGCGCGGCGCTGGCGGCCTGCTCCAACGGGAGCGGGACCGGCGGTGCCGCCGGCTCGACCCCGGGCAGCAGCGGTGCGGGCACCGGTGTCGGTGGGACCACGGGTGGCGGCCCCCTGGCCGTGCCGGGCGCGCCGGGGTACGTCGACGAGGCGGTGTGGCGGGCCCGGGCCGAGGCCTACCTGCGGGTGGCCACGGCCAAGGCCAACCCGTCGGAGCCCACGAACATCGCTGCCCACCTCCTCGTCGCCCACCGCGACCCCGGCCACACGTGGGACGCGTCCGCGGTCACGGTGGCCTCGCTGCAGGACAAGTGGGACCAGCTCGACACCTTCCAGGACACCCGCGACTTCACCCTCATGTACTTCCAGTGGCTGGTGGCGCTGGCCGACGGCAAGACCCCCATGACCACCCTCGATCCGGCGGTGCTCGACGCCATCCGGCGGCGCATGCTCGACAACCGCTACCGCTACGACGACCCGTACCCCGCCGGCAAGGTCGACGACCAGTGGTACTGGTCGGAGAACCACATCATCATCGGGCTGGTCAACGAGTACCTGGCCGGGCGGCGCTGGCCCGACGCCACCTTCACCGTCACCGGTCTCTCCGGCGCCAAGCACGCCGAGCGGTCCCGGGCCGGGATCCTCGAGTGGATCCACGAGCGGGCCCGGTTCGGCTTCTTCGAGTGGCACAGCCACGTGTACATGAAGAAGAACGTCACCCCGCTGCTCACCCTGATCGAGCTGGCCGACGACCCGGACCTCGTCCGGGCGGCGGCGATGGCCCTCGACCTGTGCGTGCTCGACATGGCCGCCCACGACCACAAGGGCACCTACACGGCGTCGCGGGGCCGGACCTACGCCAAGGACAAGACAGGACCCCGCGAGGGCACCTACGACATGTTCAAGCTCCTGTTCGACGACGCCACCTTCGACTACGGCGGCGGCGCCGACAGCTGCGCCACCTACTTCGCCGGCGCCGCCCGGTACCGGACGCCGCAGGTGCTCATCGACATCGCCACCGGCGCCGCCCCCGGGGTGGTGCGCGAGCGCCACGGCATCTTCGTCGACGCCGCCGCCCCGGTGACCGACAAGCCGGAGGCGCCCTTCGGCTACGACTTCGCCGACCCCGCCAACCTGCCCTTCTGGTGGTCGCAGGGCGCGCTCGGCATGTGGCAGCTGGCCGACGTGGGCCTGGCCGAGGCGGAGAAGCACCGCATCTTCGAGTCGCCCCAGATGGCCCAGATCAAGGCGCTGGTCGCCCTCAACGGCGGCGACCCCAAGCGGATCAAGGAGTGGGAGCGGGCCAACCACGCCGTCGTCAACTTCGGGCAGCTGCGCGAAGCCAACACCTACGCCTGGCGAGGGGACGAGGTGGCGCTGGCCACGGTGCTCGACCACCGCTTTGGCGAGATGCGCGATCAGATCCACGTCTGGCAGGCCACCATCGACGCCGAGGCGTTCGTGTTCACCACCCACCCCGTCACCGACCTGCCCAAGGGGACCGAGTGGAGCAAGGACGCCAAGCCGGGCTACTGGACCGGCGAGGGGTCGATCCCGCGCTCGGCCCAGCACGAGCGCACCGCCGTGCACATCTACCAGCCGGCCTGGGACAAGTCGACCGACGCCCTGCTGTGGAGCGTCTTCGGCTACCGCGACTTCACCCACGCCTTCGTGCCCCAGGACCGGTTCGAGGAGGTGGTCCAGCGCGATGGGTGGACCTTCGTTCGCAAGGGCGACGGCTACATCGCCCTGTGGTCGTGGCGGCCCACCCGCTGGCGGACCTACGACCCGGCCACCAACCCCACGGGCGGCATGACCAAGCCGTTCGACCTGGTGGCCGACGGCGGCCCCGACAACGTCTGGATCGTCGAGGTCGGCGACCGCCCCGCGTCGGGGTCCTTCGCCGACTTCCAGGCGGCGATCCTGAAGGTGGCGCCCACCGTCGACCGGGCCCCGGCCGGCTTCACCGTGGCGTGGACCTCGCCCAGCGCGGGCCGGATGACCTTCGGTTCGACCGGCCCGTTCACCGTCGACGGCAAGGAGCGGAAGCTCGGCGACCATCCGCGCCACGAGTCGAAGTGGGGCACGGTCGACCACCTCGCCACCACCTACCGGCTGGCCAGCGACCGCGCCACCCTCACCCTCGACTTCGACGCCACTCAGCGGTCGGCCGCCCGGGCCTAGGTGGGCTCGGTGGGTTCGGTGGGCAGCAGCTCGGCCACGAGCGCCCGGACGCGGCGGTCGATCTCGTCGCGGATGGGGCGGACGGCGTCGGCGCCGAGGCCGGCGGGGTCGTCGAGCTGCCAGTCCTCATAGCGCTTCCCGGGGAAGAACGGGCAGGCGTCCCCGCAGCCCATGGTGATCACCACGTCCGACGCCCGCACCGCGGCTTCGTCGAGGCGCTTGGGGTGGGCGCCGGCGGCCCGCAGGTCGATGCCGATCTCGGCCATGGCCTCGACGACGGCCGGGTTGATGTCGTCGGCGGGAGCGGAGCCGGCCGAGCGGACCACGACGGCGTCCCCGGCGTGGTGGGCCAGCAGCGCCGCGGCCATCTGGGAACGGCCGGCGTTGTGGACGCAGACGAAGAGGACCTCGGGGTGGGTGTCGGTCACGCGGGGGTCTCCGGATCTCGGTGGGGGTAGAAGAGGCGGACGAGGCCGAAGGCGATGCCCAGGCCCACGACCTGCATCACGACGAACAGGGGCGCCGAGGCCGGGGCGATGCCGGCGAAGGTGTCGGACAGCGTGCGGGCGATCGTCACCGCCGGGTTGGCGAAGCTGGTCGACGACGTGAACCAGTAGGCCCCGGCGATCCAGGCGCCGACGGCGAAGGGGACGGCGTTGGCCCGGCCGCTGCGGACGCAGCCCTGGATGACGAGGAGCAGCGCCACGGTGGCCACCACCTCGGACAGCCAGAGGGCGGGGGAGGAGCGGCGGGTGGTGGCGAGGGATACGACGGGGAGCTCGAAGAGCACGTTGGCCAGCATCGTGCCGAGGCAGCCGCCGGCGACCTGGGCGGCGATGTAGCCCCCGGTGTCGCGGGCCGGCATCGTGCCGAGCAGCAGGTCGAGGACCGTGACGACCGGGTTGAAGTGGGCGCCCGAGACGGCCCCGAACATGAGGATCAGCCCGACCAGCGCGCCGGCCGTGGCCGCGGCGTTCTCGAGCAGCTGCAGCCCGACGTCGCCGGTGGACAGGCGGCTGGCGGCGATCCCCGAACCGACCACCGCCATCACCAGCAGGCCGGTGCCGAGGGCTTCGGCGGCCATGCGCCGGCCGAGGCCGAGGCGGAGGACGCCGGCCCCGGTCTCCACCTCGCGGGTGAGCTCGTCGTCGGTGGGCGTGGTCACGGGACCAGCACCGCGATCCGCCGCTCGAGCTCGGCCACGGTGGCGTCGAAGGCGGCGGCGGTGCCGACGGTCACCGGGTCGGGCACCGACCAGTGGCGCCAGCCGTCGCGCTCGCCCAGCGCTTCGTGGGCGCGGTCGCACACGGTGACGACGAGGGACCGGCGGAGCAGCGCCGGCGACAGGGCGCGCGGGGTGGCGTCCCCGAGGTCGAGCCCGGCCCGCCGGGCGGCGGCGACGGCCCCCGGGTGCACACGCGCCGCGGGATCGGTGCCGGCGGAGTCGGCCCGCTGGCCGGTGCGCCGGCGCCAGATCGCCGCCGCCAGCTGGGAGCGGGCCGAGTTGGCCGTGCACACGAACAGCGCGGGGCCGGTGGGGCGCGGCCGGGCCGGTGCCGGCGCCAGCGATCCGAGGGCGGCCGGATCGAGGTGCACGTACCGGCGGCGCCCGTCGCCGCTCGATCGGGAGCGCTCGATCAGGCCCACCCGCTCGAGGACGTCGAGGTGGTGGGCCAACAGGTTCGACGCGAGGCCGACCCGGTGGCCGAGCTCGGCCGGCGACCGGTCACAGCCCAGCAGGGCTTCGACGATGGCCAGGCGGGCCGGATCGCCGAGGGCGGCGTGCCGCGCCGCCCGGGTCTCGATCGGATCGTCCACCGCCGCTTCCTATCACTCAACAGATATTGAGTCAAAGTAGCTCGACGTACCCGTGGGTGCCGTCGATCCGGATCCGCTGCCCGTCGGCGATCCGGCTGGTGGCGCCGTCGACCCCTACGACGGCGGGCAGGCCGTACTCCCGGGCGACGACCGCGCCGTGGGTCATGAGGCCGCCCACCTCGGTGACGAGGCCGGCGGCGGCGACGAACAGCGGCGACCAGCTCGGATCGGTGGCCGCGGTGACCAAGATGTCACCGGGGGCGAGGTCGGCGTCGGCCATGTCGAGGACGACCCGAGCCCGGCCCTCGACGGTGCCGGCCGACACCGCCAGCCCCGCCAGTGCGCCGGGCGGGAGGTCGGTCCGCCGGTAGGCGCCGTTGAGCGCCTCGCCGTCGGAGGTGAGGACCCGAGGGGGCGTGAGCGCCTCGTAGGCCCGGAAGGCGGCCTGGCGCGCCGCGACCAGGGCGGGGTCGGCGAGGCCGGTCCGGGCCACCTCGTGGAGCTCGGCGAAGGTCAGGAAGAAGATGTCCTCGCGGTCGTCGATCACCCCGGCGTCGACCATCCGGTCGGCCTCGGCCAGCAGCGCGTCCTTGTAGACGGCGTAGCGGCTGACCATGCCGTACTTCGGGTACTCGCGGTACCCGATGAAGGTGCGGACGCGGTCGATCATCCGCTTGGTCTCCTCGGCCCGGGCCTCCCCGTCGGGCTGGGCCCGCAGCCGTTGGAGGACGTCGCGCTCCTCCCGTTCGGCCTCCTGCCGGCCCCGCTCGAAGCGCCGGGCCGCCTCCCCGGGTTCGAAGCTGTCGACGTGGGCGAGGAGCAGCGGGACGAGCGCCTGCGGGTGCTCGTGCCACCGGGGCCGCGTGATGTCGATCTCGCCGACGCAGCGCATCCCGTAGCGGGCGAGGTAGCCCTCGATGGCCTGGCGAGCCTCCGGCCCCCCGGGCACGGCGGCGAGGCGGTCGAGGAAGGTGTCGTCGGCGGCGGCTCGGAGGAGGGCGACGACCTCGGGGTGCGGGCGGATGGCGTCGGCCACGTCGAGGAGGGCCAGCCCCATCTCGGAGGTGACGTTGCCGGGAGCCGAGAGGGTGAGCCGGTCGGCCGCGTTCTTCTCGCCCAGCCATTCCGCCAGGTGGTCGTTCAGCCACCACGTGGCCTGCATCCCGGCCATCACCGCCTCGTGGCTGACCGGATCGAACAGCAGCCGTCGCAGCTCGGCCAGGTCGTCCAGGATCAGGTCGAACAAGGCCGGACCCGACACGCCGGCGATGGCCCGGCGCAGCTGCGCCACCGACGCCTCGTTGGCTTCGATCAGCCCGGTGACGAGGGTTGGGTCGGTGGCGATCTCGACCGGTGGCCCGGCGCCGCGGACGGGACGCCCGGGGGGCGCGTCGTCGTTGGGATCGGGGAGGAAGCCGGGCCGGGCCAGGACCGTCTCGAGCGCATCCCGCATGAGGGGATCGGACGTCCCGAAGAGGCCGAGGAGGGTGGCCCGGCCGGCCGCGGAGGCCAGGTTGTCGGTGACGTCGACGAACAGGCGCCCACCGGCGTCGAGCATCGGCCGGGCCGCCGTCAGCTGCCAGAACGACAGGCCGAGCGGCTTCATGGCCTCGGTCATCATCTGCCCGTGGGCCACCGATACGTAGACGTGGCGCCGCCCGTCGTCGGCCGGTGGGAGCGGGAACAGGGTGGTGATCGGGCGGCTCTGCACGATGGCGACGCCCTCGTCGTCGACGCACCACTCGATGTCCTGGGGGGCCCCGAAGTGGGCCTCGATCCGCCGGCCGAGGGCGGCCAGCGCCACCGCCTGGGCGTCGGTGAGCACCGGCCGGTCGGCGGCGGTCGAGCGCTCCACGACCTCGCCGTCGCGCACCCGGAACGTGTCGGGCCGGACCCGGCCCGACACCAGCTCGTCGCCCAGGCCGGCGACGGCGTCGATGGCGGTCACCGTGCGGTTCGAGGTGAGCGGGTCGGCGGTGAACAGCACGCCCGACGCGGTGGGCGCCACCATCGGTTGGACGACGACGGCCATGCGCACCGACCCGTGGTCGATGCCGTTGCGCCGCCGGTAGGCCACGGCCCGCTCGGTGAACAGCGACGCCCAGCACCGGCGGACGTGCTCGACCACGGCGGCCGCCCCGACGACGCCGAGGAAGGAGTCGTGCTGGCCGGCGAAGGAGGCGGTGGGGAGGTCCTCGGCGGTGGCGCTCGACCGCACGGCCCAGGCGATCTCGTCGCCGTGCCGGTGCACCGCCCCGGTGATCGCCGCCGCCACGTCGTCGGGCACCGGCGCCGCCTCGATGGCGGCCCGCAGCTCGGCGCTCTCCGTGCCAATGGCGTGGTGGTCGGCAAGGCCGGGCACCCGGCCCAGGGCGTGCCGGTAGGCGGTGGTCGTGACGCAGAACCCGACGGGCACCCGGACGCCGTCGATCCGGGTCAGCTCGCCCAGGTTGGCGCCCTTCCCGCCGACGAGGGGGACCATCGTCCGATCGATCTCCCCGAACCCCAACACGAACCCTTCGGGCATGGCGGTGTGCATCTCGCAGCCTCCGATGCCGCCCCGGCCGGGGTCGGCAACGAGCATTCAGAGCACACTCGGGGTCCTTGCGGCAAGCCCCCCTCCGTGGGCTATTTTGGGCCTGGCGGGGGAGCTAGCCCTTCCACTCGATGCCGTAGTCGTCGAACCAGAAGCGGGCTTCGCGCACGGCGTCGGTCGGGGTGCGCAGCGACAGGTCCTGGTTGAGCTGGGTCGGCGTGGGTCCGACCTCGGCCGCGATCGTGGTGAGCTCGTCGAGGTCGAGGTCGTAGCAGCGCACGGCGTTGAGGCCGAGCAGGAGACGGGTCTCCTCCACGGGGACGGCCCGGAAGTCGGTGGTGAGGCGCTCCACCGTGTTGGGCCAGGTGCCCTCGGGGTGGGGGTAGTCGGTGCCCCACATGAGGGCGTCGAGGCCGTTGGCGTAGCGGCGGCGGATCTCGGGCTTGCTCATGGCCGAGGCGCCGATGAAGACGTTGGTGCCGAAGTACTCCGACGGCAGGCGCTCGATCAGGCTGCGGGTGCGCGACGCCATCTTCTTCACCTTCCAGTTCGTGCCGCCGAACATCACGTCGGTCTTGAACAGGAGGTCGGCCACCCACCACGAGCCGCACTCGACCGGCACGTACTTGAGGTTGGGGAACCGGTCGAACTTGCCGGACAGGAGGAGCTGCCAGAGCGGGCGGTGGGTCCAGAAGGCCACCTCGAGCATGAACTGGGCCATGTTCTCGTTGTAGGCCGGGGTGTCGGCTTCGCCGGAGTGGGTGTGGACCACCAGCCCGGCTTCCGCGCAGGCCGCCCACACCGGGTCGTAGGACTTGTGGCCGTACGACGGCTTGTCGTGCCACATGGTGGGGATCATGATCCCCTTGATGCCGGGCTTGCCGGCCAGCGACTCGATCTCCTTGACGGCCTCGTCGATCCCGTGGGTGACGGGCACGAGGGCGACGCCGGCCCGGCGGGGCGGGTTGGAGGCGCAGAACTCGACGAGCCACCGGTTGTGGGCCCGGGCGCCGGCCCAGGCCAGGCGCGAGTCGGTGATCATCCCGGCCTGGAGGCCGGCGCCGAAGGGGGGCGACTCCATGCCGGTGACCGAATCGCCGTCGGCGAAGATCACCTCGCCGGCCACCCCGTCGGCGTCGAGCATCTTGTCGCGGACGGCCGGGTCGTAGGCGCCGCGCAGGCCCTCGGCGTTGTGCTGCTCCCACTGCTCGACGTACTCGCCGTTGACCTCCTCCACCATGGCGCGGTGGTGGTGGCGGATGGCGAGCCACTCGTCGAACTCGGCGTGGACCGAGGGGTCGAGGTACTCGCGGTAGTCCTCCACGAACAGCCCGGCGTGGGTGTCGGAGGAGACGATCACATACGGCGCGTCGCTCTGGTCGACGCCTTCCACGGGATTGGCCATCACGTTCCCCTTGCTCGCTCTATGACGGTGTTCTAGAGTCCCTATGACACTGTTACAGAGTCGACGGGGGAGTGCAACAGGCAGATGGGCAAGACGGCCGGACTCGATCGCAACGACGTGGTGACGGCCGCGCTCGACCTCGTCGAGCGGGAGGGCCCCGGCGCCCTCACCATGCGCCGCCTTGCCACCGACCTGGCCGTGGCCACCCCCACCATCTACTGGCACGCCGGCAGTCGCGACGAGCTCGTGGCCGAGGTCGTGCGGGCCCAGTCCCGGCGGTTCGCCGAGCGGCCGGTGGAGGGCACCACCCCGCGGGCCCGGGTGCTGTCGGCGGCCATGAACATGTACCTGGGCTCGATCGAGCACCGGGCCATCACCTCGCTGGCCCACCAGAGCGGCACCGCGTCGGTGCTGGCCCATCCGCTCGAGGTGGCCATCGTGGCCGAGCTCGAAGCGGCCGGGCTCACCGGCGAGGCCTGCGCCGAGGCGTCGCGGGCCATCCTGATGGCCATCACCGGGGCGCTGGTCCTGGCCCTGCGCGATCCGTCGCGGATCCCGGCCGAGCACCGCCCCGCCAACCTGTGGGCCGGCTCCGACGCCGCCGTCTCGGCCGAGACCCGCGCCGCCCTCGGCGCCGAGGCCGACCTCGACGCCATCGCCCGCACCACCATCAGCGCCGTGGTCGACCACTTCGTGCCGGCCCGCGCCCGCAGCCGTAGAGGAGCAGCGTGACCACACCGCCCATGAACCGTCCCGGGGAGATCGCCGGCTGGCCCAAGCTCGTGATCACCTACCGCTCCGAACCCGGGAAGGTGGCCGCCCTGCTCCCGCCCGGGATCGAACCCATGGAGCCCGTGGTCACCGTCGGCTTCTACTGCGTGCCCGTGCTCGGGGAACCCGAGCTGGGCGTGAGCGTGAAGGTGGAGGCGGCGTGGCAGGGCCGGCCCGGTCACTACAGCCTCGGGCTCGGCATCGACCAGGAGGCCGCCGTCCACGTGAGCGGCGAGACCAACGGTCAGCCCAAGTTCCTCTGCGACATCACCTACTTCCGCTTCGGCGACACCGTCACCGCCCGGGCCTGCCACCAGGGGTACACCTTCGTCGAGTACTCGGGCACGGTCACCGGGGAAGTGCCCCCGCGGGACGGCTCCTTCGAGGAGCACGAGTGGTGGACCAAGTACTCCCGGGCCATCGGCGGGGCCGACGGCGCCTACGACTTCCCGCCCCACGTGGTCGACGTGGCCACGACCTTCGAACAGCGCCACATCGAGGCCGTCGACGGCACCCTCGTGCTGCGGCCGAGCCCGTGGGACCCGATCGCCGACCTGCTGCCCATGGTCGGGCCGGCCGAGGCCCAGCTGGTCACCCACCGCCCCACGGCCCGCTCGATCACCGACGCCGGGCCGCTCGACCCCGCCGCCTTCTGGCCCTTCGCCGACGTGATCGGGGGGAGCCGCTGGCCCGGTTGGCGCGGCGGCCCCAAGCCCACCGACCCGGGAACGAGGTGACCGAATGGGAGCGACCACCGACCGCTACGTGGTGATCTCGGCCGACTGCCACGGCGGGGCCAGCATCGACGGGTACAAGCCCTACCTCGCCTCGCGCTTCCACGACGACTTCGACCGTTGGGCCGCCGAGTTCGACAACCCCTACGCCGACAACAAGGGCGCCGACGCCGACCGCAACTGGAGCTCGGAGCGACGGCTGGCGGAGATGGAGGCCGACGGCGTGGTGGCCGAGGTCATCTTCCCCAACACCATCCCGCCCTTCTTCCCGAAGGTGTCGCTGGTGAACCAGCCGCCCGGGGCCACCGAGGGCGACCTCGAGCGGCGCTGGGCCGGGCTCCAGGCCCACAACCGGTGGCTGGCCGAGTTCTGCGCCGCCGCCCCGGGCCGCCGGGCCGGGATCGCCCAGATCATGCTCCACGACGTCGACGCGTCGGTGCGCGAGATCGAGTGGGCCAAGGCCAACGGGCTCACCGGCGGGATCCTGCTCCCCGGCGCGCCGCCGGGGTCGGGCGTGCCGCCGCTCTACGCCCCCGACTACGAGCCGATCTGGGCCGCGTGCGAGGACCTCGGCCTGCCCATCACCCACCACAGCGGGAGCGCCGTGCCCGACATGGGGCCCTACCCGTCGGCCCAGATGATGTTCCTGCTCGAGGTCACCTGGTGGGCCCACCGCAGCCTGTGGCACCTCATCTACTCGGGGGTGATGGAGCGCCACCCCACGCTGCAGTTCGTCTTCACCGAGCAGGGCACGGCCTGGATCCCGGAGGAGCTCACCCGGCTCGACTACTACAAGGGTCGCCTGGCCGGCGCGTCCGGGGCCGGCGGGTCGCAGGAGGCGAAGTTCGGGGCCGGCGCCGTCGATCAGCTCTCGCTCTCGCCGTCGCAGTACTGGGCCCGACAGTGCCACCTGGGGTCGAGCTTCATCCGCCGCCACGAGGTGGCGCTCCGCGAAGCGGTGGGGGTGGAACGGATCATGTGGGGGAGCGACTATCCCCACCTGGAGGGCTGCTGGCCGTTCTCCCGTCAGCACCTCCGCCTGGCCTTCGCCGGCGTGCCCGAGGACGAGGTCCGTCTGATGGTGGGTGGCAACGCCGCCGCCGTCTACGGGTTCGACCGGGACCTGCTCGAGCGCCTGGCCGACGAGCACGGCCCCACCCCCGCCGAGGTCGACGACCCGCTCGACCCCGAGGAGATCCCCGACGAGTCGCTGCGCTGCCCCGCGTTCGCCTCCGCCCGGTTCGGTCTCGGATGAGCGCCCCCGCGCAACCGGCGGTGTTCAACCCGCTCGAGGACGGGTTCATCGACTGGCCCTACGACCAGTACCGGCGCCTCCGGGCCGAAGACCCGGTCCACCGTTCCGACCTGCTCCAGGGCTGGGTGGTCACCCGCTACGCCGACGTGAGCCGGATCCTGCGCGACCCGGCGTCGTCGGCGGTGATCGACAACGCCGTGCCCACCGACATGACCCGGGCCGAGATCCAGCGCCGGGACGAGGCGGCCCGGGGCGGCCGCACCCTCGTGCTGCTCGACGACCCCGACCACGCCCGCCTGCGCAAGCTCATCGCCAAGCCCTTCCGGCCCCGCGAGGTCGACGGGCTGCGCTCGCTCATCGAGGAGCGGGTGCGGTTGCGGGTCGACGCCCTCGTGGCCGAGCACGGCGCCGGCACCCCGGTCGAGCTCGACCTGATCGCCGAGTTCGCCTACCCGCTGCCCGTCGAGATCTTCTGCCAGATGCTGGGCATCCCCGAGGAGGACCACCCGATCTTCCGCTTCTGGGTGAACTGCATCGCCCGGTCGCTCGACCCGGTGATGGACCAGGCCGAGCGCGACGAGCTGGTGGCCCGCACCGACGAGATGTACGCCTTCCTGGAGGAGCTGGTCGAGACCAAGCGGGGGCGCAACGACGCCGACATCCTCTCGGACCTGGTGCACGCCGAGGAGGACGGCGAGACGCTCACCCACGAGGAGCTCATGGCCCAGCTCATGACCCTCTACGTGGCCGGCCACGAACCCACGGCCGGCCTGGTCGGCAACGGCCTGCGGGCGCTCTTCGACTTCCCCGACCAGCTGGCCATGCTGCAGGCCGACCGTTCCCTCCTGCGCAACGCCGTGTCGGAGCTGCTGCGCTACGACGGCCCCAACCAGTTCGTCCGGCGGATCGCGCTGGCCGACATGGCCTTCGACACGCCGGCCGGGCCGGTCACCGTTCCCGCCGGCGCGGTGGTGTACGCCTCCCCGGGCTCGGCCAACCGCGACGAGGCGCAGTGGGGCCCGACCGTCGACCAGGTCGACATCACCCGCACCGACGCCGGCTCGCACCTGCAGTTCGGGGCCGGCATCCACGCCTGCCTGGGCTCCCACCTGGCCCGCCTCCAGGCCGAGGTCATGTTCACCGCCATCCTCGACCGGTTCGAGGAGATCGAGCTGGCCGGCCCTGCGGTGTGGAGCACCCGCATGGTGATCCGCGGCCTGAGCGAACTGCCGGTGCGGGCCCGGCTCCGCTAGTCGGCATCGCTGGTGCAGGTTCCCGTCCCAGCGACGTCGCTGGTGCTGTTGTCCGGCCTGGGCCTGTGGAGCTGCACCGGCGATCGTCGGAAGCCGCGGAAGTGCACCGGCGACCGCCCGGGCTGGAAGAATCAGCGGCGATCGTTGTCGGAGGAGGCCGGTTGCAGGCTCGTCGAACCCTGGATGCCGCCCTCAGGACACGCGCCGTCGTTCCCATGGCCGCCGGCGGGGTCGCCGGCGCCGGCGTCCTCCTCGGCCGGGCCCTCGGGCCCCGGCGGGCCGCGGCGGTCGCCGCCTTCACCGGGGCCTGCACCGCCGGCGCGCTCCTCCTCCAGGAGCGCCGCCTCCGAGCCGTGGCCAAGACCCTCGACCGACGGGCCGGACTGGCCTACCGGGAAGCCGAGGACCTCGTGCGCCTGTCGGCCCTCCTGGGCGGGTCCACGCCGCTGCCCCGGCTCCGGGAGGGCGCCGTCTCGCCCGACCTCGCGGCGGTGCTGGTCCGGCTGGTCCGGGAGCGCACCCCTCAGCTGATCGTCGAGCTCGGATCGGGCAGCTCCACCGTGGTGCTGGCCGCGGCCCTGCGCGCCGCGGGGATCGACGGCCGGATCGTGGCCATCGAGCACGACCAGGCCTACGTGGCCCACACCGTGGGCCTGCTGGCCGACGCCGGTCTCACCGACCTCGTGGAGGTCCGCCACGCGCCGCTCGAACCGTTCCCCGGGGACCCCGATGTGGCGTGGTACCGGACCGCGGTCTTCGACGACCTCGCCGGCGTCGGGCTGGTCTTCATCGACGGGCCGCCCGCGTTCATCGACGGGCGGGCCCGCCGGCCGGCGCTGCCCTTCCTGGTCCCGTTCCTCGACGAGGGGGCGGCGCTGGTGCTCGACGACGCCGATCGGCCCGGCGAGCGGGCCGCCCTCACGGCGTGGACGGAAGCGGTCCCCGGACTGGTGGTGGAGGCGGTGTCGGGTACCGAGAAGGGGGCCGTCGTGCTCTGCCTCCCCGCCTCGGGGTGACCGCGGGCCGGCAAGCGGCGGGTCACCGGCGGCGCCGGGTCCGCCGCGCCATCGCCGCCCGGTAGAGCGCCTCCATGCGGGTGGCCGCGCCCTCGATGGCGTAGCGCTCCTCGAAGAGCCGACGTCCGGCGTCGGCCCGGCGGGCCGCCTCGTCGGGGTGCTCGAGCACGGTGACGAGGGCGTCGGCCAGCGCGGCCGCCGACCCCGGCGGCACGAGCAGCGCGTGCTCCCCGTCGACCAGGACCCCGTCGACGGCGGGGAGGCGGGCCATCACCAGCGGCGTCCCGATGGCCAGGGCCTCGGCCGCGGTGGCGATGCCCCCCTCGAGCCGGGACGGGAAGGCATAGACGTCGGCCGCGGCCATGAGGTCGGCCAGGTCGTCCCGGTGCCCGAGCAGCCGCACGGTGTCGTCGGGGAGGCCGAGCGAGGCGGCTGCGTCGTGGAGCGCGGCGGCGGCCGTCAGCCGCTCCGCCCCGGCGATGAGGAGCACCGCGTCAGGGAACCGGTGCCGGACCGCCACCATGGCCTCGATCAGCAGGTCGTGCCCCTTGACGGGATCCAGCTTCCCGCTGCCCAGCACCACCGGCTGGTCCACGGGCAGCCCGAGCGCCGCCCGCGCCGCCGCCCGTCGCTCCGGCGTGCGGCGGCCGAGGGCGGCTCCGTCACGGCCCCGTTCCACCACCTCGATGCGGGCCGGCGAGAGGTGGAGGGCCGCGGCGTTGGTGTGCATGGCCGCGGGCGAGATGGCGTGGAAGCGGTGGACCACGGCGTGGGCCGTGGCCGCGTCGAGGGCGCGCTTGGCCTGCTGGCGGGGGGTGCGGGTGCGGCCGGGCCACAGGTCCGCACCGTCGTTGGGCGCGCCGACGAAGCTCGACACCACCGCGGCGCCGGTGCCGGCGGCAGCCAGGCGGCCGGCGATGTCGGCGTTCCACAGGGTGGTGTGGACCACGTCCGGGCGCCAGGACCGGATGAACCGGCGCAGCTCCGGGATCTGGTGCCGCAGGCGGGGGGCCTCCAGTCCGTGGATCGGCTGCCCGAGCGCGACGGCCCGCTCCATCAGGTCCGGCGGGCGGACGGCGAGGGGCACGATCACGGTGCGGTGCCCCCGCCCTCGCAGGTGGTCGGCCAACACCAGGGTGGAGATCTGCGCGCCGTCGGGCCGGAAGTCGGAGAGCACGTAGAGGATGTCCATGGCCGTCCCGGACCTTACGGGGCCGTCGACGGCGCTACCGGGACGGCGGCCGGTGTGGGAGGATCGGGGTGATGGGTTCCCGTTCCGGTGACCGTGTGCCGCTCGCCGACCTGGTCCTGCTCCGGCAGGTCCGTGACCGCATCGACCGCGAGTACGCACAACCCCTCGACGTCGAGGCCCTGGCCCGGGGCGTGCACATGTCGGCTGGCCATCTGAGCCGGCTGTTCCGCCGCGCCTACGGGGAGTCGCCGTACTCGTACCTCATGACGCGCCGGATCGAGCGGGCCATGGCCCTGCTGCGCCGGGGCGATCGCTCCGTCACCGACGTGTGCTTCGAGGTGGGCTGCTCGTCGCTCGGCACCTTCAGCACCCGGTTCACCGAGCTCGTCGGCGTGCCGCCGAGCGTGTACCGGAAGGAGGCTGCGGCGGCGACGGTCGGCATGCCGGCCTGCGTGGCCAAACAGGTCACGAGACCCGTCAGGAATCGAGAAGCGCGCCGGGCGGCGTGTCCGTAGCGTGACGGCCATGGACATCACCATCCACTCCAGCTTCCTTCCCCACACCGATGCCGACGCCGCGCTGGGCTTCTACCGCGATGCGCTCGGGTTCGAGGTCCGCAACGACGTCGGGTACAACGGCATGCGCTGGCTCACGGTCGGCCCGGCCGGACAACCGGCCGTCTCCGTCGTGCTGTACCCGCCCGAGGCCGAGCCCGGCCTGACCGACGAGGAACGTCGCACCGTCGCCGAGATGATGGCCAAGGGCACCTACGCCCGGCTCCTGCTGGCAGCCGAGGACGTCGACGCCACCTTCGCCCGGCTGGCGGCCGGCGGGGTGGAGGTCGTCGAGGAACCGACCGACCAGCCCTACGGCGTGCGGGACTGCGCGGTGCGCGACCCTGCCGGCAACCTCCTCCGCATCCAGCAGCGACGGTGAGCCCGAAGCCGACGCCGCTCCCGCCCGCAGGGCATCCCGCCGATCGGCACGACCGGATCCGGGTGGTGGGCGCCCGCGAGAACAACCTGCGCGGCATCGACGTCGACATCCCCAAACGGCGGCTCACCGTGTTCACGGGGGTGAGCGGGTCGGGCAAGAGCTCGCTCGTGTTCGCCACCATCGCGGCGGAATCGCAGCGGCTCGTCAACGAGACCTACAGCGCCTTCGTCCAGGGCTTCATGCCCACCCTGGCCCGTCCCGATGTCGACCTGCTCGACGGGCTCACGACGGCGATCATCGTCGACCAGCAGCGGATGGGGGCCGACCCGCGCTCGACCGTCGGCACCGCCACCGATGCCAACGCGCTGCTGCGGATTCTCTTCAGCCGGCTCGGCCGACCCCACGTCGGCTCGCCCAACGCCTTCTCGTTCAACGTGCCGTCGGTGTCGGCGCGGGGCTCGATCACGGTGGCCAAGGGCGCCGGCGCGCCGATGGCGGTGACCTTCACCCGGACCGGGGGGATGTGTCCCCGCTGTGAGGGCATGGGATCGGTGACCGACATCGACGTCAGCCAGCTCTACGACGACACCAAGTCGCTCGACGAAGGCGCCCTCACCGTGCCCGGCTACAGCATGGACGGCTGGTACGGGCGGATCTACCGGGGCTGCGGCTTCTTCGATCCGGGCAAGCCCATCAAGAAGTACACCAAGCGGGAGCTCCACGATCTGCTCCACAAGGAGCCGACCAAGATCAAGGTCGACGGCATCAACCTCACCTACGAGGGACTGATCCCGCGGATCCAGAAGTCGATGCTCTCGAAGGACCCCGAGGGGATGCAGCCCCACATCCGGGCGTTCGTGGAGCGGGCCGTGACCTTCACGACCTGCCCGGCCTGCGACGGCACGCGCCTCAGCGACGCGGCCCGGTCGGCGAAGATCGCCGGCATCGACATCGCCGAGGCCTGCGCCCTGCAGGTCACCGACCTGGCGGCGTGGGTCGCCGGGCTCGACGAGCCCTCGGTGGCGCCCCTCCTCGACACGCTGCGCCGGACGCTCGACTCGTTCGTGGCCATCGGTCTCGGCTACCTGTCGCTCGACCGGCCCGCCGGCTCGCTGTCGGGGGGCGAGGCCCAGCGCACCAAGATGATCCGGCACCTCGGGTCGTCGCTCACCGACGTCACCTACGTGTTCGACGAGCCGACGGTGGGCCTGCACCCCCACGACATCTCGCGCATGAACGACCTGCTGCTCGAGCTGCGGGACAAGGGGAACACCGTGCTGGTGGTCGAGCACAAGCCGGCCACGATCGCCATCGCCGACCACGTGATCGACCTCGGGCCCGGCGCCGGCGGCGCCGGGGGCACGGTGTGCTTCGAGGGGACGGTGGAGGGGCTGCGGGCCAGCGCCACCGTCACCGGGCGCCACCTCGACGACCGGGCGGCGCTCAAGCCGGCCGTGCGGGTCCCGACCGGGGTGCTCGAGATCCGCGACGCCACCGCCCACAACCTCCAGCACGTCGACGTCGACATCCCGCTCGGTGTCCTCGTGGTGGTCACCGGCGTCGCCGGGTCGGGCAAGAGCTCGCTCGTCCACGGGTCGATGCCGGCGAGCGCGGGTGCCGTGACCGTCGACCAGGCGCCGATCCGCGGCTCCCGGCGGAGCAACCCCGCCACCTACAGCGGGGCGCTGGACCCGATCCGCAAGGCGTTCGCCAAGGCCAACGGCGTGAAGCCGGCGCTGTTCAGCGCCAACTCCGAGGGCGCGTGCCCGGCCTGCAACGGCGCCGGGGTCGTCTACACCGACCTGGCGATGATGGCGACGGTGGCGAGCACCTGCGAGGAGTGCGAGGGCCGGCGCTTTGACGCCTCGGTGCTCGAGTACCGCCTCGCCGGGCGCGACATCAGCGAGGTGCTGGCCCTGCCGGTGGAGGAGGCGGCCGCCTTCTTCGGCGCCGGCGAGGCCGCCACCCCCGCCGCCCACAAGATCCTGGCCCGCCTCGTCGACGTCGGCCTCGGCTACCTGACCCTCGGCCAGCCGCTCACCACGCTGTCGGGCGGCGAGCGCCAGCGCCTGAAGCTGGCGGCCCACCTCTCGGAGAAGGGCGACCTGTACGTCCTCGACGAGGTGACGGCGGGCCTGCACCTGGCCGACGTCGCCCAGCTGCTCGGCCTGCTCGACCGGCTGGTCGACGCCGGCAAGTCGGTGATCGTCATCGAGCACCACCTCGCCGTGATGGCCCACGCCGACTGGATCATCGATCTCGGCCCCGGCGCCGGCCACGAGGGCGGCCGGATCGTGTTCGAGGGGCCGCCGGCCGAGCTCGTCGCCGCCCGCACCACGCTCACCGGCCAGCACCTGGCCGAGTACGTCGGCGCCTGATCCGGGGGCGACCGGCCCGGCTAGGTTTCCTCGCCGTGCAGCAGATCCGCGTCCACGGCCCCGACGACTGGCGCCTCGACGACCTCCCCGACCCGACGCCCGGTCCCCGTGACGCCCTGGTGCGCATCGCCGCCTGCGGGATCTGCGGGAGCGACGTGTCGTACATCCACATAGGCGGGCTGACCGGGTCGCCGATGGCCCTGGGCCACGAGATGGCCGGGGTGGTGGAGTGGGTCGGCGCCGAGGTCACCGGGACGGCGCCCGGCGACCGGGTGATCGTGCGCCCCGCCGACGGCGGCGACGGGCCGATGGGCAGCGGCGGGCCCGAGGGCGGGCTCACCCCGCTCCTGCTCGTGCGGGACGTCCCCGGGGTGCGCCGGCTCTACCCGGTGCCCGACGGCCTGCCCCTCACGACCGCCGCCCTGGCCGAGCCCCTGGCCGTGGGCATGCAGGCCGTGAACCAGGCCGAGGTGCGCCCCGGCGAGCGGGTGGCCGTGTTCGGCTGCGGCCCCATCGGGCTCCTGGCCATCGCCACCCTCGCCGACCGCGGGATCGACGACGTGGTCGCCGTCGACTACAGCCCCACCCGGCTCGACCTGGCCGGCCGCCTCGGCGCCCGCCACACCATCGACCCCGCCCGGGTCGACGTGTGGGAGGAGCTGGCCCGCGTGCACGGCACCGCCCCGTTCATGTTCGGACCGACGGCGGCTACCGACGTGTTCATCGAGGCGTCGGGCGCCGACCGGGTGATCGGCGACGTGTTGCGCCACGGCCGGGTCGACGGTCGCCTCGTGGTGGTGGCCGTGCACTACCAGCCGATCGCCACGAGCTTCCTCGACGTGATGATGAAGCAGTTCACCATCCGGGGGTCGATGGAGTACCCGCCCCGCTTCGAGGACGCCATCGAGCTCCTCGCCCGGCGGGACCTCTCCGAGGTCATCACCCATCGGCTGCCGCTCGAGTCGTTCGGCGATGGGCTCGGCGTGCTGGAGGGGTCGAAGGACTGCGGCAAGGTGATGATCACGATGGGGGAGCCCGGGTGACCAACGCCGTGACCTACGACTTCCGCGACACCGCCGTGCTCGTCACCGGCGGGACGAGCGGGATCGGCCACGCCGTCGCATCGGCCTTCGGCCGGGCCGGCGCCTCGGTCACGATCACCGGCACCCGGGCCGCGGCGTCGGACTACGACACCGACCTGTCGGCCTTCACCTACCGCACCTTGGAGGTGCGCGACCCCGACGCCGTCGACGCGCTGGCCGCCGGCATCGAGCGGCTCGACGTCCTCGTGAACAACGCCGGGGCCAACTTCCCGGACGGCCGCGACGAATGGGACCCCGACGGGTTCGCCGCCGCCCTCGACCTCAACGTGGAGGGCGCCATGCGCCTCACCGTGCGGCTGCGACCGGCCCTGGCCGCCAGCACGATGGCCGGCGGGGCGTCCGTGGTGAACCTGGTGTCGATGACGGCGTTCCGCTCGACCACGATCGTCCCCGGCTACTCGGCCGCCAAGGCGGCGCTCTTGGCCCTCACCCGCAACCTGGCCGTGCACTGGGCCGGCGACGGCATCCGGGTCAACGCCGTGGCGCCGGGCCTGATCGACACGCCGATGACCGCGCCGATGCGGCACCTGCCCGACCTCCTCGACGCCGAGCTGGCCAAGGGTGCGCTCCCGCGCATGGGCACGCCCGCCGAGGTGGCGGCCGCCGTCCTGTTCCTGTCGTCCGAGGCCTCCGCCTTCACCACCGGCACCGCCTTCGCCGTCGACGGCGGCTACCTGGCCCGCTGAGGCCCCGGCCATGACCGAGATCCGCATCGACGACCTGGCCCAGCCCGTCCTGAGCGACCTGCAGCGCATGGGCCTCGAGTACGGGGAAGCCAAGGCCACCGACCTGTCGGTCGACGCCGTCTGCGCCGCGGCAGCGGCCCGGACCGGGCTCGACGACTTCGGCCCGGACGACTTCCGCGATCGCCTGGGACTGCAGCTCGAGGAGATGGCGGCCGACCCCGAGCGGACCGGGCTCGGACGGATGCTCTTCTTCGGCGACTGCGTCCGCTACGCCGCCAACCGGCTGCTCATCCACGATCTGCTGCGCCGCCACCCCGAGATCCGCGACGTGGCCCTCCCCGCCCCGGTGATCGTCGTGGGGTTGCCGCGGTCGGGCACCACCCACCTCGTCAACCTGCTGGCCGCCGACACCCGGTTCCGGTCGATGCCGCTGTGGGAGTCCTACGAGCCGGTGCCCGACCCGAACGAGGCGCCGTCGGCCGACGGGGTCGATCCCCGGTGGAGCCGGTGCCAGGCCACGTGGGAGTCGATGCAGGCGGGGGCGCCGCTCGTGGCCGCCATGCACCCGATGGCGCCCGACCACGTCCACGAGGAGATCGAGCTCATGGGGCCCGACTTCTCGAACTACAACCCCGAGTGGGTGGCCCGCACCCCGCGGTGGCGCGACCACTATCTCGCCCACGACCAGACCCCCCACTATGCCTACATGCGGACGGTGCTCCAGATCCTCCAGTGGTACCGGCCGCGGGAGCGGTGGGTGCTGAAGTCGCCCCAGCACCTCGAACAGCTCGGCCCGTTGCTGGCGACCTTCCCCGACGCCACCATCGTGGTGACCCACCGCGACCCCGTCGCGGTCGTGCAGTCCACCGCCACCATGCTCGCCTACGGCGCCCGCACGCTCTACCGGTCGGTCCGGCCCGAGTGGTACCGCGACTACTGGACCGACCGCATCGGGCGGCTCCTCGACGCCTCGCTCCGGGACCGTCACCGGCTGCCGGCGGGACGGACCATCGACGTGCTGTTCCACGAGTACATGGCCGACGAGATGGGCACGCTCCAGCGGGTGTACGACACCGCCGGGATCGAGCTCTCCGCCACGGCCCGGGCCGAGATCGAGGCCTACCGGGCCGCCCATCCGCGAGGGAAGGACGGCCAGGTGGTGTACGACCTGCGCCGCGACTTCGGGGTCGAACCGGCCGCGGTGCGCTCGCGCTTCACCGAGTACGTCGAGCGGTTCCCTGTCCGAATCGAGGTCCAGTGAACATCCAGGAACAGGTCGACCACCTGATCGACACCCGCCCCGGCCGCGAGTTGCTGGTCCCGACCTACGACGACCCCGCCCACCCGGTGGTCGAGGGGCTCGTCTACCGGTCCGGCGGCACCACCGCGGCCTACCTCGTGCTGACCGACAGCGGGCGGATGATCGTCAACACCGGCATGGGGTTCGAGGCGCCGCACCACAAGCGGGTCTTCGACGCCGTGCGGCCGGGGCCGACCCATCTCATCGTGACCACCCAGGCCCACGTCGACCACGTGGGCGGGGTCGACCTGTTCCGGGAACCGGGCACCCGGTACGTGGCCCAGGCCAACAACCCGGCCTGCCAGGCCGACGACAAGCGCATCCAGGGGCTGCGCATGCGCACGGCCGGCATCTGGTTCGACATGCTCGGCACCGACGCCCGCCGCATCGCGGCCGAGAACCCCGGCGTGTCGATGCAGCAGGCGGTCCCGGTCCCCGACATCACCTTCGGCGACCGGCTCGGCATGGATGTCGACGGTCTGCGGGTCGAGCTGCGGGCGGCGGTGGGGGAGACGATCGATTGCTGTGTGGTCTGGCTGCCCGAGCACCGGGTCGCCCTGGTGAGCAACCTGTTCGGCCCGCTGTTCCCGCACTTCCCGAACCTCAACACCATCCGGGGCGACCGCTACCGCTTCGTGGAGCCCCAGCTCGCCACCAACCGGATGGTCCGCGAGCTCCGGCCCGAGGTGCTGATCACCGGGCGGCACGACCCGATCGTCGGGGCCGACCTCATCGAGGCGGCGCTCGAACGGCTCCACGGCGCCGTCACCCACGTCCACGACCGGGCCGTGGAGGGATTCAACGCGGGGGTGGACGTGTGGACCCTCATGCGGGAGATCGAGCTGCCGCCCGAGCTGCGGGTCGGGCAGGGCTACGGCAAGGTCAGCTGGGCCGTCCGCACCCTGTGGGAGTCCTACGTCGGGTGGTTCAAGCTGGCCTCGACCACCGAGCTGTACCCCGACCCGGCGCCGGCGGCCCTGGCCGAGCTGGTCGAGGCGGCCGGGATCGACACCGTCCTCGACCGGGCCGCCGCTGCCCTCGGGCGTGGCGACGCGGTGGTGGCCATCCGTCTGGGGGAGGCGGTCGAGGCCGTCGCCCCGGACCACGACCGGCTGCCGGCGCTGATGGCCGGGGCCCACCGCCACCTGCTCGACCACGGCGGTTCGGTGAGCTTCTGGGAGCACGGCTGGCTCCGCACGCAGCTCGCCCGGTGGGAGCGCGCCGCCGCGAGCGGGTGACCGGCGGGGATCCGACGGCGGCGTGCGAGATGCGGCTGGCCGCCGCCGGGTGCGTCGCCGCGGCGGCGGAGGCGGCGATCCTCGTCGAGCATGCCCCGGACGGGCCGACCCTCGAGCGGTGGGTGCGCCGGCGGGAAGCGGGCGAGCCACTGGCCTGGATCACCGGCGTGGTCGCCTTCGCCGGCCGTCCCCTCGCCGTCGACGCGGGGGTGTACGTCCCCCGCCCCCAGACCGAGGAGCTGGCGGCCCGGGCGGCTGCGCTGCTGCCGCCGGCCGGCGTGGCCATCGACCTGTGCACCGGGGCCGGGGCCGTGGCCGCCCACCTGCGAGCGGCGCGACCGGGCGCCCTGGTGGTGGGCATCGACCTCGACCCCGTGGCGGCGCGGTGCGCGCGCGGGAACGGCGTGCCGGCGATCGTCGGCGACCTCGCCGCCCCCGTGCGCCACGGGGTCGGCGTCGACGTGGTGACGGCGGTGGCCCCGTATGTGCCCACGTCCGCGCTGCGCACCCTCCCGGCCGACGTCCAGCGCTACGAACCCCGGGTCGCTCTCGACGGCGGGCCCGACGGCCTGGCGGTGGTCGGGCGCGTGGTCGATGCCGCGGCGTGGATGCTCCGTCCGGGCGGGTGGCTGCTCCTCGAGGTGGGCGGCGACCAGGATGCCGGCCTGGTGCCGCGCCTCGACGGGGCCGGGTTCGTCGGCGTCGAACGGTGGCGCGACGACGACGGTGACCTCCGTGGGATCGCGGCCCGACGGGCCCCGATCTCCGCTGATCCCTGACGGAGATGGCGCCCATCGTCGTCCGTGGGAGGAGGTCAACGCGGCATCAAGATCGGGTCGGACGACTTGGTCGAAACCTTCCCTTCAGCGGTGCTGCACCGAACTCGGCCCTCCTTACCCTCGAAAGGGAACAGGGAGGTGCGTCATGGAACGACGGCCTGAACAGCACATCGGCGGACGGCTGCGGTCGGTGATGGCCAGGATCTCGGTCCTCGCGCTCATCGCAACGACAGGCGTCGCCGCGGTCGTCGGCAGCCCGGCCCGCGCCGCGGCACCGGGCGGAGCGGCGACGGTGGGCAACGGCCTGACCACGGTCGACCTCGGCGCCGTCGGGATGAGTCCCACGGCGCTGGCGTCCACGCTCGTGGGCACGGGCGTGTCCGTGTCCAACGTCACCTTCACCGGCGCCAACGCCCAGGCCGGCACGATCCACCTGGTCGACCCGGCCGTGGCCTCCTTCAACGACGCGGTGATCCTCTCGTCGGGCAACATCGCCGACGCCGTCGGCCCGAACAAGTCCGACGGGATCACGGGGGACATGGCGGGGCCCGCCGACCCGGACCTCACGGCGCTGATCGCCAACACCCAGACCGTGAACCCCATGACCTACGACGCTGCCGTGCTCGAGTTCGACTTCGTGCCGGCCGCCAGCCAGGTCTACTTCACCTACACCTTCGCCTCGGACGAGTACCTCGAGTGGGTGAACCTCTTCAACGACGTGTTCGCCTTCTACGTCAACGGGCAGAACTGCGCCACGGTGGCGGGCGGGTCGCCGGTGAGCATCGACACGATCAACAGCACCGTGAACCCGAACCTGTTCCGTGACAACTCCTTCTCGTCGCCGCCGGCCAACCCGATCAACATCGAGTACGACGGGCTCAGCGTCGAGCTCATCTGCAGCGCCCCGGTGAACGCCGGCCAGACCAACCACATGAAGCTGGCCATCGCCGACACCAGCGACCAGGTGCTCGACTCCGTGGTGATGATCAAGGCCCAGAGCCTCAGCACCACCAAGCCCGAGTCGTGCAACGACGGGGTCGACAACAACGACGACCTCCTCGTCGATGACGCCGACCCGATGTGCCAGGCCACGACCACGCCGCCGCCCCCCGGCGCCGGTGGGATCGGGAGCGGCGGCAACGCCCCGCCGTTCACCGGCAACGAGGGCACGCCCATCCCCCTCGATCCCGCGGCCCTGAACTGGACGGCCACGCCTGATGCGATCACCACGACCTGGACGGTGACGGGGATCAACGGCACGCCCGGTACCTGCGACGTGTCCCCGACCACCCCGCTCCCCGTCGGGGCCGGTGGCGCCATCGCCGTGGTCACGGCCATCTGCCCGAACGAGGGTGAGTACGTGGCCCGGGTGAGCGGTTGGGACATCGAGGGCAAGAGCGCCTTCGACTACGACATCGACTTCTTCGTCCACAACGCTCCGCCGTCGGTGACCATCGACGCGCCGCTCCCCAACACCGAGGTCACGGTGGGGACGGCGCTGGGCCTGTCGGCCACCGTCACCGATCCGGGCATCAATGACACCGTGCAGTGCCAGATCGACTGGGGCGACGGCACGACCGAGCCCGGTGCGCTCTCGGGCGGCACCTGCTCCGGCAGCCACACGTGGTCCACCACCGGGAGCAAGATGGTCTCCGTCACGGCCACCGATGGCGCCGGCGACAGCTCGGCGGCAGCGACCGTCGTGTCGGTCGTCGCCCCCGGGGCGGCAGTGGCGTCGAGCGCCAACCCCTCGGTCAAGGGCCAGTGGGTCACCTTCACCGGGACGACCACCGTCGGCACCTCGGGCACCATGAGCTTCTACGACGGCGCCACCCTGCTCGGCACCCGCACCGTGGTGGGCGGTTCGGCCTCGCTGGCCACGGGGGCCCTGGCCGCCGGCAGCCATGCGATCACCGTGTCCTACCTGCCCACCCCGTCGTCCACGCCGTCGGTGTCGAGCGCCCTCACCCAGCAGGTCGATCCCGCCGCCACGTCGTTGGCGCTGACCTCGTCGGCGAACCCGTCGGTCGCGGGTCAGTGGGTGACGGTGAAGGCGTCGGTGTCGGCGGTGCCGCCCGGGGCCGGAACGGCCACCGGTTCGGTGTCGCTGTACGACGGTGGCGTGCTGGTGGCGACGCGGTCGCTCGGGTGGGGGAGCGCGTCGTTCAGCCTGCGCCCCTCGGTCGGGAGCCACAGCTACACGGCGGTCTACGCCGGGTCGTCCAGCTTCCTCGGGTCGAGCAGCGCGGCGCCGGTGACCCAGCAGGTGGATCAGGCCGCCACAGCGGTGGCCCTCACCTCGTCGGCGAACCCGTCGGTGTCGGGCCAGTGGATCACCGTCAAGGCGACGGTCTCGGTCGTGGCCCCGGGTGCGGGGACGGCCACCGGGTCGGTGTCGCTGTACGACGGTGGGGTGCTGGTGGCGACGCGGTCGCTGGCGTGGGGGAGCGCGTCGTTCAGCCTGCGCCCCTCGGTCGGGAGCCACAGCTACACGGCGGTCTACGCCGGGTCGTCGAACTTCCTCGGGTCGACCACGGCGGCGCCACTCACCCAGCAGGTCAACCCCTGACCTGACCTGACCTGACGTCAGGCGATCTGATCACGGGCCGGGCTCACGCCCGGCCCGTGCGTCATTCCTCCGGGAGCGCCGCCAGGATCAGGTCGATCGAACCGGCGGCGAACGCCGCGGCGTCGAGGGCCGAGAGCTGGGCCCCCCGGGTGAGGGCGGCGGCGAAGGCGTCGGGTCCGAGTCGCTCGGCCACTTGGGCCCGAGCGTCGGCGAGGCGCTGCTCGCCCTCCCCGAAGAGGGTGGAGGCGCCCCGCGCCGCATCCTGGGCCCCGAGCAGGACGGCCGCCGCCTCCGGATGGTCCTGACGGCAGAGGACCTCGATGAGGTTGCGGACGCTGGTCCAGAACTGGGGCACGTTGCCCGTCTCCGACAGGTGGACGATGGCCCCCCGCATGGCCTCGAGGGCCGGGCGGGGCCGACCGTGGCGGCCGAGGATGGAGGCCAGGGTCACGAGGGCCACGCCCTCGATGAACCGGTTCTGCGCCGCCCGGGCCTGGACGAGGCTGCGCTCGAGGTGCTCGATCGCCTCGAGGGGGTCGGTCTCGCTGCGGATCTCCCCGGCGCCGTACTCGTAGAAGGCCCAGCCGGACGGGCTCCCGCTGGCCTCGACCATCCCCCGGTAGCGGTCGAGGCAGGCCTGGGCCTCGTCGGGACGGCCCAGGTACCCGAGGGCGAGGGGGAGGACGATGCACTGGTACAGCCGTTGGCGTGGGTGGGCGTACCCGTCGAGCCCCGCCTCCTCGCACAGCGCCACGCACCGCTCGAGGTCGCCCTGGAAGAACGCCACCATCGCCAAGGCGGATCGGGCCGCCGCCCGGGCCGTGGGGGAGAGGTCGTCCCGGGCCGCCGCCTCGGCGGCCAGCTCCTCGCCCCGATCGAACTGGCCGTCGGTGGCGAGCCCGTAGATGAGCGAGGGGAACAGCCCTTCGGGGATCGGGGTGCCGGCGGCCCGGCTGGCCGCCACCACCTGCCCGGGCCAGCTGTGGACCTCGGCGTGGTCGAGGCCCACACCGAAGATGAGCCGGTCGGGGAACCGGGCTGCCCGCTCGAGGTCGCCGGTGTCGAGGAGGCGACCGAAGGCGGCCCGCAGGTTGTCGAGCTCGATCGCGAACCGGGCCCGCCACCGGGCCTCGTCGGAGGAGTGCCCGCCCTCGGCGATCTGCTCCAGGACGGCGACGAAGGCGTCGGTGTGGGCCGAGGCGACGGCGTCGGCCTCGCCGCGGGCGACCAGCTGCTCGGTGCCGTAGGCGCGGAGCGTCTCGAGCAGCGAGTAGCGCGTGTGCTCTCCGTCGTGGTGCACCGACACCATCGACTTGTCGGCCAGGTCGGCCAGCAGGGGCAGGACGTCGTCGCGGTGGATGGCGCCGCCGGCCACCACGGCCTCGGCCGCCTCGAGGTCGAAGCCCCCGAGGAAGACCGACAGGCGGTCGAAGGCCAGCTGCTGCTCGGGCGTGAGCAGGCCGTAGGACCAGTCGACCGTGGCCCGGAGCGTCTGATGGCGGGCCTCGGCGCCGCGCCGGCCGCCGGCGAGGAGCCGGAACCGGGTGTCGAGCCGTTCGGCGATGGACGCCGGCGACAGGGCCCGGGTCTGGGCGGCGGCGAGCTCGATGGCGAGGGGCAGCCCGTCGAGCTGGCCGACGATGGCCTCGATCGTGCCGAGCACCGCGGGCTCCTCGAGGTCGACGGTGCTCACGGCCCGGGCCCGGGCCACGAACAATGCTGCGGCTGCCGACATCGCCGGGGTGGTCGGCCCGTCCGACCCGACGGCGCCGGCCGGCGGGGCCACGGCCAGGGTCGGCACGCGCCACACCCGTTCGCCTTCGATGCCCAGCGCCTCCCGGCTGGTGAGGAGCACGACCGTGTCCGGGCAGTGCCGGAGGATGCGCTCGACCGCCTCGGCCACGGCATCGACGACGTGCTCGGCGTTGTCGAGGAGCAGCAGGGTGTCGCGGTCGCCGAGCCACTCGAGGACGGCCCGGTCGATGCCGAGGCCTTGGCGCTCCTGCACACCGAGCTCGCCGGCCAGGGCGTACCAGAGGGTGGCGTCGCCGATCGGGGCCAGCTCGACCAGCCAGCCGCCGGCCTGGTGGGCCGGGGCCAGGCGGCGGGCCACCTCGAGCCCGAGGCGGGTCTTGCCCACCCCGCCCGGGCCGAGCAGCGTCAGCGCCCGGGTGGTACCGAGGGCGCTCATGACGGCGGCGACGTCGGCCTCGCGGCCGATGAGCTCGGCGGTGGCCGCGGGCAGGTTGCCCCGGGCCGCCCGCTCGGAACGCAGCGGCGGGAAGGAGGAGCGCAGGCCCGGTCGCAGGATCTGGTGGAGCCGGACGGCTTCGGCGATGTCCTTGAGCCGGTGCTCGCCGAGGTCGAGCGCGTCGGTCCCGGGCCCGGGGTGGGGGCCGAGCAGGGCGAGGGTGGTGGCGGTGAGCAACACCTGCCCGCCGTGGCCGGCCGCCATCACCCGCGCCGCGAGGTTCACGTCGTGGCCGAAGTAGTCGCCGTCGCGCTCCTCGGCGTGGCCGGTGTGCAGGCCCATCCGCACCGTGACCGGCGTGGGCTCGGGCCAGGCCGTGGACTGCAGCGCCTCCTGGGCGGCGACCGCCGCGGCCAGGGCGTCGGCCGGGGTGGCGAAGGCCGCCCCGATGCCGTCACCCCCGGTCGAGAACACGAACCCGTCGCGGGCGGCGACCTCGCCGAGGAGGATCCGGTCGTGGGTGGCCTGGGCCTCGGCCATCTCGGTGGGGGCCGCCTGCCACATGCGGGTCGACCCCTCGATGTCGGTGAAGAGGAACGTGACGGTCCCGCTCGGCTGCTGCATCGCCACCTCCGGCGGTGACGATACTCGCGGCGGTCAGCCGCAGCAGGTGGTGGGGCGGGCGCCGAGCTCGACCGGTTCGTAGGTGAGCTGCTCGGCGTCGCCGGTCTTGACGTACCACTCCCAGCGGGCGCCGTCGGGATCGGTCACCCAGGTCTCGACCTTGCTGGCATAGCAGCAGATCGTGTCGTCGACACCGGTGGTGTCGAGGCCCGAGTCCTTCAGGCGGCGCTCGGCGGCGTCGACCTCGCCGGCGGTCTCGGTCTCCACGCCGAGGTGGTTGAGGGTGCCGCCCTCGGTGCTCTCGAAGAGCACGAGCTTCAGCGGCGGGTCGGCGATGGCGAAGTTGGCGTAGCCAGGCTTGCGCTTGGCCGGCTCGGTGCCGAAGAGCCGGCGGTAGAAATCGACGGCCCGGTCGATGTCGGTGACGTTGAGGGCGAGCTGCACACGGGACATGGTGACCTCCGGTAGACTGATCGACGTTCGTCGATGTGAGGAGGATACCATCACATCGACACTTGTCAATATGTAAGCGGGCTGATCCGGAGGGGCACGATGGAACGAGACGTGGCGACGCTGTGCTGCCCGCCGGTGACGGCGGGCGTGCTGGGCGAGGACGACGCGGCGGAGCTGGCCGCCCTGTTCAAGGTGCTGGCCGATCCGGCGCGGCTGCGCCTCCTGTCGATGGTGGCGGCGGCGGACGCCGGCGAGGCGTGCGCCTGCGACCTGGTCGAGCCCGTGGGGCGGTCGCAACCGACCGTGTCCCACCACCTCGGGCTGCTGGTCGAGGCCGGCCTGCTCGAGCGGGAGAAGCGGGGGAAGTGGGCGTGGTACCGGGTCGTCCCGGACCGCCTCGCCGCGCTGCGCGAGGCCCTCGGGCCCGTGCCGGCCGGCCCGCGGTGAGGCGCTCCGGTCGGTCCCGGCTCAGGGGACCGCGGGCAGCGCCTGGATCGTGGTGAGGTGGGCGACGTAGTCCGGCAGGCAGGCCGCCCAGGCCCCCGTCTGGCACGACGACGCGCTGGCCCGCTGGAGGGCCCACACCTGCGCCGTCGGGACGCCGACGTTGGCATACGCGGTGAAGTCCGACGACGAGTCGCCGTAGGCGTAGGCGACCTGGGCGCGGTTGGCCTCGATGCTGGTGAGGGTCTGGGTCTTGTAGTCGGCCTTGCTGGCATCGTCGACCAACAGCGACGACGCCATGTACAGCTCCTCGTGGGGGAACCCGTTGTCGGCCAGCCATGACTCGGTCGACGATCGCTGGGCGAGGTCCCATCGGGCGGTGACGTAGACGACGTCGTAGCCCTTGGCCACGTAGGCGTTCACCGCGTCGGCCGCGCCCGGGTGCGGCGTGGAGCTGAGCTCGTCGTCGGTCAGGGTGCCGTCGATGTCGAACACCACGACGGGCGCCCCCGTGCCCGGCCCGGGGGGCGGGGGCAGCGTGCAGGCGGTCCCCGCGGTCAGCGTGGCGGCGGCGATGATCGTGGCGGCGCGGGCGCGCGCGGTGAAGGTGGTGGCCATGGCCTTGTCTCCTCGTCGTTCCCCGACGTGGCCCGCCCCGACCGGGCGCGGCCTCCGTCCGGCGCACTATGACACGACGCTCAGTCTTTGACAAGGCCCCTGTGCAAAGTTTCGGTCGGACGCCGGGCTAGCGCTCCAACCCGCGGCGCACGAGCATGTGCATCTCGGTGATGGCGTCGATCACGTGCTCGATGTCCCGACGCTCCTCGGGCGGCGACACGATCCAGTCGCACAGCGCCTCGTTGACGGCCCCGACGAAGAAGAGGCCGAGCAGGTCGTAGTCGTGGGGGAGCACTGCGCCGGCTTCGAGGTAGTTGAACGACTTCGAGGCGACGAACCGGGCGAAGAAGGTGTGGGTGGCGCGGCGGCGCGACTCGAGCGCCGCGCTCCCGCCTCCCTGTTCGAGCAGCAGCACCCGGCCGGCGCGCTCGTCGTCGATGGTGGCGTGCACGAACGCGGCGACGCGGGCCCTCGTCGCTCGCTCGATGCGGTCCTCGCCGGGCGGGACCTCGACCGCCAGCACCGCCGCCACCACCTGCTCGACCACCTGGTCGTAGAGGGCGAGCAGCAGCCCCTCGCGGTTGACGAACTCCTCGTAGAAGTAGCGGGTGGTGACGAAGGAGGTCGAGCAGAGCTCCTCGATCGACGTGAGCGCATAGCCCTTGGTGCCGAAGAGCTCGAGCGCAGCACCGAGGAGGGCCGTCCGCCGCTCGGCGCGTCGCTCCTCGATCGTGCGGCCCCGGTGCAGGCGCTGCCGCCGGCCCGGTGGCGGTTGCTCCTCGGGAACGGGCGGGGGGGCGACCGCCTCCGCCGTCGGTTTCGCCTTCGCCTTGGGCACGGCCCCAGGCTACCGAGGTGGCGCCACGGTGCTTGCGCATCTAAGCGGTCCGCCTTAGTTTTGTGTGACGGGCGCCACCCGGTTCCGGGGGGACGTGAAGGAGGACCCGCATGGCCATCATCGACCGCGATCCCGCCGTGCCGAGCGCGGCGGAGCTGGAGCGGATCGCTGCGCTCGATCCTTCGCCCGGTGGGCGCACGGCGATGCCGTCGCACCAACCCGAGCCGGCGTCGGCGCCGGCCGGTGCCGACGCGCTCAGCGGCCCCGGGCGGGTGCTCCTGGCGTCGCTGTCGGCCGCGGCCGGGGCGGTCCACCTGGTGATGGTGCCGTCGCACGCCCGCCTGTGGGTGGCCGAGGGGGTGGCCTTCGCCCTGGCCGGCTGGCTGCAGATCGGGTTGGCCCTCCTGCTGGTCACCCGGCCGTCGAAGGCGGCGCTGCGGGTGAGCAGCCTGGCCAACGTCGCATTCATCGCTGCCTGGGTCGTGTCCCGGGTGTGGGGCTGGCCCGTCGGGCCCGAGGCCGGCGTCCCGCACGCCGCCGGGTTCGTCGACGGGGTCACGGTGGGTCTCGAAGCGCTGCTCGTCGTCGCCGGCTACGAGCTGCTGGCCCATCCCCGGCTCGGTGACCGGCTCGGCCCCACCAGCCGGGTCGTGCTCGCCGCCGTGCCGGTCGGCATCCTGGCCCTCGCCACCGCGGCGATCGCCTCGCCGAGCGCCTTCGATCACGCCCACGGCGGGACGGCGGCGGGCGGCACCCAGGCGGCCGCCGGCGCGACCACGGCGGCCGGCGACGGGCACGACCACGGCCACACCGCCGCCACCCCCGTCGACGACAAGGGGCTGTCGTTGGTGATGAACGGTGCCGGCGAGGGCGGTGGCCACGTGCACGACACGTCGGTCCAGACCCTCGACCCGGCCACCCAGGCCAAGCTCGACGCCCAGCTCGCCCAGATGAAGCCCTTCATCGAGAAGTACCCGACGGTGAAGGACGCCGAGGCCGCCGGCTACCGCCGGCAGGGGCCGTTCGCCCCCGCCCTCGGTGCCCACTACGGCGAGCCCGGCCGGCCGTTCCTCAACACCGGCCCGACCGTGACCGACGAGGCCCTCAAGCACCCCATGCTCATCTACGACGGGGTGGCGCCGGACTCCAAGCTGGCCGGGTTCATGTACTCGATCTTCTCGACCGACACCGAGCACCCGCCGGAGGGCTTCGTCGGCCCGAACGACCACTGGCACTTCCACACCAACGTCTGCATCAAGATGCGGCCCGACGGTGGGATCGACGCGCCGTTGGGGGCCGACGCGTCCGCCACCAAGGAGCTGTGCGACACGTACGGCGGGATCCTGATCAAGAACACCGGGTACATGGTCCACGTGTGGCCGGTGCCGGGCTACGAGTCGTCCCAGGGGCTGTTCAGCAACCTGAACCCGAAGATCACCTGCCCCAACGGCACCTACTACATGGTCCCCCTCGACCAGGTCGGCAGCCGCACCAACGTCTGCAAGGACGTCGCCGCCTGACTGCCGGCCGAGGAGCCGCTCAGCCGCCCGAGAGGGCCTGCATGATGGTGACCTCGTCGGCGTCGGCTACCGGGGTGGCCAGGTCGGCGGTGAGTCGGTCGCCGATGAAGACCTTCATGTGCTGGCGGATCCGCCCCTGCTCGTCGATCACGCGGAACCGGAGGCCGGGGAAGCGGCGATCGAGCTCGGCGAAGATGTCGGCCAGCGTGCCCGGCGCCGCCTCGACCGCGGCGGCCTGCCCGGTGTAGGACCGCAACGGCGTGGGGATGCGCACTCTCACGCCGGCTCGCCGAGGACCTCGATCGAGTAGATCTCGGGCAGGTGGGAGGCGACGCAGGTCCACGACGCACCGGCATCCGGGCTTGACCAGACCTCGCCGCCCGTGGTCCCGAAGTGGACACCGACCGGGTCGCCGTCGTCGACGGTCATGGCCTGGCGCTTCACCGTGATCCAGCCCCGCTGGGGGAGCCCGCGGTCGAGGCGTTGCCAGGTGGCGCCGGCGTCGTCCGACCGATAGACGGCCGGCCGGCCGCCCGGGCTGGTGCGGGGCCACACGTCGGTGCCGTCCATCGGAAAGACCCAGACGGTGTCCGGATCGCGGGGGTGTAGCTCGATGGGGAAGCCGATGTCCCCGATGTCGCGCGGCATGTTGTCGCCGATGCGCGTCCAGGTGTCGCCGGGGCGGTCGAGCCGGTAGATCCCGCAGTGGTTCTGCTGGTACAGGCGGTCGGGGGCCAACGGGTGCAGCCGCACGCAGTGGGGGTCGTGGCCGAACTCCGGCGCCGGGTCGGGGAAGAAGTCGGCGGCGCAGCCCCGGTTGAGCGGTCGCCAGTCGGCGCCGCCATCGGTGGACTCGAACACCCCGCCCCCGGACAGGCCGAGGTAGAGGTGCTGCGGGTCACGGGGGTCGACGTTGACCGAGTGCAGCATCGATCCGTCCGGGGTGTTCTCCTCGGGCCACTCGCACCAGGTCTCCCAGTCGGGGTGGTCGTTCCACCCGTCCACGGGGGCCCAGGTGTCGCCGCCGTCGTCGCTGCGGAACAGGCCCTGCGGTGAGCCGCCGGCGTACCAGACCCCCGGCGCGGCACCGACCGGCGGGGTGAGCCAGAAGCAGGCGCGCAGCGACCGGCCGAGCCGCTCGCCGGTGCGGAAGGCCGGGGGCGCCGCGGCCTCGTTCCAGGTCGCCCCCCGGTCGTCGGAGTGGAACACCGTGGGGCCGAGGTGACCGGTGCGGGCGGCGACGACGATCCGGTCGGCCCCCCGGTCCCAGACGGCGTGGTGGATCACGTGGCCGAGGAACCAGGGCTCCCCGTCGAGGCCGTCGTTCCCGACGACGAAGAGACCCTTGCGGGTCCCGACCAGCAACGACATGCCGTCCTCCTCCGAACGGGATGGTCCGTGAGACCGTCGTGGCCCCGATCGTACAAGCGTGGGACCAACGACCCTGCCGCGGGCGGGGAGGGACGGCGACGATGGAGGGAGGCAAGGAGGTGCACCATGGCCCATGCGCTCTCCACCGTTCCCCCCGTCGTCCGGCCCGTCGAGCGGGTCCTGCGCTCCCACCCCGGGAGAACCTCGGGGTACGTCGCTGCCATCGTGGTCAACGCCGGCATCCTCTACGTGGCCCGCCACCTGCTCGAGTGGTCGTGGCCCGACTTCGTGACCCCGGCGTGGGCCGAGGTGCTCGACGTGGTGACGGTGTCGCTCGTAGCGACGATCGTCGCCAACCTCGCGTTCCTCGTGTACGACCACCGGTGGTTCCGGTCCCTGGCCCTGGCCGTCACATCCGGGGTGGGGCTGCTGGCCACCCTCCGCGTCTACCAGGTGTTCCCGTTCGACTTCTCGATGGTGGACATCGACCCGACGCCGTGGGTCAAGCTCGCCCTGCTGATCGGGATCTTCGGGTCCGGCGTCGCCTGCTTCGTGCACACGGTCCGCTTCCTCACGGCGCCCGTGCACTCGACGGCGGAGGACGACGAGCCGCCAGGGGAGTGACCGCCCGGATGGCGGTCGGTCCGATCGGCCGTCAGTCGGTGCACTCGCGGACGGTGGCGAGGATCAGGTCGGCGTAGGCCTGTTGACCGGCGGCGGTGAAGTGGATGTGGTCGGCGATGAACCAGTCGTCGTGGCCGCGCGAGTAGGCGTCCCAATCGGCGTAGCGCATCGCCACCCCCCGCTTGTTGGCCGGCCCGACCCAGCTCCGGACGTGGTCGTTGAACTCGGGCCCGATGCGGTCGAGCCCGTCGTTCGGCGTCTGGGTGGTGACGCCGATCCACACCAGGCACTCGAGCGTGGCCCCGGGCGTGAGGAGCGCCTCCATGGTGGCGTCGACGTCGGCCAGGCTGGCGGCGAGCGGCTTGGCCCGGATGTCGGCGGAGCCGACCAGCGAGGCGAAGTGCACGTTGTTGGTGCCGAGGCCGACGACGAGGATCCGGCTCCCGTCGGGGCCGTTGACGGCGGCGACGAGGTCGTCCTTGCGCTTGATGGTCTCGATGCCGTTGATGCCGTCGACCCGGCCGAGCGCGTAGCCGGCGGCGGTGGCCTTGGCCGCCACCTCCTCCTTCGACGCCTTGATGAGGCTGTCGCCGATGGCGGACAGCCGGGCCCCGGTGAGGTCGCCGGTGACGGTGCGGACCGGCCGGTTGACGACGGCCACCGTGGCGACGGCGACGGCCACGGCGGCCAGGACGGCGGCGGCAGGGACGAGCACCCGGCGCGGCGCGAGCATGCCGGCAGCATCCCACACCGCGGCGCTTGCCTCCGGCCGCGGAATGGGTAATGCTCAATCCTTAATGGCGCGCACGGCGAACGTCGGGGAGGACCGGGCCAGCGAGCACCGGGACGGGGAGGGCCAGGTCGCCGACGACCTCGACACCCGGACCCGGCTCGTGCTCGCCGCCGCGCACCTCTTCGCCCGCCGGGGCATCGAAGCGGTCCCGCTCCGTGACATCGGGGAACGGGCCGGCCAGCGCAACTCGTCGGTCGTCCAGTACCACTTCGGTGGGCGGTGGGAGCTCGTGGCCGCCCTGCTCGAGCGCAACGCCGAGACCGTGGCCGGCGGCGACTCGCTCGAGGCCGACCTGGCCGAGGCCCCGCTCGAGGTCATCGTGGACGGGCTGGTGGCCCTGCTCCGACCGAAGCTGGCCGACCCCGAGGGACGGGACTTCCTCCGGGTGGTGTTCGAGCTGATGGTCCGCTACCCGGGACGGTGGGACAGCGCCGGTGCCCACGAGGGGATGGAACGGCTGGTCGACGCCATCGCCGCCCGGCTGGCCCCCCTGCCCGACCGGGTGGCCCGGGCCCGGGCCGTGGCCATGACCCAGTTCGTCACCCACCAGCTGGCCGAGCGGGCCCGTCTCCTCGACGAGGGCGGGGCGCCGGTCCTCGACGAGGAGACGTTCGTCTCGAACCTGGTCGAGATGGCGCTCGGACTGGTCGGGGGACGACGGTGAAGGTGCTCGACGGCCGGGTCGCCGTGGTCACCGGCGCCGGGAGCGGCATCGGCCGGGCCACGGCGCTGGCGCTGGCGGCACGGGGCTGTCGGGTGGCCGCGGTGGACCGCCGGGAGGACACCGCGACCGACACGGTGGCGGCCATCGAGGCGACGGGGGGCGTGGCCTCGGCCCACGGCGCCGACGTGGCCGACCGGACGAGGATGCTGGCCCTGCCGGCCGAGGTGATCGACACCCACGGCGCCTGCCACATCCTGGTCAACAACGCCGGCGTCACCTCCGCCGGCCGGTTCGCCGACGACCGGCTCGACGACGTCGAGTGGATGATCGGCATCAACGTGCTCGGCGTCGTGTACGGGTGCCACGCCTTCCTGCCCGCGCTCCGGGCCGCCGACGAGGCCCACATCGTGAACCTCTCGAGCATGGTGGCCTTCCTCGGCCTGCCGCAGAACGCCGTCTACTCGCTCACCAAGGGGGCGGTGCGGGCCTTCACCGAAGGGCTGCGGGCCGAGCTGCGGGGCACCTCGGTTGGGGTCACCGCCGTGTTCCCCGGGGCCATCGACACCCAGATCTCGCGGGACGCCCGCGGTGCCGAGGCGGCGCGGCTGGCGTCCATGGGCGAGCACCGCCTCGCCTCCCGCCTGCTGCGCCCGCCCTCGGCGGTCGCGGCCAAGATCGTCACCGCCATCGAGCGCGACCGGGCCCGGGTCCTGGTCGGACCCGATGCCCGGGCCCTCGACCTGATGGCCCGCCTGCTGCCGGGCCGGGCCGGGTTGCTCGGCCGCGCCCTCGACCTCGTCAACGGATAGGAGCCATCCATGCCTCGTACCCTCACCGCCGCCGTCGCCACCGCGGCACTGGCGCTCCTCGCCGGCGCCTGCTCGTCGTCGACGCCAGGGAACGGGGCCAGCGGGCCGGGCGGGACGAGCGCCGTCCCGGGCACCACGCCCGGCTCGGCGCCCCGGGCCACGGCGACCCGCCCGGCCGGCCCGGCCGCCACCTTCGAGGAGATCACCGTGGCCGGCCGGCCCTTCATGGGGTCGGCCACCGGTGGGGAGATCCCCGCCGGTATCGAGGAGCACGAGTACGTCGCCATCGGGACGGCGACGGACTACAAGGCGCCCTCGCCGCTGAGCCCCGACGGGGTGTGGACGTTCACCCCCGGCACCACGGCCGCCTACCGCACCCGCGTCGTGGTGCGCCGCCCGGCCCAGGCCTCGGCAGCCAGCGGCACCGCGGTGGTCGAGTGGCTCAACGTCAGCAGCGGCCTCGACGCCAACCCCGACTACGCCAGCGCGGCGGAGGAGATCACCCGCAAGGGGCACATCTGGGTCGGGGTCTCGGCCCAGCTCATCGGGGTGTCGGGCGGGCCCGTGCTGGTGAAGGTGCCCGGTGTCGACGGCATCCTCGGCAAGGGGTTGAAGGCCCTCGTGCCCGACCGCTACGGCTCCCTCGAGCACCCGGGCGACGGCTACGCGTTCGACATCTACACCCAGGTCGCGCGGGCGGTGCGGGCCGGGGGGCCGGTCACGGGTGGGGTCACGCCGCAGGTGGTGCTGGCGGCCGGGGAGTCCCAGTCGGCCATCGCGCTCACGACCTACTACAACGGCGTGCAGCCCCTCACCAAGGCGTTCGACGGGTTCCTGGTGCACAGCCGGGCGTTCGCCGCCCTCCCGGTGGTGGAGCCGGGCAAGTACGCCGACCTGGCCGGCGGGATGACCCAGAACCCGGTCGCCGTGCGGTTCCGGACCGACCAGGAAGCGCCGGTGCTCGACCTGCAGACCGAAGGTGATGTCGCCGGCCTGCTCAACTCCTACGCCGTCCGCCAGCCCGACAGCGACCGGTTCCGGCTGTGGGAGGTGGCGGGCACGGCCCACGCCGACACCCATCTGCTCGGGGCGATGGCCGCCAACCTGAGCTGCGGCGCGCCGATCAACGCCGGCCCGGCCCACTTCGTGGTGAAGGCCGCCCTCCGCGCCCTCGACACCTGGGTCCGCACCGGCGCCGTGCCCCCGACCGCGCCCCGCCTCGAGGTCAGCGGCGGGGACAAGCCGGCCGTGGTGCGGGACGAGGACGGGATCGCCAAGGGCGGCATCCGCTCGCCCCAGGTCGACGCGCCGGTCGACGTGCTGTCCGGCGACCCGCCGCCCAACCCCGACCTGATCTGTGTGCTCATGGGGTCGACCAAGCCGCTCCCGGCCGCCCGCCTCACCGCCCGCTACCCCTCCCGGGCGGCCTACCAGGCGGCCTACGGCAAGGCGGCCGACGCCGCGATCGCCACGGGCATGTTCCTGCCCGAGGACCGAGAGGCCCTGCTGGCCGACGCCAAGCCCGACCGCCTGCCCGGCTGAGCCGGCGGTGGGGCCTACGATCCTGCGGTGGCCCCCGACCAGTCCGTGACGGCGCGGCTGCGGCCCTACGCCGTCCTGGGTGCGGCCGCGGTCGTGGCCTTCGCCTTCCAGCTCGCGGTCCTCTTCGTCCTGCGGCCCGACTGCGCCGACGTGGGGCGTCCGCCCGACGCCACCGACTGCTGGTTCTACGGCGGCGACACGGCGTACGCCGCCACCCAGGGCCAGCTCGTCATCGACGGGCAGGGCTTCGCCGACGCGGGGCTGGCCATGTACATGATCGACCCCGCCGGCCGGCAGGGGGCCAACCACCCGCCCCTGTTCACCCTCTTCTTCGCCGCGCTGCAGAAGGCCGGGGTGCGGGGCACCCTCCAGTGGCGCCTCATCATGTGCGCCATCACGTCGGTCGGGGTGGCGCTGATCGGCCTGGCGGGATGGCGGCTGGCCGGCGGGCGCTCGCCCACCGGCCCGCGGAGCCGGGCCGCCGGCGTGGCGTCGGCCGGCCTCGCCGCGCTGAGCCCGCTGGTGTGGATCCGGGGCGAGGAGCTCCTGGTCGAGGGCTTCCTCGTCGTCCTGGTGCCGTTGGTGATCGTGCTGGCCCTGCGGTACTGGCGGTCGCCCTCCGCCGGCAACGCCGCCTTGGTGGGCGCGGCCGTCGGCGTGGCCTGGCTGACGAGGAGCGAGCTCGTGCTGCTCCTGGTGGGCATGGTCCCGCTGTTCCTCCTCGCGGTCGCGCCGATGCCGTGGGCCCGCCGCCTGGCCCGCCTGGCCCTGGCCGGCGCCGTCTGCGCCGCGCTGATGGCGCCCTGGGTGCTCTACAACCAGTCGCGGTTCCACCGGCGGGTGTGGGTGTCGAACAACCTCGGGACGGCCCTGATCTGGAGCACCTGCGAGGCGACCTACGAGGGCGAGTTCTTCGCCTACTACGCGCCGGGCTGCATCGACATCATCCCGGCCCACCCCGGCGACGGGAGCGACGACAGCGACATCGAGGCCCGGCGGGTCGACTGGACCCTCGACTTCCTGCGGACGCACAAGGCCAGGACGCCGGTGGTGATCGCCGCCCGGGCCGGGCGCCTCTTCGGCGTGTACGCCCCGCTCGACACCATCGACAAGGCCGCCGTCTACGACGGTCTCGGGTACCCGCTGGCCTGGGCCGAGCTGGTGGCCCTCTGGGTCACGATCCCGCTGGCGGCAGCGGGCGCGGTGGCCGTCCGTCGGGCCGGCGTGCCCCTCTCGCCGGTCGTGGCCCCGGTGCTGGCCTCGGTGCTCCCGACCATCCTGCTCATCCCGCTGCACCGGCTCCGGACCGGCGCCGACGTGGCCTTCCTCGTACTGGCCGGGCCGGGGATCGCCGCGCTGGCGGGCCGGTGGCGGGCGCGACCCGGGGTTGCCGCCGAGGAGCCGGCCCGTTAATCTACAACCGAATGGTTGTAGAAGATCCTTCCCTCGACGACCTCCTGGCCGACGACGACCGGGCCGACCGGGTCTTCCGGGCGCTGGCCGACGCCACCCGCCGCGACATCGTTCGCCGTGTGCACCGTGAGGAACTGTCCATCAGCGCCGTGGCGCGCGCCTACCCGATGAGCTTCGCCGCGGTGCAGAAGCACGTCGCCGTGCTCGAGCGCGCCGGCCTCGTCACCAAGCACCGGCAGGGCCGGGAGCACCTCATCCGCACCGACGCCCGCACCATCCGCCAGGCCGCCCATCTCCTCGCCTCCCTCGAGGCGCGATGGCGCGACCGGCTCGACCGCTTCGGCGTCGTCCTCGCCGCCGACCCCGAAGGGAGCACGCCATGACCGTCACCAGTGTGGAGAAGGACCTCGACGCCCTCACCCTGACGCTGACCGCCCAGTTCGACGCACCGGTGGAGCGCACCTGGCTCCTCTGGGCCGATCCCCGCCAGCTCGAGCGGTGGTGGGGCCCGCCCACCTACCCGGCGACGTTCGTCGAGCACCAGCTGTCCCCGGGCAGCCTCGTCACCTACTTCATGACCGCGCCGGACGGCACCCGCTACCACGGGTGGTGGCGGGTCCGCGAGGTCGAGGCGCCCGTCGCGCTCGAGGTCGAGGACGGCTTCGGCGACAGCGAGGGCCGACCCGATCCGACCATGCCCACGTCGGTGATGCAGGTCCGGCTCACCGCCACCGACGACGGCGGGACGCGGGTGACCATCCACTCGACGTTCCCCTCGCTCGACGCCATGCAACGGCAGCTCGACATGGGGATGGAGGAGGGGCTGACCCTCGCCGTCGGGCAGGCCGACGCCGTGTTGGCCGGCACCCCGGCCTGACCTCGCGACCTGACCCGCGACCGTCACCTACGCTCGGGCGGTGGACGAACTGCTCGAGCGGGTGGCGGCGCTGGTACCCGGGATCGCCGGCCGGGCAGCCGAGGCCGAACGGCTCCGCCGGCTCCCCGACGCCACGATGGCCGAGCTGCGCGACACCGGCGTGTACCGGGCCATGGTGCCCGAGCGGCTCGGCGGCGGGGGCCGGGACCTCCGGTTCATCCTGGCCCTCGGACGGACCTTGGGCCAGGGCTGCACCTCGACGGCGTGGGTGACCACCTTCCTGGTGATGCACAACTGGCTGCTGGCCATGTTCCCCGACGACGTCGTGGCCGAGGTGTTCGGCGACCGGGGCTACGCCCTCGCCCCCGCGGCACTGTCGCCGACCGGCACGGCCGTGGCCGGGGACGGCGGGTACCGGATCTCGGGGCGCTGGTCGTGGGCCACCGGCAGCCAGGAGGCCGACGCGTTCCTCGTGACCGGCGTGGTCGACACCGGCGGGATGCCCGACCTGCGGATGGTCCTCCTCGACCCGGCGCAGGTCACGGTGGAGGACGTCTGGCACACCGACGGCATGCGCGGCACGGCCAGCAACGACGTGGTGGTCGACGAAGCGTTCGTGCCGGCGGCCCGCACCCTCTCCTTCTTCGATCTCGTGGAGGGCGGCGCGGCGCGGGCCAACGGGCACGACGAGCCGCTGTTCGGCCTCCCCCTGGTCCCCACCTTGTGCATCACCGCGGCGGCGCCCCTCCTCGGGGGGGCCGAGGGTGCGCTCGAGGCGTTCCGGGCCCGATTGGCCGAGCGGGTGCTGGCCTACAGCCTGGGGGAGCGGCAGGCCGAGAAGCCGGCGGCGCAGATGCGCCTGGCCCTGGCCGAGGTCGACATCCGCGCCGCTTTGCTGCTGCTGGCCGACGCCGTCGAGCACCTGCATGGCACCTACCTCGCCGGCGGATCGATCCCGCGGGCCGAGCGATCGACGATCCGCATGGCCGCCACCCGGGCCGTGCACCTCGGGCGCCGGGCCGTCACCTCCCTCGGTGAGGCGGCCGGCGGGTCGGCCCACCTCCTCGGCGAGCCGCTCCAGCGCTACTGGCGCGACCTCAACACCGGGTGCGGCCACGCCGTCTTCGACGAGGACCGCACCGCCGAGATGCGCGGGCGCATCGCCGTCGGGCTCGAGCCCGGGCTCACCGACATGCTCTGAACGTCGGCCCCGCGACCGATCGCTCATGCCACCTGCCACCGGCGGGCTGTACGCGCCCGCGGGGGCGACCGTCTCCATCCACGGCACGTCGTTCGGTGACGGCGGGGCCAAGCTCCTCGAGCGGTCCGACGGCACGGTGTACGACGTCACGCCGACCGGGCTGGCTGCGCTCGACGCCGCCGGGCTCGGGGCCGGCAACCGCATTGGCCGGCCGTGACCGTCAGCAGAAGTCGGAGCCGCCGTCGACGTTGATGTTGGCGCCGGTCATGTAGGTGTTGACCCGGGAGCCCACGAAGGCGATCACCGGACCGATCTCGGCCGGGTCGCCGGCCCGCCGCAGGTGGGCCGGGTGGCCGAAGTCCTCGTCGATGATGCGCATCACGTCGGCGAGGTCATCGGGGTCGGCATGGCGCTCCGGGGGGAGGGTGCGCATGTAGGTGCGCATCCCCTCGGACGCGAAGGAGCCGGGCGACACGGTGTTGACGAGGATCCCTTCCGGGGCGAGCCACTGGGACAGGTTCTTGGACAGGCTCGTGAGCGCGGCCTTGGCCGCTGTGTAGGCGACGATGTCCGGCGACTGGCGCTTGGTGGAGTGGGCCGACACGTTGACGATGCGGGCCCACGACGCGGCCCGGAGGAGGGGCAGGGCGGCCCGCACGGTGCGCACGGCCGACAGCGTGCCGATGGCGAAGGTGGCCTCCCACTCGTCGTCGTCGACGGCGTCGAAACGACCGATGCCGACCTCGACCGGGCCGGCGGCGTTGACGAGCACGTGGAGCTCGCCCCACCGGTCGGCCAGGGTGCCCACCGCGGCATCGATGTCCTCCCGGACCGTGAGGTCGGCCCGGAGGGGCACGGCCTCGGCCGCCCCCGCCGCGGTGAGGGCCGACGCCGTAGCCGAGAGCGCGTCCTCCGTGCGCCCGAGCACCGCCACCCGGGCCCCTTCGGCAGCGAAGCACTCGGCCGCGGCCCGACCCATGCCCTTGGTGCCCCCGCTGACGAGGACGGCCGCGCCCGCGAGGCCGAGGTCCATCACTACAGCTCGGGCGCGCCGGGCTGGGTCGGCGAGCCGGGCACGAGCGGGTCGCGCATGCTCACGATCATCATCGAGAAGTCGGCGAAGGCGATGATGTGGTCCTCCTCGTCCACCACTCGGCACTCCACCACGATGAGCTGACGGCCGGTCTTGACCACCTTGGCCTTGGCGATGACCGTGTCGGTCCGGGGCCGGCCGAGGTAGCGCAGGTGCATGTCGGAGGTGACCATCGACTGCGTGAACGGGTCGAAGTCCGAGCTGCGGACGGCGGCGAGGGCGCAGGCGACGTCGACCATCGTGGCGATGGCGCCACCGTGGAGGTTGCCGGTGAAGCCCAGTGCCTCGGGCCGCACCGGCATGCGGACCTCCGCCGTGTCGGACCGTTCCAGCCCGACGTCCCAGTCGAGGGCGAGCAGGTCGTGGAGCGGGATGGGGAAGCCCTCGGGATAGTCCTCGGGTGGCTTTGGCGGCATGGGCGAGTTCTACCACCACGCGCGAGGATGCGGCATGGACGAGGCGGCGGTGTTCGAGTCGGAGCTCGAGGGCGGGCGGGGGGTCAACGTGCTCTCGGTGGTCGGGCGCCGGGGCATGGGCCACCACGGCTACGTCGAGTCCGAATGGGCGGTGGCGGGTGAGGCCAGTGCCTACGACGCCGACCTCCCGCTGCCCCGTGACGGCCGGTGGGAAGCCCGGCCGGCCTGGCGGGCGCCGTACCGCACCCGGGTCCTGGTACGGCGCCCGGCCGATCCCGCCGCCTGTTCGGGCACGGTCGTGGTGGAGTGGCTCAACGTCAGCGCCGGGCAGGACAGCTGCCCCGACTGGAGCTACCTGTCCGAGGAGCTGCTCCGGCGCGGGCACGTGTGGATCGGGGTCTCGGCCCAGCAGGTGGGCATCAGCGGCGGGGCCTCCCTCGTGGGCCTCCCCGACCACGGCGGGCTGGTGGGCATCGATCCCGAACGCTACGGGGCCCTGCACCACCCCGGCGACGCCTTCTCCTACGACATCTTCACCCAGGTCGGGCGGGCCGTGGCCCACCCGGGGGCCGGAGGACCGCTCGACGGCGTCCCCGTCACCGTGGTGCTGGCCATCGGCGAGTCGCAGTCGGCCTTCCGCCTGGCCGGGTACTGCAATGCCGTCCAGCCCCAGGTCGGCGTGTTCGACGGGGTGCTGATCCACAGCCGCGGTGGGTTCGCGGCCGACCTCACCGGCGACACCCGGCTCACGTCGGGTGCCCTCCCCGTCGCCATCGTGCGTGACGACCTCGAGGTGCCGGTGCTCATGGTGCAGGACGAGGGGGACCTGCTCCCGCCGCTGTCGTTCCTGCCCGCCCGCCAGTCCGACCACGACCGGTTCCGGCTCTGGGAGATCGCCGGGAGCGCCCACGCCGACGCCTTCCAGCTCGGCGGCGACCCCGGCGCCATGCACTGCAGCCATCTGGTCAACGACGGGCCCCAGCACCTCGTGGTGAAGGCGGCGCTGGCCCACCTCGATCGGTGGGCGCGCGGTGGTGACGCCCCGCCGGCGGCGCCCCGTCTCACGGCCCGGCTCGATCACGCCGGACCCGACCCGAGCGCCGCCCGCATCGTGCGCGACCGCTGGGGCAATGCGCTCGGGGGCCTCCGCTCACCGTTCGTCGACGTCCCGGCGGCCACGGTGTCGGGCGCTGCCGCCGACTGCGGCAACCCGCTGTGCCGGCTCTTCGGCACCACTGTGCCGTTCGCGCCCGGCGTCCTGCGCGACCTCTACCGCGACCACGGCACCTACCTCGAGGTGTTCGAAGCGTCGGCTCGGGCCATGGCCGCGGCCGGGTTCGCGCTGACCGACGACCTGCCCGCGGCCACGGCCCGGGCCGAAGCCCACGAGGCGTGGTTCGGGTGAGCAGGATGGTTCGGGTGAGCGGGATGGTCCCATCGAGACGGATCGGAGCGATGCCATGACCCACGACGACGATGTGATCGACCGACTCCGCGTCGCCCCGGGGAAGGCGGCGGGCCTGACCCACCGCGATCCGGGCTGGACGGGGGGCAAGGCCTTCGAGGGCATGGCCAAGGAGGACCGAAAGGCCCTCGACGCGCTGCACCTCGACCGCTACGTGGCCGAGCTGGCGGCGGCGCAGGAGCTGCTGTGGGCCAGCGACTGCTACGCCCTGCTCGTGGTCTTCCAGGCCCTCGACGCCGCGGGGAAGGACGGCACCATCAAGCACGTGATGTCCGGGGTGAACCCGCAGGGCTGCCAGGTCTTCTCCTTCAAGCAGCCCTCGGCCGAGGAGCTCGACCACGACTTCCTGTGGCGCTGTGCCAAGGCCTTGCCCGAGCGCGGCCGCATCGGGATCTTCAACCGCTCGTACTACGAGGAGGTGCTGGTGGCCCGGGTGCACCCCGAGATCCTCGACCGCCAGCAGCTCCCGCCGGAGGTGCCGCGGGGCGACGCCCTCTGGAAGGAGCGGTTCGACGACATCGTGACCTTCGAGCGCCACCTCGACCGCAACGGCACCAAGGTCGTGAAGTTCTTCCTGCACGTCTCCAAGGACGAGCAGCGCCGCCGGTTCCTCGACCGCATCGACGACGAGGCCAAGCATTGGAAGTTCTCGCCCGCCGACGTGGCCGAGCGTCGCCACTGGGACGACTACATCGTCGCCTACGAGGAGGCGATCACCGCCACCTCGACGGCGGCGGCGCCGTGGTACGTGATCCCGGCCGACCACAAGCACGTGATGCGCTCGATGGTGGCCCGGGTGTTGGCCCACACCATTCGGGGCCTCGACCTGCGCTACCCCGAGGTGCCGGCGGCCCGGCTCACGGAGATCGAGGCGGCGCGGGCCGAGCTGCTGGCCGGCGGCTGAAGGCGACGATCACGGGCAGGGTGCACACGAGCGGCAGGAAGAAGAACACCGGACGCTGCGTCCACCAGGTGGCGTTCGGCTCGACCGGCGTCTCGTACTTGCCGACCAGCTTCAGCACCTCGAGGGCGGCGGCGTACCCCGTGCTGTGGAACAGGTAGAGGGGCAGCGAGAAGCGGTTGACGAGGTCGCTGGCCCGGGCCCAGCGCGGGCGCGCCAGGCGGGCGGCCACCGCCGGTCGGGCCAGGACAGCGACCCCGCTCTGGAAGAAGACGAGGGCGATCAGGCAGAGGGTCGGCGGCGCCATGTTCGACACGCGGTCGCCGGGCACGCCGACCATCGACCCGGGGTAGAACCCGGCGTACACGAGGAGCGCCAGCGTGAACAGCCCACCCAGGGCCATGGTGGCCGGCCAGCGCCGGTCGGTCCGGACGAGCCGCTCGTAGAAGAAGCCGAGCTGGTGGCACAGCCCCCACACGAACAGCAGGTTCAGGTACGAGACGGCGTCGATGTCGTGACGGAAGCGGAGCACGTCGATGAGCCCGGCCCCACCGGCGAGCACCACCACGACGACGGGCCCCCACCGCTCGTGCAGGGCGAGCATGGCGGGGGCCAGCAGGACGAGCCCGACGTACACGACCAGGAACCACAGCGGGCTGAGGACGAGCACGGCGCTGTTGACGGCGATGTCCCGCTCGATCCCGAGGGCCGTGGCGATCCCGGCCAGCACGATCCACGTGGCCGTGAGCGCCAGCGCCGGCGTGACCAGCTTGCGGAGCCGGCCGCCCACGAAGCGCCCGTAGCCGCCGCCGTCGGCCCGCACCTTGGCCCACACCGTCTGGTGGGCGAACCCGCCCACGAAGAAGAACAGCGGCATGACCTGGAACAGCCAGGTGAGCGCCCACATGCCGTGGGTGTACCCGATGGGGTTGCTGGCGATGGGGCCGGTCGGGGTCCACACGACGATGGTGAACACCCAGTGCCAGATGACGACCACGAGCAGGCTCACGGCCCGGACGAAGTCGACGAACGCATCGCGGCCGCCGTCCGCCACCGCGGAGTCGGGGGTCAGAGCCACCGCAGGGCGTACCCGGGCTTGAAGCGGTCGATCACGCTGGACGTGCCGGCGATGGCCCAGTACGCGACCGCGACGGCCACCGCCAGGCCGGTGTCGATCACGCCGTTGCCGTAGGCCCGGCGGTGACGGACCGCCTTCAGTGCGCTCGACCCGGCCTGGCGGTACAGGAACCGGGCCAGCCGCCGCCCATAGGGCCCCCGCCCGGCCAGGCGCCAGCTCCGGTTGAAGTCGGCGCCGTTGAGCGCGGCCCGCTGGACGAGGTCGGTCCAGCCGTCGAACGACGGGTGCTGCACCCGCGCCGCGGACACCCGCACGAGGGGGATGCCGGCGTCTCGCAGTTCGCGGCCGAGCTGCGAGCACTGGCCCCGGAACCGGTCGGGCTGCTGCGGGAAGTGGTGCGACCGGAACACCGCCCGGGGGAAGACCACATTGTTGGCCCAGAACTGGTGGGTCTCGAGTGGCGGCGTCGGCGGCGCCTCGGGCGGGAAGAACCAGCCCGCTGCCGTGACCCGGGCGAAGTGGGTGTCGAGGGGGCCGACGTAGCTCTGCCCGGCGAGGACGGCGCCCGGTCGACGCGTGGCTTCGGACAGCACAGTGGCGAGCCAGCCGGGCTCGACCCAGACGTCGCTGTCGAGGAACGCCAGCACCTCCCCGGTGCTGCGGGCGGCCAGCAGGTTCTTCAGCTCGTAGTAGTGGCGGGTGCCACCGTCGACGATGCGGACCTGCACGGTCTCGAGGGCCCGGATGTCCGCGTCCGCCAACGCCTGCTCGATGCCGGCGGGGTCGACATCGTGGTTGTGGCCGATGAGGAGCTCGACCGGCGCGGCGTCGACCGGCCGCGACGCCAGTTCGCCGTGCAGGCGTCGCAGCATCTCCGGGAGCCGGTGCGCGTTGGACCGGCGGGGGTTGTCCCACTCGAGCAGGACCGAGGCGGCGACGAACGGACGGTCGGCCCCGGAACCGGCGGCGGCCGGGTCGATCGGTTCGAGGCCGGGGTCGGCCCCGGGGACGAGCTCGGCCCAGGGCCGCAGCCGCACAGGTCGGTTGCCGAGCCTGGTCTTGCGCAGCCGGACGTCGGCCCACCGGCCCTCGTAGACCGCGTCGACGACCCGGATCCGCTCGGTGAGCGGGCGCTCCTTGGCGAGCCGTCCCTGCATCAGCGCCATCCGGTGCCGGGTGTCGGCCTCGTCCCGGAAGCGGACATGATGGGTGACGATCGCCACGGTCGGCTCGACGACCTTGGCACCGCCGGGCGCTGGTTGGTGGGCGCCGTTGCCGACCTCGATGGGGGGTGTACCGGCGTCGAGGCGGATGAGCGGGTGCTTGTGGTGGCCGAGGGCGCAGTGCCCGACCAGCTCGCGCTCGGCCATCGGTTGCCATCGGACGGGGTGCGTGCCCCGGACGTACGCCGGTCGGGTCGTGGGGTAGTGGTTGAGGTGGATGCTTCCCACGGTCCGGAACCGGCGGTCGAGGGAACCGAGCAGGTCGCGCACGGTCTGCTCGCCCGGGCCGCGCGGGAACTCGTCGGCGTCGATGACCAGCCACCACGTGGTGGCGTGCCCCCGGGACGCGGTGACCCGGGCGATGGCGTCGTTGATGGCGCGGACGCGCACCGCCTCGTCGTGGACGGTCATCTCGAGCGGGGGGAGGAGGTGGGCGCCGGCGGCCTCGGCCCGGGCCGCGGTGTCGTCGGGGCTGCAGTTGTCGATGACGAAGACCTCGTCGCACCCCTGGGCCAGCGCGTTGGCGACCGTGGCTTCGATGATGTCGGCCTCGGCGAAGGCGACGACGATGGCGAAGAGGGCGAACTCGCCGATCGGGTCCGGGTGATCGGGAAGGGGGCACAGCTCGGTGGTGGGGGGCAGCGGACGCCGGGCCAGGAGCCGGCGCCACCGGTGGCGCACCGCCGAGCGGATCCGGGCCACCCCGACCGGGCCCCCGGCGTCAGACGGCATAGCCGTACGCCTCGAGGTCGAGGCCGGTGAGGGCGGCCAGCCGGCGGTTGCCGGCCTCGAACCGCCCGGCACAGGCGCGTGCGATGGTCGCCCGGTGCTCCCGCTCGACCGCGGCCGCCCGTCCGGCCGGGATGTGGCGGGCGGCGAGGTCGACCGCGACGGCGACCTTGCGCCACACCCCCCGGCGGACGAGCCGGGGGCTGGTGCTGGTGCGGCCCCGCTCGTCGAAGAGGTTGCCGATGCGCTTGGCCCGCAGCTGGGCGGCCCCGAGCGAGCGGTTCCGCCGGGTCATGTCGATGGTGGCCGGGGCGGGGAGGCCGACGTGGTCGTGGATGCGCCCCACGAAGGCGGCGGCGTCGGCCACGAGCAGCTCGTATGGCAGCACCAGGACGGCATCGGCGCCGAAGCGGGCCTGGTAGGCGGCGACGAGCCGGTCGTACTGGAGGTGGTCCCACGAGAACAGCGGCACGATGGTGTCGTCCACCGGATCGAGATAGGCCTCGAGCCGGTGCGCCCCGCCCCCCTGCACGTAGAGGGCGTAGCAGGAGCGGGCCATCGCCGCCTGCTCCCGGACCACGATCAGGACGCGGGCGTGGGGGGCGGCGGTGGCGAGACGGTCGGCGATCGTGACGGCATCGAACCCACCCGAATGCGGGTGACCCGACAAGCGCTCGTCCGAGATCACCGGCGCGAGGCCGGACCGCCGTGCCTCGGCCGCGCCGTGGAGGAGGGCATGGGCGACGGGTTCGGGGTCGTACTCGAGGGGGCGCGGGCGCACCAACGTCTGTCGCAGCTCATGGCCGTCGGCGATGGCGTGCCAGCCGGCCGACGGCTGGAACACGGCTCGCTGCAGCCAGGTCGTTCCCGTCTTGTGGTACCCGACGTGGAGGAGCAGCCCGAGCCCTCCAGCATCGTCGGGGTGCTCGCTCGGCCGTGCCACGCCGTTGGTGCTCCTCGGTGCTCCTCTTTCCGGCCGTGACCCTAGCCACTCGGCCCCGAGGCCTGGTCGACCGGGCCGCAGGGTCCGCCGCCACGGCGGTCACCATATGTGGGCCATACGGCCCGAAAACGAGACAGTCCTTGCTGTCATCGTCCTCGGCCACGTAGGCTTCCGGCAGGAAGCAACGCAGCAGGGGGCCAGCAGTGATCGCAACCGTCGGTGAAGAACGGGCGCCGGGCGCCACGGGCGTGGCCCGTGACCTGGTGGCGGTGGTGCGGGGTGCCCTGCTGGAGCCGCCCGCCCGCCATGTCGCCCGGGGCCACCTCGCCGCCATGTTCGCCGCCGCCGATGCCATGCGCGGGGGTACCGGCGCCTTCCCGATCCTCGCCCTCGACGACTGACCGGGAGAGTGGTGTCACTCTAACTGACACAAGTGCCCCGGATGTGCCAGGATGGCGGGGTTCCATCCCCGTCCCCCGGGAGCACCCATGGCCTCCGTCCGCCGCACGGTCCAGATCCACCGGCCGCCCGAGGACGTCTGGGCGCACATCGGGGACCCCGCGTCGATCGCCACCTGGTTCCCGGGGATCGAGGCCGCCACGGTGGAGGGCACCCGGCGGGTGATCACGACGCGGTCGGGCCTGCCCATCCCCGAGGTCATCGTCACCCACGACGACCTGCAGCGCCGGTTCCAGTACCGCCTCGACCTCCCGTTGGTGTCGTCCCACCTCGGCACCATCGACGTCATCGGCCTCGAGGACGGCAGCTCGCTCGTCGTGTACAGCACCGACTGCGAGCCGGACCCCCTCGCCATCGTGATCGGCGGCGCCACCGGCGGTGCGCTGGCCGAGATCCGCCGACAGCTCGAACCCCGCACCGGAGGTGCCGCCTGATGGGACGCAAGATCCTCTTCGTGACCACCGACCAGCAGCGCTACGACACCCTCGGGTGCAACGGCGGCACGCTGGCCCGGACCCCGGTGGTCGATCGACTGGCCGCCGACGGGATCCGCTACACGCGGGCGGTGCCCCAGTCCGTCGTGTGCATGCCGTCGCGTTCGACCATCGTCACCGGCCAGCACCCGAGCACCCACGGGGTGTGGATGAACGGGGTCGCCCTCCCCGTGGATGCCCCCTCGGTCGCGGCCGAGCTCCACCGCGCCGGGTACCGCACGGCGCTGGTGGGCAAGGCCCACTTCGAGCCGTTCATCGATCCCTTCGGACGGTTCACCGAGAACCTGCTGGCCGGCGGCGAGGCGGAGACCGCCCAGACGGCCTGGGCCGACGGCACGATCGGGCCCCACCGCGGCTTCGACCACCTCGAGTTCGCGGCCCACGGCGCCGTCGGGATGCTGCACTACGCCCGCTGGATCGCCGTCAACCATCCCGAGGCCTCGGGCATGTACTACGCCGCCGTCGACGCCGCCCTGAACGTCAACAGCGCCGGCGGCGGCGACACCGACGCCCCACAGGTGAAGGTCAACCCGATCCCGAGGGAGTGGTACCACACGGAGTGGGTGGCCGACCGGACGATCGCCTGGCTCGACTCCCTCGCTGCCGACGACGACTGGTTCTGCTGGATGAGCTTCCCCGACCCCCATCACCCGTGGGACCCGCCGGAGGCCGAGATGGAGCGCATCGACTGGCGGGACGTGCCCCTCCCGGCCGGCTATCCCACCGACCGGGCCGAGCGGGAGGCGATCCTCGACGCCAAGCCCCGCCACTGGCGCCAGTGGTACGACGGCACCCTCGTGTCCAACTACGAGGCACCCCGTGGGTGGGTACCGGCGTCGCTCACCGACGACCAGGTGCGTGAGGTCAACGCCCGCAACGCCGTCGAGTGCGAGCTGATCGACGAAGCCCTCGGCCGGGTGCTGGCCGCCATCGAGGCCCGGGGCTGGGGCGACGACGTGGACGTGATCTTCACCACCGACCACGGCGAGCTGCAGGGCGACTTCGGCCTGCTGTTCAAGGGGCCGTACCACGTCGACGCCCTCATGCGCCTGCCCCTCGTGTGGCGGCCGGCGCCCAGCGCCGGCGTCGCGCCGGCCGTGATCGACCAGCCCGTCGGCCTGATCGACCTGGCGCCGACCTTCGCCGCCATCGCCGGGCTCCCCGCCCGCGACTGGATGCACGGGCACACCCTGCCCGCCGACGCCGCCGAGGTGGCGGCCCGGCCGGTCGAGCACGTCCTCACCGAGTGGGACAGCGAACTGTTCGGCGTGGGCGTGTATCTCCGTACCATTACCCGGCCCGGGTGGGTGTGCACGGCCTACAAGCCCGGCTACGTGCACGACGGGACCGAAGGCGAGCTCTACGACCTCGAGCACGACCCGCTCCAGCGCACCAACCTCTGGGACGACCCGGGCTACGCGTCGATCAGGTCCGACCTGCTGGCCGAGCTGCACGACCACGAGCCGCCGGTGCACCAGCCGAGGCTCGAGCTCGACGCGCCGGTCTGACCGGCGGGCCGATCAGGGCCGGCACCACGAAGGCCCGCACGTACCGTTCGACCGCGGCGGCGTCGTCGACGGCGCCCGGCTGGGCGACGAGGCTCTCCATCACCCGGAGCAGGTGGTCGGTGACCTCGGCCGGGTCGAGGTCGGGGGCGATCACCTCGCCCGTCCGGCCGGCGAGGGCCACGACCTCGAGCCACACCTCCTGCCCCCGCGCCCGAAGGGTGGCGCTGGCGGGGCCGAAGGCGGCGGCCCGCGCACCGGGGAGGGCCAGGATGGCCGCGACCACACGGTCCTGGCGGGCATTGGTGACCGTGGCCGTCATCGCGCCGGCCAGGCCGTCCCGAGCCGAGCGGGCCGTGGCCAGCGCAGCGAGGAGGTCGTCGGCCGCGGCATGGGCCTGCTGATCGATCACCTCGGCCACGAGCTGGTCCCGCCCCCGGGTGAAGTGGCGGTGGAGCGTGGCCCGGTGGACGCCGGCGGCGGTGGCGATCTCGTCGAGCGAGGTCCGCTCCACCCCGTTGGCGGCGAAGCACTGCGCCGCCGCCGCGACGATGCGCTCTCGGGCCCCGGTCATCGGACCCGGTAGCGGATGGGGAGGTGCTTGACGCCCCCCACGAAGTTGGCGTCGGACCACTGCGGCTCGCCGTCGAGCTCGAGGGCGTCGACCCGTTCGAGGATCCGGGGCAGGATCGTGCGCACCTCGCGGCGGGCGAACTGCGAACCGAGGCAGTAGTGCACGCCCAGCCCGAACGAGAGGAGGTTCTTGGCGTCGGGACGGGCGATGTCGAAGGCCATCGGGTCGGCGAACACGGCATCGTCGCGGTTGGCCGACGGGTAGGACAGCAGGACGCGGTCGCCGGCGGGAATGGTGACGCCGCCGATCTCGACGTCTTCCTGGGCGTAGCGGAGGAACGCCCGCACCGGGGCCGTCCAACGGATCATCTCCTCGGCCGCGTTGGCGGCGAGCGACGGATCGGCCCGCAGGGCCTCGACCTGGTCGGGGTGGCGGAGGAGGGCCTCCATCCCGCCGGCCAGGGCGAACGACGTGGTGTCGTGGCCGGCGGTGGCCACGATGATGTAGTACCAGAGCGTCTCGATGTCGCCCATCGGGCAGCCGTCGACCTGGCCGTTGGCGATGACCGTGGCGAGGTCGTCGGTGGGGTGGGCCCGCCGGTCGGCCGTCATGGCCGCGAAGTAGTCCTCGAACCGCTGCAGGATCCCCATGAACCCGGCGATCGGGTCGGACAGGTCGGGCATGTACTCGGGGTCGGCGGCGCCGAACAGGCCCTGGGTGAGCTCCATCATCATCCGCTCGTCGCTCGGCGGGACCCCGAAGATCCTCATGATCACCCGGATCGTGTACGGCACGGCGATGTCCTGGGCGAAGTCGCACCGGCCGCCGAGGTCGGCCAGCTTGTCGACGAACTCGTCGGCGATGGCGTCGATGGCGTCCTGCCTGGTCTTGACCGCCGCCGGCTTGAACCAGTCGTTGGTCACGTGCCGGTGGGCGGTGTGCTCGTGCCCGTCCATGTGGATCAGGGTCTTCGGCCGCGGGATGCCGAGCACCTCGATCATCTGGCTCTGGAACTCGGGCACGAGGACCGAGTCGAGGGTGTTCAGGAGGACATCGCTGCGCCGTGACGCCTCGAACACGTCGGCGTGGCGGGTGAGGGCCCAGAACGGGGCGTAGAAGTCCGACTCGACGCGGAGCACGGGCTCGGTCCGGCGCAGGTCCGCGGCCGTCTCGTGCCAGGCGGTCATGTCGCGGTAGGCGGCGGGGTCGGTGAAGATCCGGCCCCGGGGGTCGCTGGTGACGTCGTACATGGCCGGACCGTATCGCCGGGCGTCGGGCGTGTGCAACAGATCCGACGTGTTCTGTCGCATACGTTGCACCACAGCGGCCCGCCGCCCGGTCGGGGGTGATTTCCCGCCGGGGACCGGCGAGGCCATACTCCGCGCCGTGCGCGACGCGTGGACCCTCGTGGGGCGGGACGACGAGGTCGACCTGGCGCGGCGCGCCTTCGCCTCCGGGTCGGCGGGCGTCGTGCTGGTGGGCGAGGCCGGCATCGGCAAGACCCGCCTCGCCGCCGAGCTGGCCGCGGCCCTCGGCGAGGGGGCGGCCACGATCCGCGTCGTCGCCACCCGCTCGGCCCGCGCCATCCCCTTCGGGGCCTTCGCCGCGCTCCTCCCGGTCAGGCCGGTCGCCGACCTGGGCGAAGCGCCGGACCTCCTCACCGCCCTGCGCGACGCGAGAGGCGCGTTGACGGCGGCGGCGGAGGGCAAGCCGCTCCTCCTCGTCGTCGACGATGCGCACGAACTGGATCCGCCCTCGGCCGCGTTGATCCACCAGCTCGTCGTGGCCGGCCTGGCTCGCGTCATCGTCACCGTGCGGACCCCGAGCCAGCCGCCGGATTCGATCGTCGCCCTGTGGAAGGACGGCGCCTGCCTCCGGATGACGCTCTCGCCGTTGGGGGAGGAGGAGACGGCCGCCCTCGCCGCCCAGGCGCTCGACGGGCCGCTCGACCAGCCGTCGGTCGAGCGGCTCTTCGCGGCGTGCAGCGGCAACCCCCTGTTCCTGCGCGAGCTCCTGCGGGACCTGCTCGAGAGCGGCGCCCTCCGCTCCGACGACCGGACGTGGTCGTGGGCCGGGGCGATCGCGGCCGGCCCTCGCCTGGCGGAGATCGTCGGGTTGCGCCTCGGCCAGCTCCCGGAGGCCGCCCGCGACCTCCTCGAACTGCTCGCCGTGGGCGAGCCGCTGCCGCTGGCCGTGGCCGACCGGCTCACGACCACCGACGTCCTCGAGGGCCTCGAGCGGGCCGGCATCGTGGCGGTCGACGCCTACGACGACGGGAGCCTGCGGTTCGGGCACCCGCTCTTCGGCGAGATCCTCCGGGCGACGCTCCCGGCCCTGGCCTCCCGCCGCGCCTTCCGCCGTCTGGCCGTCGCCTTCGACACCGTGGCCGACCTCCCGGTCGAAGATCGGCTGCGGGGGACGGCGTTCCTCCTCGAAGGCGGCCACCGGGACGAGGCCCCGCCGGAGCGGTTGGCGGAGGCGGCCCGGGACGCGCAGATCCTGGGCGATCCGGCGCTGGCGGCCCGGCTGGCCGGGGCGGCGGTCGATGCACCCGGCGGGGGATCGATCGATGCCCGTCTCGTGCTGGGCGAGGTGCTCGTGCTGCTCGAGCGACCCCACGAGGCCGAGGCGATCCTGGCCACGATCCCCCCAAGGGACACGACGACGGAGCAGCGCGGCCGGATGGCGATCGCCCGGATCCGGGCCCTCGCCTACGGCTGTCGGGACATCGACGCCGCGGCGGCCGTGATGGAGGCCGCGACCTGCGACGGTGCGTGGGGGGACGTCGTCTCGGCCCAGTGGGCGACGGCGCTCAGTCTGTGGGGCCGGTTCGGGGAGGGCGAGCGCATCGCCGGGCCCCTGCTCGACGCACCGGACCCCCGGGTCCGCCTCCGGGCCCTGCCGGCCGCCAATGTCGGGCTCCTCGCCCGCGGCCACGTCGTGGCCGCGACGGATCGGGCCGGCGCCGCACTCGCCGACGCCCTCGCCCACAAGGCCGAGGTCCCCCGCGGTCCCGCCTGGGTCCTCTCCGCCCTCCTCGTCGACCTCGGACTCGCCGGTCGGTTCGACGACATCGAGCAGCTGCTCGCCATCGCCCACGCCGACCCGACCTCGCGGTTGCCCGCCAACCGGGCGTTCCTGTCCTACATCGCCGGCCGGCTGGCGGTGCTGCGCGGCGACGTGCGGGCCGGCCGCCGGCACCTGGCGACGAGCGTCGAGCTGTTCAGCGGGCACGACGACGAGGACTGGCAGTGCCTCGCCATGTGCACGCTGGCCGAGGCAGCGGCCCTGGCCGGCGACGAGCACGAGGCCGAGCGAGTCGCAGCTGAGGCCGGGGGGCGCGTCGCCGCCCTCGCCGGTCACGTCAATCGTCACGAGATGGACCGCGCCCTCGCGTGGGTCGTGGTCGCACGGGGCGACACGCAGCGAGCCGTCAGCGACCTGCTGGAGGCCGCCGATCGGGCCGAAGGGCAGGGCTTCCTGCCCTACGCCGTCCTCGCGCTCCACGACGCGGTGCGGATCGGCGCCGGCGCCCCGGTGATGCGCCGGCTGGCGGGCTACGACGGTGTCGTCGACGGTGACCGGCTCGCGGCCTGCGTGGCCTCGGCGGCGGCGGCATCGGCCGGCGACGGGGATGGCCTCGACGAGGCGGCGTCGCGGTTCGAGGCCATCGGGATGGTGCTCGACGCCGCCGAGGTGAGCCTGCGGGCCGCTCGTCACCACGCCCGGGCGGGGGCCCGGGCGGCGGCCGACCGGTCGCGGTCCCGCGCCGCCCGGTTGGCGGAGCGCTGCGAGGGAGCGCGCACACCCGGGCTGGACGGGATCGACGGGTCGGCGCCGCTCACCGCCCGGGAGCTCGACGTGGCCCGTCTGGCGGCCGACGGCCTCACCTCGCGGGAGATCGCCGAGCGGCTGGTCGTGTCCGTCCGCACCGTCGACAACCAGCTGAGCCGGGTCTACACCAAGCTCGGCATCGGCGGTCGCCGCGACCTGGCCGGCGCGCTGCGACTCCGAAATGAGTAGGGACCTGCTCATGCGTTCCGTGCCCCCGTTCCGTAGGGTCGGGTCACCGGGCCCGATGGCCGGCCACCGACCCCGAAGCTGAGGAGCGTGACGCGTGGGCGCCAACGCCAACGCGCGGCGACCGTTCCGGTTCGCCGCACTCTTGACCCTGACGACCCTGGTCGCCGCCTGTAGCAGCGGGACCACCGCCGGCCGGTCGGAGGGGACGGCGGGACCGGGCGGTTCGGTCGTGGCGATGCCGGCCGGGCAGCGGCCCCGGATCGTCCCCATCGCCGACGCCGCCCCGGCATCGGGGACGAAAGGCGACTGGGCCGGCCCCGTTCCCGGCTCGAACGCCTACCTCGCCGTCGTGTCCGACGGTGCCCAGGTGGTGGCCTACCTGTGCGACAGCGACAAGACCGCGGTCTGGTTCCGGGGCGACGTCGGGGCGGGGGGCGACACCCCCACGATCCTCACCTCCGACGGTGGTCGCCAGCTGCAGGTCCAGCTCGCCGCCGACCGGGCGTCGGCCGTCGTGACGTCCGACGACGGCGCCACCGCCGTGGACCTCCCCGCCGTCTCGGGCCAACCGGTGTTGCACCGGGCCGAGGGCGACGCCGGCGACACGCGCGTGACCGCCGGATGGGTCACGCTGCCGGACGGTTCGCAGCGGGGGAGCCTCATCCTCTCGACCGCGACGACCTCGACCCTCTCCACGGCTCCGACCCTCAGCGGATCGAACGTCACCGTCTCCGTGGTGAACCAGACGCTCGACCTCCAGCCCAACCCCATCTCGTCCGGGGCGCCGGTCGGTGCACCGCGGACCAACGAGCCATTCGAGTGGGTGATGGTCACCCTGGGCGACTCCTACGGCTCCGGGGAAGGCGCGCCGCTCACCCCGGGGCAGTTCTCGGCCGACGGCTCCCTGCCCGGGGGGGCCACCAAGGAGGTCTGGTCGAAGATCGAGGCCCCGAGCAGCAACGTCGAAGCGTGCCACCGGTCCGACCGGTCGGCGGGCTACCTCGTGCCCGACGACATCCGCAAGGAGTTCCCGGACGTCAAGATCATCGCCCGGTCCTTCGCCTGCTCGGGCGCGGTGGTCGACAACCTCATCGACACCCCGTACGCAGGGGCGGACGGCGACGTCGACTTCAGCGTGCCCCCGCAGCTGACGACCCTCCAGAAGTGGCTGGTCGGGACCGACACGGCCGTCCCCTACGGGGCGTCCAAGCCCAAGATCGACCTGCTGTACATGAACATCGGCGGCAACGACGTCGGGTTCGGGCCCATCGTCGCTACGTGCATCACCGGCTCCTGCGACACCGATGCGGCCGTGCAACAGTCCCTAGCCGACGGCCTCCAGGCGTTGCCGAGCCACTACGTCAAGCTCGCCGGTGCCCTCAGCGGGCTGTCCGTCACCAAGGCCGACGGCACCAGGGTCTCGGTGGTCCCGGCCGTCAAGGTGATCTCGCAGGCACCCGACCCGCTCCGGGACCAGGCCGGCGTGCTGTGCAACGGTCCGACGGCCGATCGGATGAAGGGCGAGCAGCTCAAGGAGCTCGTCACGGCCGAGGCCGACTGGGCCGAGCGGGAGGTCGTGGCCAAGCTCAACGCCGCCATCGGCACGGCGGCGAACGCCCACGGGTGGGTGCTCGTCGGGACGATCGCGGACGCCTATCGGACGCACGGGGTGTGCTCCTCGAGCCCCTGGATCAACAACATCGCCGACGCGCTGAAGGCCCAGGGGCGCGACATCCGGCTCGACTTCTGGTCCGGTCTCGGGGCGAACCTGATCGGGCTGCGCCTCAGCGCCGGCATGGTCCACCCCAACGCCGACGGCTTCCGGGGCACCGCCACCGAGGTGACCAAGGTGGTCCGGCCGCAGTTCGTCAGGCGCTGGACGCCGCCGACCCCGACCGGCCTCCGGGAAGCGGCCGTCACGGTGAACGGCAACTTCGAGGTGCGATGGAACGACGTGGCCGCCAACGACGCCCGAGTCGAGCTCGAGGAGTCGCCGCTGCGCAACGGGGCCTTCGTCGATCCCGTGGTGGCCACCCTCCCCAGCAACACACAGCGGGCGGACGTCCCGATCAGCGGCGCCTACACCGCCCGCTTCCGGGTGCGGGCGTGTGGGCCGGCCAAGGGCGAGGTGCTCTGCTCGCCGTGGAGCGCCCCCTTCGTCGGCTCCAACCAGGCGCCGCTCGGGCCCACCCTCACCAAGGTCTCGCCGGGTGGTGCCGGTGCGGTGTTCTTCCAGTTCAGCGACGCCAGCGGGCCGACCAAGCCCGGCGGGCCGGCGTCCATCGTCGCCGTCCTCCGGGCCGACGGCCAGACCACCCGGCAGTTCGTCATCCGGGGACCGGGGGGCAACGCGACGCAGGCCGCCGGCCTCAACTTCCCGCTCGGTACCTGGCAGGTGGCCATCAAGGCCTGCAACATCGCCGCCTGCTCCGGGGAGTCGGCCCGGCTCCCCGTGACGGTCACCTGAATCCGGCGGGAGGCGCGGCCCGGGTTGACGGCGGGGCCGGTCGGCGGCTGTCATGCGCCGGTGGACCCCGGGCCCGACTCGCCGGCTGACCCGCCCGCCGAGCCGGCCGGCCTCGAGCGGGCGCTCGGCCTGTTCCAGATCACCGCCAGCGGGGTCGGGATCATCGTCGGGGCCGGGATCTACGTGCTGATCGGGGCGGCCACCGACCTGGCGGGGTCGCGGGTGTGGCTGGGCTTCCTCCTGGCTGCCGTGCTCAGCGCCCTGACCGGGCTGAGCTACGCCGAGCTGTCCTCGATGTTCCCTAAGGCCGGGGCCGAGTTCGAGTACGCCCGGCACGCCTACCCGCCGTGGGTGGCCTTCCTCGTGGGCTGGGTCATGTTCGCCGGCCTCATGGTGGCGGCGGCGGCCGTCGCGCTGGGCTTCGGTCGCTACCTCGGCCGCTTCGTCGGTCTCACCCCCACGGCCGGCGGGCTGGTGCTGCTGGCCGCCGTCACCGCGGTGGCGCTCACCGGCATCCGCCGGTCGGCCGTGCTCACCACCCTGCTGAGCATCGTGCAGGTCGGGGGCCTGCTGTACG
>JAKOVR010000173.1 GCA_029782025.1 Actinomycetes bacterium | reverse complement strand
CCCCACGTCGAGCAGGCGCAGCCCCGGGCGCAGGTGGGGGAGGAGGTGGGCGGCGGAGTTCTCGGCGGTGCGCCAGGTGTGGCTCCGCAGCACCGACTCGTGGTGGCCGTGGGTGTAGGTGTCGCCCATGGGGCCATCCTCGCGTGGCGCCGCGCCGGCCGCCGCCCCGATTCCGTCTGGATGCCGATCGGGACACCTGTGTCGCTCGCTGCATCCAGGGGCCGGATCGATGGCGGGACGAGGGCCGGGCGAGGGTTGGGGCCGGGGCCGGGTCGCTCCCTAGGCTGCGCGGGCATGCCGCCCGATCCCGTCGCCCGCCTGGTGGAGCTGCTCACCGTGGTGCCCGACGACGACGGCCGCTTCCGGGTCGACAACCCCGACCGGGGGTTCGGGCGCCGGGTGTTCGGTGGCCAGGTCGCCGGGCAGGCGTTGCGGGCGGCCTACGCCACGGTGGCCGACGACCGCCGGGTGCACTCGCTGCATGGCTACTTCCTGCGGCCGGGCCGCCCCGGTGTCCCCATCGTCTACGAGGTCGACCAGATCCGTGACGGCGCTTCGTTCACCACCCGCACCGTGGTCGCCCGCCAGCCCGGCGAGCACGCCGACGAAGCCATCTTCGAGCTGTCGGCCAGCTTCCACGTGGCCGAGTCCGGCGCCGACTACCAGCAGCCCATGGCCGCCGACGTCCCCTCCCCGGAGGAGGCACCGGAGGACTGGGGCTTCATCCCGCCCGACGCCCGCGACGTCGTCCCGATGGAGATCAAGGACCTCGGGCCGGCCCCGGTCGACGAGCGAGGGTTCTTCCCCGCCACCCGCCGGGTGTGGATGCGCCTGCGCGACGAGGTCCCCGACGACCGGGGCCTCCACGAGGCGTTGCTGGTGTTCCTCTCCGACATGGGGGCCGTGATGGGCGCCCGGGCCCCGATCCCCGAGAACCCGCTCGACCGCCTGATGGGTGCCAGCCTCGACCATGCCATGTGGTTCCACCGGCCGATCCGTCCCGACCGGTGGTTCCTCTACGAGCTGCGGGCCGTCAGCAACGCCGGCAGTCGGGGCCTGGCCGTCGGCACGATGCACGCCGCCGACGGCACCCTCGGCGTGTCCGTCGCCCAGGAGGCGCTCCTCCGTGTGATCGACCCCGATCGGCGCCAGGCGTCCACCCCATCCCTCGAGGACGGGCCCGACGCCTGACGGCGGCGGCTTGCCGGGACGACCCGAGGCTCGACGGCGGCGGGGCTGGCGGCGGCTCGGCGGCTCGTGCGTTCAGCCGACGGGCAGGGCGCCGAGCTGGGCCATCACCCCGAGCGTGTCGGCCACCGACCAGCGCTCCACCATCGTGCTGGCGGGACCGAACCGCAGCATGGTCATGACGTTCTGGTGGATGCGGATGCCGGTCGGGGGCACGCCGAACATCTCGCCGACGTGGGTCCCCGACATCGTGGCGTGCACGGCCAGCGTGTCGCCCTCCTCCACCACCCGGTGGATGTCGAGCCGGATGTCGGCCAGTCCCTCGAAGAGGGCGCCGTAGAAGCCGCGCACCGCGTCCTTGCCCATCGGCTCTGGGGAGTACCCGTGGAGCAGGACGTCGGCGTCGTACATCTCGAGGTAGCCGTCGAGGTCGCCGGCGTTCCACGCGGCGATGGCCCGGTCGAACGCGGCCCGTTGGGGGGAGGTCGGTGCAGTCATGGCGACTCCTTGTCGTCGTTTGACCGCCTGTTCGCTCCCGTCCCCCGCCCGGATCACCACCGGCGACTTTCCGTACGGATCGCGGGTCGTGGCGCCCGGTGATCCGTATCCAAACGCGCCGGAGGCGCCGAGGACGGCGGGCGGCCGGGGCGGCGTCAGGCCGGGGCGGCGTCAGGCCGGGGCGCCGTCAGGCCGGGACGGCGTCGACGGCGGAAGCGTCGCCCCCGTCGGGTGAGCTGTGGGCGATGTGCTCGAGCATGGCGAGCACCTGTTCGGTGCGGCCCTGCCGCAGATGGGACTCGAACTCGGCCGCGCGCCGGTCGCGGTGGTCGTCACGGTCGTCGTGGAACACGATGCGCGTCATCGCTGCTGCCCTTCGCCCTCTCGCCTGGGTGGTTTGCCGGTCATCCGCTGCGATGGTGCACGGGGGGACCGTACCAAGGGGCGGCCCGGCGGGGCATGGGTCGGAGGTCCCGTGTTTGGTCAACTCTTGGTAAAGCGCGAGGCGTAGCCGCCGGCCCCGTCCCGGCGCCCTCAGGCGAGCGACGCCCAGAAGGCGGTGAGCTCGGCCGCGACCTGCTCGGTGCGCAGGGTCGGCCACCAGTGGCCGCAGTCGAGGCCGACGTGGCGGGCGCCGGTGCGTTCGGCGAGCCGGGTGCCGAACTCGGGGCCCACGTACGGGTCCGCGGTAGCCCAGAGCACCAGGCCGGGGGTGGTGATGGCGTCGAGGTCGGCGGCCCAGTCGTCGGCGACGTGGACGGCCGACCGGTAGAGGGCCAGGATGCAGCCCTTCATGGTGTCGTCGACGGCGGCGGCTTCGGCCGCGGCGTCCGCCGGGGCGAACCCCTCGCTCTCGAACAGCACGGTCATGGCTTCGGGCGTCATGATCGCCATCACCTGCTCGCCCACGTCGGGGGTCTGCCA
>JAKOVR010000164.1 GCA_029782025.1 Actinomycetes bacterium | reverse complement strand
CAACCGCCGTCGCGTACGGCGAGGGCGAGGCGGAGCGCGGCGGTGGCGTAGCGCTGGGTGCGGCCGAGGGCGAGGGGGACGCCGCCGGGGTCGAGGGTCATCTTGGCCCACCCGGCGTCACAGGCGAGGAGTGATGCGGTGCGCTGGTCGACGAGGGCGCGGTCGAGGGTGAGGACCGAGAGGTCTTCTTCGTTGATGAGGAGGATGGCTTTGCTGCGGGGTTGTTCGTTGTGGTGCCCGTCGCCGGGGGTGTGGGCGGCGCCGTGGCGGACCAGGTCGACCAGCGCCTCAGCCATGAGGGCGGAGCGGCTCGGGATCGGGAGGTCGGGGAACTCGACGTTGTCGCGGGCATGCAGGTGGAAGAGGGCGTCGGCTCGTTTGTTGACCAGGGTGGAGAAGGTGATGGCGTGGTCGCCGGTGAGCGTGCCGCGGATCTGGACGACCCCGTCGAGGAGCGGATCGACCGTGAGCCGGTTGCGGTCGGAGTCTCTGGCGGGGTCGTGCCCGCCGTCCTGGTCCAGCAGTTCGGCGGCGCCGTGGACGTCGCGGCGCCACACGTCGAACACCGTGCCTTCCGCGGCGTCGACCAGCTGGGGGACGATCGAAGCGAACGCTTCGGCGATCCGCGGGTTGGCGGCGATCGCCAACACGGTGGCGTGGTGGTCGCTGATGCGGCCGTCGATCATGGCGTCGGCCACGCCGGGGAGGCATCGGCGGAGCTTGACCGCGGTGCGGACCTTGCCCCGGGCGACCTTGGGCGGCAGGTGGGCTTCCCTCGCCAGCCAGGTGCCGGTGGGGAGGGCGTGTTCGATCTCGGTGGTGCCCCGAGCGTCGAGCTCGGCCAGGAGCGCGGCTTCGGCCGCGGCGAGCGCGGTCTGGGCGGCTTCGAGGGCGAGGACCCCGGTCTGGAGTTGGGTGTCGGTGCACAGGGCGGGATCGACACCGGCGGCCTTGCGGCACCGCTCGAGCAGATCCACCAGATCGTCCATACCTCACAGGATACGAACCCCCTGTGACAGGTAAGCGGGGACGAACGGATGAACGTATCCGAATGTACGGAAAGGCCTGTGGGTGCGAATTGTTCGCATGCGCGAACAATTCGCACCCACAGGGATGTGCCGGGGTCCGACTGACTCGGCGGGGTCAGGACCCGAAGCGGCGCTGGAAGTCGGCGTAGCTGATCGCACCGTCGAGGAAGCCGAGGGTGCCGGACTCGAGCAGTTCCCGGCCGGCCCGCTCCACGAGGCTGAGCGCGGCCCGGGCGATGCTCCCGCCCAGGCTCACGCGCCGCACGCCGAGGGAGAACAACGTGGGGGCGTCAAGCTGCGTCGCCGTCAGTCCGGCGACGATGTTGAGCGGCGCAGGGATCTCGGCGGCCAGGTGTCTGATCGTGTCCGCATCGTCGACCCCGGGCACGAAGATGCAGTCGGCGCCGGCCTCGACGTAACGCGCCGCCCGCTCGATGGTCTCGGCAAAGGCACCTGCGCCCGTGCCGAAGTACGTGTCGGTCCGGGCGTTGATGACGAATGTGCCCCGCGGCGCCGCCGCCCGTGCCGCCTCGATCCGGGCGGCCGCTTCGTCGACGTCGAACAGGACCCCGTCCACCTGATCCTCGAGGTTGGCCCCGACCACGCCGAGCTCGGCCGCCGAGGCGACGGTGCCGGCCACCTCATCCGGTGTCGCGCCATAGCCCGCCTCGAGATCGGCGCTCACCGGCACTGAGACGGACGAGACGATGCGAGCCACGTGCTCGAACATCGTGTCGCGGTCGAGCGATCCATCGGGACGGCCGAGTGCAAACGCGATGCCAGCGCTCGTGGTGGCGAGCGCCGGGAAGCCGACGTGCTCCAGGAGACGGGCCGTGCCCGGGTCCCAGGCGTTCGGCAGCACGAAGCCCCGGCCATGGTGGAGGGCGAGGAAGTCCAACGCCGCGGGCATGGCATCGAGGCTATCCCCGGGCTCGACTCCGGGGTCGGCGGCCGCCAACGCGTTCCGGCGTGCTCTCATGGTGCATCGACCCAAACCGAAAGCCCGGTTCGAGCGTCTCAGGGCTGGTGAACGTCACGAGCACTCCTGTCGAGCTCGTCGAGGAGGCCATCCGCTCCTCGTACGACCGGCTGGTGCGCGCCATCGGGGTGTGGTGCGGCTCCCGGGACACCGCCGAAGACGCGGTGCAGGAATCCGCCATGCGGGCATGGGAGCGCGCCGCGGGAGGCGAGCGGTTCGATGATCCCGTTGCGTGGATGGCGGTCACGGCCATGAACCTGGTGCGCACCCGCCAGCGGCGAGCCTCCGCCGGGGAGCGGGCGGCCTCACGATGGCGGAGTGGCCGGGCCACGACATCGGGCCCCGTCGACGTCGCGGGCCAGCTGGCACTCGCCGCCGCCGTTCGCGCCCTCACCGATCGGCAACGCGAGGTCGTGGTCCTCCACTACCTGCTCGGGTACAGCGTGGCGGAGGTCGCCGCCATCGTCGGGCTGTCCCCGGGTGGGACGAAGCACGCTCTGTTCCGAGCGCGCGCTGCCTTGGCCGTCACCCTGGCCGATGACGAGGAGGTGACCGAACCGTGACCGAGGATCATGACGGCGACGAGACCCCAACGCCGATCGACCGGCGACTGGCGCGAGCGCTCGAAGCACTCGCCGAGGCATACCCACCCCGCGGCCGCGGGGAGACGGTCCTGGCCGAGCTGCGACGAGGATCGGTGGCCCCCGCATCGGACGCGACCCAACCGCCACGACGCTCGTGGCTCGTGTCGGTCGCGGCGGCGATCGCGGTGCTCCTCGCCGTCGGCGTCCTGGTCATCCGGAGCGACGATGGCTCCGACGTCGGTTCGACGGGCACCACACAGGGTTCCGGGCCCGGATCGTCGCTCGGGACCACGGTCGGGACCGGGCGCAGCGACACCGGCCCGGGCCTCGGCTCGCCCGCCGTCCCTGCGTGGGCGGCCGCCCTCGGCCCGGGCTGGCACGATCTGCCCGCCCCCCCATTCGAGATCGCGAGCGGCACGATCCCTGCCCTCTCGGTCAACGACCGCACGGTGATGGTGGCGGTGGCGACGCTCGACGGGACGTCGTTCCGGGTGCGGGCGGCGGCGTTGGATGCAACCCTCGGCGTCTGGCACGAGCTGCCGTCGGCCCGGGCGAGCGACAGTTCGCGCTTCGGGCTCGTCACATCGGGGCCCGACACCGTGCTCTGGACCGACACCGCGGTGTACCGCTACGACGCACGTCGGGTCGTCGACGACTGGGCTCGCACGATGCCGACGCCGAAGGCGCTGCTCGCCACCAAACGCGGGGGCAGCCACGGCGGACCGGTCGGTGAGCCGTCCGGCGTGCTGTTCTGGAGCGACGGCCTCCGCTACCACACGGCCGACGACACCTGGTCCACGATCACCCCGCCTCCCCTCGTGCCGGCCCGAGCATCGGCGGCGTGGGCCAGTGAGACCTCGCTGATCGTCCACGGCCTCGACCACGAGGATTCCCCGTTGCAGTCACCCGGGGGCGGTCCGACCGACGTCACCTACGTGTACGACGCCACAATCGACCGCTGGGGCATCAGTCCAGGGCCCGGACTCACCGGGTTCGCCACGGATCTCGTGTCGGTCCTTGGTGGCGTGGTCGGCATCGACTATGGCTCCCGCGGCCGGCGATATGACGCTGTGTCCGGCGCCTGGAGCGACCTGCCTCCGCTCCCGTTCGCCTTCGGCGAGACCACGCCGATCCTCCATTCGGTGGGCCAGTACCTGGACGTCCAGCACCCGTTCGGTCTGGCCGTCCGGGACCGGTCGGGCCAGTGGACCACGGTGCCCCGACGGAGCGCCTGGCTGGCCGCGGGCGACGGGAGCGCGGTGGCGAGGGGAGACGCGCTCCGCGTCTGGGTGCCGCCGGCGAGCCTCCCCGACGGTCGGTTCACCATGCCGAGCGAACTCATGGTGATGCAGTGGCGTCTCGTGCTCCCCGCCGGGTTCACGGCTGTGTCGATGCGGGGCGGTGTCGTGCGCGGCAGTGGGGTGCCCGAGATCCGTGGGCAGGTCGTCGAACTGGTCGTGGACGCGCCCGGGGAGCGCTGCACCGTGAGTCGTGGGCACGACGGCGCCAACGTGTTCGACGCCGGACCCTCATGGTTGGCCGACCCGGCGACAACCCACATCCCGGTGGCCCTCGACCCGGCGGTCGAAGCCGACGTCACCGGCCTCACCCGACACGAGCGGGCGCCCGTCCAGGAGCACGCCGACGCGCACGTCGCCTTCACCTTCGAGCTCTCCCCGCAGCGGCCCGATATCGACGTGACCTGCGATTCCCTCGCCGCGGCCCGACGATTGGCCGACTCCCTCACGTACGTGAGCTTCCGGCAGGCCGAACGGGGAGGTACCGGCTGACCGCCGCCACCGACTTGAACGGGAGACCGCTGGCGCCGTCGCCGCAAGGGCCGACGAGGAGCTCGGCGAAGGTCGACTCAGGCAGCATCGGCCACGCTGCGATCGTGTGCATCACGGCGCCCCTCGCATGCCGCGGCATGGTGGACATCGCCTCTCGCG
>JAKOVR010000156.1 GCA_029782025.1 Actinomycetes bacterium | reverse complement strand
GCCCGCCGGGACCTCGACGAGCCCGCCCCGTGACGGCCCGATCGGCTTCGTGTCCCGCCGGTCGGCGCTTGTAGCGTCTGGCCACGTGATCCCCGAGCGCATCCAGCCCGTCCTCGATGAGGTGCGCCCGTTGGCCGACCGGTTCGAGGCGGCCGGGCATCGCGTCTACCTGGTGGGCGGCATCGTCCGTGACCTCCTCGTCGGCCGCCCGCTCCACGATCGCCTCGACTTCGATCTCACCACTGACGCCCGTCCCGATCAGATCAAGGCGGTGGTGCGCGACTGGGCCGACGCCGTGTGGACCCAGGGCGAGCGGTTCGGCACCATCGGGGTGAAGAAGGCCGGCCGCGAGTACGAGATCACCACCCATCGGGCCGAGGCCTACTCGCCGGACTCCCGCAAGCCCGACGTCGATTTCGCCGACGACGTGGTCGCCGACCTCTCCCGCCGCGACTTCACCGTCAACGCCATGGCGCTCCGGCTCCCGGACCCCCACCTGGTGGACCCGTTCGACGGCGCCGTCGATCTGGTGGCCAAGCGGCTCCGCACCCCGCTCGATCCCCACGTCTCCTTCAGCGACGACCCCCTCCGCATGCTCCGGGCCGCCCGGTTCATCGCCGGGTACGGCTTCCAGCCCGACGCCGCCCTCGTCCGGGCGGTGGAGGAGATGCACGACCGGCTGGCCATCGTGTCGGCCGAGCGCATCCGGGACGAGTTCGACAAGCTGATCGTGGTCGACGACCCCAGCGACGGCCTGTGGTTCCTGGTCGACACCGGCCTGATGGACGAGTTCCTGCCCGAGCTCCCCGCCATGCGCCTCGAGCAGGACCCGATCCACCGGCACAAGGACGTGCTCACCCACACCATCGCCGTCGTGCGCAACGTGGCGCCGCGCCGTGACGGCCAACCCAACCGGCTCGTCCGTCTGGCCGCCCTGTACCACGACGTGGGCAAGCCGCGCACCCGGGCCATCGGCGACCACGGCGTGAGCTTCCACCACCACGAGGTGGTGGGTGCCCGCATGACCCGCGACCGCATGCGGGCCCTGCGCTACAGCAAGGACGACGTGGACCAGGTCGGCCAGCTGGTGTTCCTCCACCTGCGCTTCCACACCTACGCCATGGGCTGGACCGACTCGGCCGTCCGGCGCTTCGTGCGCGATGCCGGGCCCCTGCTGTCCGAGCTGATCGAACTCACCCGCTGCGACGTCACCACCCGCAACAAGCGTCGGGCCGAGGAGCTGGCCCGCCGGATGGACGCGCTGGAGGAGCGGATCGCCGAGCTGGCGGCCGAGGAGGAGCTGCGGGCGATCCGCCCCGACCTCGACGGCAACGCCGTGATGGCCCACCTGGGGGTGGCGCCGGGCCGGGTCATCGGCGACGCGCTCGGCCACCTCCTCGAGCTGCGTCTCGAGGAAGGCCCCCTCGGCGAGGACGAGGCCTACCGGCGGCTCGACGCCTGGTGGGCCGAGCACCGCGACGTCTACCAGACGGACCCGTCGGCCCCCTGATCCCTTTGGGTGCGTAAGGGCGCGCTCTGCGCGCCCTTACGCACCCAAAGGACGGGCGCGGGAGCGCTCAGATGCCTTCCTTGCGGGCCCGGATCACCAGGGTGGCCGGGACCCACGCCATCACCTGGGACCAGAACCGGCTGTGGACGGTGGTGGCGTCGGGCTCGGGCTCGAGGATGGTGTCGACCCGGAAGTTGGCGCGGCCGAGGCTAGTGAAGATGTCGCTCAGCGTGCGGGGGTGGTCGGCGCCGTCGCCGTCGTCTGTCTCGAAGGGGCGCGGGTCGCGCTGCCAGTACGAGCGGGCGATCCGGAGGGGATCGGTGGCCGCCGGCTCGATCATGGCGAAGGCCGGGTGGGGGACCGAGAGCACGAGCGGACACTCGGGGCTCAGCACTCGGTGCACCTGCCGGTAGACGCGGTCGGTGTCGTCGACCGTGGCCAGCGCGAACACGCTGACGACGGCGTCGATGGTGTCGGCCCGGATGAACGCGAGGTCGGCGAGGTCGCCCTGGCGGAGCTCCACCTTGGCCTCCTCGCGCTCGGCCAGCTGGCGGGCCCGGTCGAGGCGCGCCGGCGACGGGTCGAGGGAGATCACCTTGGCGCCCTGCTTGGCGAGGGCGACGGCGGCGTGCCCGCCCCCGCACCCGAGCTCGAGCACCCGCTTCCCCTCGAGGTTGCCGAGGAGCCGGAACACCTTGTCGTTGGCCACGTCGGGCCCGTAGCTGACGGTGTCGGTGGGGAGGGTCGCCTCGGCCGGGAAGGTGGCCGACAGCGGCCGGGCGTCGACGCTGCCCGAGGCCGGGGCCTCGGCGGCTCGCAGGTGGCGCGCCGTGGGATGGCTGGCGGTGATGTCGCTCGGCGGGGTGGCGTCGTCGGGCATGGTCGGCTCCTGCAGCGGGGATCCACCGGTTCGGGGGCGGCCCCTCAGTCTCGCCGCTCACCCGGCGGGCGGTGGGGATGGTGCCAGCGGCGATGCGGCGTCCGTGTCGCTACCCTCGTCTGCCATGTCGACCTTCAGCACAGGGGCCATCCGGGGCGCCGGGCCCGGGCGTCCCGGGGAGATCGACTATCGCCTGGCCCGCCGCCACCTCATCAACGAGTTCAAGCGCGGCCGGCTGGCCCAGCACGAGGTCTGCGACGCCCACCCCGAGCTGGTCCGCGCCGCCCGCGAGGCCAGCGAACCGACGACGATGCGCTGCCCCATCTGCGAGCAGGCCGACGTGGTGCTCGTCACCTACGTGTTCGGGCCCCGGCTCCCGTCCTTCGGGCGCTGCATCACCCGGCCGTCCGAGCTCAAGGCGTTGGCCCGCCGCTCGGGCGAGTACACCGCCTACGTGGTGGAGGTGTGCCCGGCCTGCGCCTGGAACCATCTGTTCCGGGCCTTCCCGCTGGTCAAGGCCCGTTCGGCCTGACGGCTCCCGCCCGGGGGCAGCCGGGCGGTGCGCGGTCGGGTGGCGGCCGCCCGGATCGGGGTGACTGCGGTTGAGGGGCGCGCGGTCACTACCCTCGCGTACGCCTATGGCCGACACTCCCCGTCACCCAGGCCCGAAGGGGCGGGCCGATCGAGCCGCCTCCCCGGCCCCTCGCGCCAAGGCCGCGCCGTCCGGGGCCAAGGCCCCGAAGGGCAAGCCGCCGCCGGCCCGGAGCGGGGGAGCCAAGAGCGGCGCCACCGCCGTCACCGCGGTGGCATCCCCGGGACGGTCCCGCCGTCGCCAGCCGCGGGCCGACCGGGTGAAGGGCCGCTACGGCACCGTCGACCTCAGCCAGGCCGGCTGGCTCCGCCGCCGCCAGCTCGAGCGCAAGTACGGCCTGCGCAAGCGCAACGTCATCTGGCGGTTGCGCCGCCCGGTGTTCGTGTCCTTCCTCGCTGTCGTCATGGCCGCCAGCTGGATCGCCTTCAACTACTGGCAGATCCCTCTCCCCAGCGAGGTGCCCAACCTCCCCGAGATCTCCTTCATGTGCTCGAGCGAGGTGCCCGAGGGCGGGTGCACCCAGGACAACTCGATCGCTCAGCTCTCCGGCGACCAGAAGCGCGTGCTGGTCAAGTACGACGAGATCCCCCAGATCCTCGTGCAGGCGGTGCTGGCGGCCGAGGACCAGGACTTCTTCAGGCACCAGGGCATCGACCCGAGCGGCATCGCCCGGGCCTTCATGGCCGAGCTGCGCAACGAGGACCTCAAGCAGGGCGGCTCGACGATCACCCAGCAGTACATCAAGAACACCTACCTCACGAGCGAGCGGTCCTTCGACCGGAAGATCCGCGAAGCGGTGCTGGCCATCAAGATCGAGAAGACCCTCAAGAAGCAGGAGATCCTCGAGCGCTACCTGAACTCGATCTACTTCGGTCGGGGCGCCTACGGCGTGGCCGAGGCGTCGCGCGTCTACTTCGGGAAGGACCTCAGCCAGATCGGCCTGCCCGAGGCGGCCTACCTCGCCGGCATCATCCGCTCGCCCGAGGCCTACGACCCCTCCCGGCCGGCCACCGATCCCTTCGCCGCCACCCAACGGCAGGCCGCCACCGAGCGTCGCCGCCAGGTGCTCACGGCGATGGCCAACGAGCGCTACATCTCGGAGAACGACAAGAACATCGTCGACGCCCTGCCCTGGACCTACGTGGTGCAGCGCGAGCCCAGCAAGAACTTCGGCAACGTGGCCCACGCCGACCTCGGCAGCGAGTACTGGATCGAGTACATCCGCCACTTCCTCACCACGCAGACGCCGATCACCGACGCCCAGGTCTTCGGCGGGGGCCTGCGCATCTACACCACCATCGACTGGAACCAGCAGGCCGCGGCCTACAGCAGCATCCGTGAGCTCCTCGGCCGCCCCGACGACCCTGCCGCGTCGATCGTGTCGATCGATCCCGGTGGCAACGTGCGGGCGATGGTCGGCGGGTTCGACTTCAAGACGAGCCAGGTGAACCTGGCCGCCGGTGTGGACGGCGGCGGCTCGGGTCGCCAGCCCGGGTCGTCGTTCAAGCCGTTCGGCCTCGCCGCCGCCCTCGAGGCCAACTTCACGCTGGCCAAGGAGTACGACGCCCCCGGCCGCATGACGCTGATGACCAAGGAAGCCGGGCCCTGGAACGTGGGCAACTACGGCGACTCCGGTCTCGGCCGCATGAACCTCGTGCAGGGCACGATGTTCTCGTCCAACACGCTCTACGCCCAGCTGGCCAACGACGTCGGGTCGAAGGCCATCGTCGACACCGCCCACAAGATGGGGGTCACCGGCGACCTGGAGATCACCGACAAGGACGGGAAGAAGCTCACCTACCCGTCGGTCATCCTCGGCACCGGCAGCGTGTCGGTGCTCGACATGGCCGCCGGGTACCACACCTTCGAGAACCACGGCATGCGGGAGGGCCCGTACGTCGTCACCCTGGTCACCGACTCGCAGGGCCGGGAGCTGTGGCGGCCGCCGTCGAACAAGGAACAGGTGATCAAGCCCGAGACGGCCGACGCCGTCAGCTGGGTGATGAGCCAGGTGGTGCAGGGCGGGACGGGCAAGGCGGCCAACTACGGGCAGCCGGCGGCCGGGAAGACGGGCACCACCGAGCACTACCGCGACGCCTGGTTCGTGGGGTTCTCGTGTGAGATCACCACGGCCGTCTGGTTGGGCTACCCGGGCGAGCAGCGCCGCTACATGAGCAACGTCCACGGGCGCCAGGTCGCCGGCGGCACGTTCCCGACCGAGATCTGGGCGCGCTTCAACCGCTACCTCAACTCCGGGAAGACGAACTGTCCGGGCTTCCCCAAGCCGCTGATCGCGCCCGACACGAGCGCCACGTTCCCGCTCGGCACCTTCGACACCACCGTCGGCACCGACGTGGGGACGAGCCTGCCCGGCGGCGGCACCTCGGTCACCAGCAAACCGCCGGGATCGACGGCCACGACGGATCCCACCTCGACCAGCTCGAGCTCGTCGTCCTCGTCGAGCTCGTCGTCGAGCTCCAGCTCCAGCTCGAGCAGCTCGTCGTCGTCGAGCTCGTCGACCTCGTCGACCACCCCGCCGACCACCCCCTGACCCGAGGGCCGGCGGCGATCGGCGGCGGACCGGTCAGGTGCCGGCGTCAGGTTCCGGTTCCGGTTCCGGCGTCGGTGTCGGTGTCGGTGTCGCCCGGCACCCGGTGGGGGTAGTGGGTCCGGCAGACGAAGCACCACAGCTCGGGGGCGCCTTCGGCGACCTGCTCGGGCGTCTCCCAGGTCTCCGGGGTCACGTAGAGGCGGATCACCTCGATCACGTCCTCCTCCACCCGCCCGCAGCTCTCGCACGTCGTCGGCATCGCGTGACCTTACCGGCGCCGGCCGGGCCCGCCGTCGCTGGTGCCGTTGCTCGGTCTGCGGACATCGCCGGTGCAGTTGTGCGGCCCCAGGCCGGGAAGGTGCACCGGCGACGTCGCTGGTGCGGGAAGGTGCACCGGCGATGCCGGTGGGGGAGCACCGCGGCGGCCGGGCCGGGGGGCTTTGCGGCGCGGGTCGCCGTCGGTACACTCGGTCGTACCGCCGGCAGCCATGTGGCGCTGGACGAGACAATCAGAAGGAGGCCTGCCATGAGCAAGGTCACCGTCCCCGCCGTGCGTGGCCGCAAGGTCCGCACCGGAAGCGACCCGCTGGTGATGGTCACGGCCTACGACGCGCCCGGGGCGCGCATGGCCGACGAAGCCGGCGTCGATCTGATCCTGGTCGGCGACAGCCTGGCCATGGTGGTGCTCGGCTACGACGACACGCTCCAGGTCACGGTCGCGGACATGGCCCATCACGTGGGCGCGGTGGCCCGGGTGCGCCCCCGCCCGCTCGTGGTCGGCGACATGCCGTGGCTCAGCTACCACGTCTCCACCGCCGACACCGTCCGCAACGCCGCCGCGCTGATCCAGGCCGGCGCCCAATCGGTGAAGCTCGAGGGCGGGGCCAAGCGGGTGCCGATGATCGAGGCGATCGTCGACGCCGAGATCCCGGTCATGGGGCACCTCGGCCTCACCCCGCAGTCCGTCAACGCCATGGGTGGCTACAAGGTGCAGGGCCGGGAGCGGTCGGCGGCGATGGCGCTGATCGACGACGCCCACGCCCTGGAGGAGGCGGGGTGCTTCTCGATCGTGCTCGAGGGCGTGCCCGACGAGGTCGCACGGATGGTGACCGACGCCGTGTCCGTGCCCACGATCGGCATCGGCGCCGGGCCGCACTGCGACGGCCAGGTGCTCGTGTTCCACGACCTCCTCGGGATCGAGGACCGGATCACGCCCAAGTTCGTCCGCCGGTACGCCTCGCTCAAGGAGCAGGGCGTGGCGGCGATGGCGGCCTACGCCGACGACGTGCGCACGGGCCGGTTCCCGTCCCACGAGGAGAGCTACCACCTCAACGGCACCCAGGCCGAGGCGCTCGGCCTCTACGGCAGCGACGCCTCCCGCACGGCCTGACCCGCGGCGCGGGTCGGCCCGCCCTTACCTCGGTACGAACCGCACCTCGAAGAGGGTGGGCCAGAGCTTTCCCGTGACGAGGAAGGTGCCCGTGTCGGGCTTGTGGGCGATGCCGTTGAGGACGTCGGCGCCGGGCCGCTGGTCGGCGGGGAGCAGACCGGTGCAGTCGATCTCGGCGATGACCGCGCCCGAGCGCGGGTCGATCTGCACGATCACGTCGGTCTGCCAGACGTTGGCGTAGACGGTGCCGTCGACACATTCGAGCTCGTTGAGCTTCGGCAGGGGCCGTCCGGCGCGGGTGACCTGCACCGTGCCGGTCCGGGCCAGCGTGTCGGGGTCGCGGAAGGACAACGTGGCGGTGCCGTCGCTGGCGACGAGGCGGGTCCCGTCGTAGCAGAGGCCCCACCCCTCGACGTCGTAGGGGAGCGACGCCCGCAGGGCGAAGTCGTCGCGGCCCCACACCAGCGCGGTGTGCTCCTGCCAGGTGAGCTGCACGAGCCGGTCGCCGACGAGGGCCAGCCCCTCGCCGAAGTACCGGTCGTCGGTGGCCTGCCGCCGGCGCACCTCACCGGTGGCGAGGTCGACCTCGCGGACGTCGGACTTGCCCTTCAGGCCGACGCTCTCGAAGAGGCGAGACCCGTCGAGGACGAGGCCTTCGGTGAAGGCCGCCCGGTCGTGGGGGTGGGTGGCGACGACCTCGGGCCGGAGGCGGGCGATGGTCGGGCCGGGCCCGTTGCCCACCAGCGGCGGCAGGGTGGCGGCCGGCCGCTCGGCCGCGGTCGGTGTCCCCGACCGACCGCAGGCCGCGGAGGCGAGCAGCGTGGCGCCGACCAGGGCGGTCACGGCGCGGGCCGGGCGGGTCCAGAGGGGCACGGGGGAAGTATGGCCGGCGAAGTTGTCACACCCCGGCGCGACAGTGGGGATGGTGATGGCCGGCCCGCCGGTCCTCCCGATGCCCCACGGGATGCCCCACGGGATGCCGTCCGGCCCCCCGGGTCTCGACCCGCCCTTTTTGCGGGCGAGCCGAGACCCACTAGGGTCGCGCGGTCAATTTCAGACCCTGCCCCGGAAGGACCGGGGCCCCGGTTCCAGCCGGGTCCACAGGGAGGTGCCGGCGCGTGCTACGTGCCTATGAGCTCATGATCATCCTCGAGGGCGACGCCGATGACGCCGCCCTCGACCGCATCCTTTCCCAGGTCGGTTCTCTCGTCACCGCTTCGGCCGGCGAGGTCAAGTCCACCGACAAGTGGGGCAAGCGACGCTTCGCCTACGAGATCAACAAGAAGTGGGAAGGCGTCTACGTCGTGCTCGAGATCGTCACCTCGGCCTCGAACCTCCACGACGTCGAGCGCATGCTCCGGTTGGACGACGTCGTCGTCCGCCACAAGCTCATCCGTCTGCCCGATCACGAGGCCGCGCGTCGCGGCCTGCTGGCCGGGTCGCCGGCGTAACGCCGGCTCAGGGAAAGGGACGCCAATGGCTGTCAACGGTGCCCAGATCACGCTGGTGGGGAACTGCACGCGCGATCCGGAGATGAAGTATTCGAACTCGGGCATGGCCGTCGCCCGGTTCGGGCTCGCGGTCAACTACCGCAAGATGAACCGCAACTCCAACGAGTGGGACGAAGAGGTGTCGTTCTTCGACATCGTCGCCTTCGGTCAGCTCGGCGAGAACGTCGGCGACACGATCAGCAAGGGGACCCGCGCCATCGTCGTGGGCCGCCTGCAGATCCGCGACTGGGAGGGGCAGGACGGCAAGAAGGGCCGGTCGGTGGAGGTCATCGCCGACGAGATCGGCCCCAGCCTGCGCTGGGCCACGGCCGACATCCACCGGGCCGAGCGGTCCGACGACGGCGGGAGCCGTGGTGGTGGCGGCGGCGGTGGTGGTCGCGGTGGGAACCGCGGGGGCAACGGCGGGGGCGGGAACTACGACGATGCGAGTTACGACGAGGAGCCGTTCTGATGGGCAAGCCCGTGAAGCGAATGAAGCCGAAGGACTCCGGTCGTCGGCGCAAGAAGGTGAGCGTCCTCACCCAGGAGAAGGTCGAGTACGTCGACTGGAAGGACGTGAACCTGCTCCGCAAGTTCATGTCCGACCGGGCCAAGATCCGGGCCCGCCGAGTGACCGGCAACGACAACCAGCAGCAGCGCGAGATCGCCAAGGCGATCAAGAACGCTCGTGAGATGGCGCTGTTGCCCTACACCAACCGGGTGATCACCCAGCGGGGTGGCAAGCGGGGAGATCGCGATCGCGACGGCGAGGACCGCCCGCGCCGCAACCGGGACGAGGAGGCCACGCTCGAGACGGCGGTGGCCACCGACGCCGCTCCTGCCGAGGAGACCGGAGCCGTGGAGGTCGAAGCGTGAAGCTGCTGCTCCGTTCCGATGTGGAAGGTGTGGGCAAGCGCGGCGACATCGTCGATGTGGCCGACGGCTACGCCCGCAACTTCCTGGTCCCGCGGGGGATGGCGGTCACGGCCGGCCCCGGCATCGAGGCCCAGGCCGAGCGCATGCGCAAGGCCCGCGCCCTCAAGGACGCCGCCGACCGCTCGTCGGCGGAGGAGATCGCCCGGGTGCTGGTGGCCGCCACCATCACCATCCCCGCCCGTGCGGGCGAGGAGGGGAAGCTGTTCGGTTCGGTCACCTCGGCCGAGATCGTCGACGCGGTGAAGGCCCAGACCGGTGCCGAGCTCGACCGCAAGCACATCGTGCTGCCCGAGCCGCTCAAGTCGCTCGGCGCCCACAGCGTCACGGCCCGGCTCCACAGCGACGTGCAGTTCGCGCTCAACATCGAGGTCGTCCCGGCCTGACCGGTCGACCGGCGACCGGCCCATCGGCCGGCACGTCGCGGCGAGCGCCGGCCCTCGGGTCGGCGCTCCTTCGCGTCCGGGGTCCGCTTACGCGTCGCACCCCCTCCGTATCCTCGGTCCATGCGGTGCCGCGCCGTCGACGGGTTGTCCCCAGGGCTGTCCCCATGGCTGTCCACCGGAAACGGGGGGGCTATCCACGGGCAGGGTGGGGGTAATCCCCCTAGCGATCCCCAGGCCGCGCCCGGCAGTGTGGTGGTTCCATGAGCAGTCCCGACGATCGACCCCGTGAGCAGGCCCCGCGCGGCGGGGGCCGCGTCCCCCCGCACAACCTCGATGCCGAGGAATCGCTGCTGGGGGCCATGCTGCTCTCGCGGGAGGCGATCTCGTTCGCGACGGAGCGGGTGGGGAGCGACGACTTCTACAAGCCGGCGCACGGCCACATCTTCGACGCGGTCTGTTCGCTGCACGCGGCGGGTGAGCCGGTCGACGCCGTGACCGTGGCCGAGGAGCTCCGGCGGGCCAACCTCCTCGACGCCATCGGCGGGACGGCCACGCTCGTCTCGCTCCAGACCCGCACCCCGGCCACGTCGAACGCGGCGCGCTACGCCCGGATCGTCGAGGAGCACGCCCTGTTGCGGCGGCTCATCGGGGTGGCGGGCGAGATCGCCGAGATCGGCTACGAGATGCCCGACGACGTGATCAAGGCGGTCGATCACGCCGAGTCCCTGGTGTTCCAGGTGGCGCAGCACCGGGTGACCGACTCGATGGCCGAGATCCGCGACCTGCTCGACGCCAACCTCGATCGCCTCGAGCAGCTCTACGAGCGGGGCGCCGGCATCACCGGGCTGCCCACGGGGTTCGTGTCGCTCGACGAGGTGCTGGCCGGGCTGCAGCCCAACGCCCTCTACGTCATCGGCGCCCGCCCGGCCGCCGGCAAGACGGCGTTCGCCCTGTCGATCGCCGCCAACGCCGCGCTGGAGGCCAACCGGCCCGTCCTGATCTTCTCGTTGGAGATGAGCCAGCTCGAGCTCACCCAGCGCATCCTCTGCGCCGAGGCGCGGGTCGATTCGAAGCGGCTCCGCACGGGCAACCTCGACGAGCGGGACTGGGGCAAGATCGCCCACGCCACCGGCCGGCTGGCCGAGGCCCCGATCTGGATCGACGACAACCCCAACCTCACGATCATGGAGATCCGGTCGAAGGCCCGCCGCTTGAAGAGCAAGGTCGGCGATCTCGGGCTCGTGGTGGTCGACTACCTCCAGCTCATGACCGGCCGGAGCTCGGCCGAGAACCGCCAGGTCGAAGTGTCCGAGATCAGCCGCGGTCTGAAGATCCTCGCCCGCGAGCTCGAGTGCCCGGTCGTGGCCCTGAGCCAGCTCAGCCGGCAGCTCGAGCAGCGGGCCGACAAGCGCCCGATGCTGGCCGACCTCCGCGAGTCGGGCTGCCTCACCGTCGACACCCGCATCACGCGGGCCGACGACGGCCGCGAGGTCACGCTCGGCGAGCTGCTGGCGCGGGGCGAGCGCAACATCCCCGTGTGGACGCTCGACGAACGGCTCGGGCTGGTGCGAGGCGAGATGACCCACGTCTTCCCGAGCGGCGTCAAGGTGGTCTACGAGCTGCGCACCGCCTCGGGCCGGGCCATCAAGGCCAGCGGCAACCACCCGTTCCTGGCCCTCGAGGGGTGGTTCCCGCTCGAGAAGCTCGATGTCGGCGACCGGATCGCCGTGCCCCGCGCCGGCGCGTGGCCGGCGTCGGTCGGTGTCGACCCCGACCCGGTGGCCGACAGCGTCCCCCGGGAGCTCTGGAGCTACGTGCGCAAGCTGCTCCCCAACCAGGGGCTGTCGCTCCACGATCTGGAGGAGCGCCTCGGGGTCGACGACTTCGTCGAATCGTTCTACGCCAACGAGCTGAGCCGCGCCGATCTCGCTCGCCTGGCCTCGGTGGTCCCGGACCGGATGCTCGCCGATCTGGCCACCAGCGATGTCGCGTGGGACACGATCGTGTCGATCACCGAACTCGGCCCCGAGCCGGTCTACGACGCCACGGTGCTCGGCACCCACAACTTCGTCGCCGAAGGGATCGTGGTCCACAACTCGATCGAGCAGGACGCCGACGTGGTGATGTTCATCTACCGGGACGAGGTCTACAACGCGGAGTCGCCCGACCGGGGCACGGCCGAGATCATCGTGGCCAAGCACCGCAACGGCCCCACCGGTGTCGCCCGGCTGGCCTTCCTCGACCACTACACCAAGTTCGCCAACATGGCCCGGGAGGCCTGAGCCGGCGCTCCCGATCCCGCCTGGCCCGGCTGCCGGTCGGGTCGATCAGGTGGCGGCGCGCTCGGCCCGCTCGACCGCGGTGCGGATCCGCTTCGAGGCGGTGAGGCGGGCCAGGACCCAGCGGTTGAACCGGCCCAGCCACGGCCACGGCATCGGACGCTCCACGTCGAGGAAGAGCACGACGCGGACCGAATCGGTGTCGTTGCGCACGCGGTGGGGGTAGGTGTCGTCGAAGGCCAGCGACTCGCCCTCGGCCCAGGTGTGGCGCACGCCGGAGATCTCGATCCAGCACCCCTCGCCGGTCGGCACGACGAGGCCGAGGTGGTAGCGGACGAGGCCCTTGATCGCTCCCGCGTGCAGCGGGATCCGGGCGCCGGGCTCGAGGATCGAGAACATGGCGAGGTAGATGCCGGGGACCCGGTCGAGGAGGGCGGCGGTCTCCGGGCAGCGCTGCCGGTTGGGCTCGCAGTCGCGGCCGGCGAAGCGGAAGACGAAGGTCCGCCAGCTGTTGTCGTCGGTGAGCCGGCGCTGCCCCGGGTCGACCTCCTGGAACCCGGGGATCCCCTCCCGGTCCTCGAGGACCTCGTCGAGCTCGCGTCGGATGGTCTTCCACTCCTCCTGCAGGACGCCGATGCCGCGGAGGTCGGCGTCGGAGAAGTACCGCTGGGCCGGGAGCAGGCCCCACATGGCCACGTTCACCACCATCATGGGCCAGTAGGGCAGGTTCCAGCGCAGCGAGTCCCGGTACCGCACCAACCACGAGCGGAGGTCGGCGCGGCGCTGGTCCCGGCGGGCGTCCGAGGTCATCCCGACCTCACCCTGCGCCCCCCGTGCCCGGCGTCGTCCCGCCCGTGATGTCGCGGGCGATGGTGACCGTGGGCCCACCCTGGACGAGGCGGAGGTCCAGGGCCACATCGAGCTGCGTCGTTCCGGTGGGCAATCGGTCGAGACCGACGTCGGCTGCGGTCACGCGGGTCCGGCCGTCGACCGTGAGCGTCCACGTGCCGTCGCGCCGGGCGGTGATCCCGACCTCGAGTCGGGCCGGCCGGGTGATGCCGTTGACCGTCACCTCGCCGTCGAGCGTGACCGTCCGGCGGTCGCCCTCCTCGAGCGGTGGCGACAGGTTGGCGTCGGCATCGAACCGGAGACGGACCAGCGGGGCACGGCGCAGCGCCGCGCTGTCATCGGGGACCGAGCCGCCGGCGGCGCCCTGCCGGAGGTCGGCCTGCACGGCCAAGGTCTGGATCCGGCCGCCCCGGACCGCCAGCCCGCCCTCGACCGCGGGCGTCGCCAGCGACCACCCGGCCCCGGCGCCGCCGGTGCCCGGGGTCGCGGTGACCGTGACCCTGCTGGCGCCCCCTGCGGCCATCGACCACGGGCCGTCGATCTGCGGGGCCTCCAACTTCGCCGTCACGCCGACCACCCCTTGCCCAGCCGCCGGCTTGGGGGTGGGGTCGCCCCGGGTGAGCGCGAGGTAGAGGAAGATCAGACCGACGGGGATGGCGAGGACGCCGATGCCGAGGAGGGCCAGGGTGAGCGGGCGCGGCGCCGGCGGCTCGTCCCTGGTCTCGACGGCTGTTCCGTCGGACCCACCCGGCCCGGCACCTCGCTGGTCCACGGTCCCCAGCATGGCCGATGGCCGG